>NZ_CP059725.1:3050000-3277500 GCF_014117425.1 Bartonella sp. HY038
TTTTGGCAAGGACCAAGCGATTGCTCAAGCTCACAACTTTCTATTGGCAGCGATGCATCAACATTATTAAGTCGCTTAAATGCAACACGCCCTGTGTCCTGCTCTGACGCAGCCTTTCAAATTTTTGGTATCTCTATGGCAGGCATGAATGCAATCGCGTCACTCTTTTTTGCTTTTCTTGCATTTTTAGGTGCTTTTGCGCGGAAAAAATAAGTTTTTTAAATATGCATTAAAATTAAAAAGGCTATTTCTATAATTGAAATAGCCT
Source organism: Bartonella sp. HY038 (assembly GCF_014117425.1). Classification (NCBI taxonomy): domain Bacteria; kingdom Pseudomonadati; phylum Pseudomonadota; class Alphaproteobacteria; order Hyphomicrobiales; family Bartonellaceae; genus Bartonella; species Bartonella sp. HY038. Next base: position 3,050,269 of record NZ_CP059725.1, read on the forward strand.
TTTATAGGTTGTTATAAAGATTAGTGCGCTTTTTAAAATTCGCGTTTCAATTTTATTGGATCAGCAAGTTGCGGTGGAAAATCAATCTCGAAATCTGAAAAGCTTGGATCTTGACCAAATGTATGTTCACCATCGCGACCAGCATATTTATTCAAAAGAGTTGAATAAGTATAAAAATGGATTTTTTGCCTTTTAGTATCAAATTCAATAAAGCGCATCCAACCCGCACCGCCATTAGCGGTTTCAGGCTTACCATCAAGGCCTACGGTATTGCCTTGATAGTCCTGTACTAATTGATAAACAGGAAAACCAGCTTCATTTTTATCAACGCGCATATTCTGACCATTGGAAACACCTGCTACTGGTGGTGTATAATGGTGACCCGATAGCACCATAAAAATGCGGGAATTCTTACGAATGAACTGATCCCAAATTTCATCCGGCGGTAAGTGGTCTGTTCCTTCAAAATAATTCTTATAATTATTAGAACGATCTGTTTTACCTTTGAAATTCGGTTCTATCCATTCATGAGTAGTGACAATAATCGGCATATCGGGATTAGTATCAACCACCCTTTGTGCCCAATCCAAAACGCGGGCGCTTGGCTCTTGCTCCAAGCCTATATGCAGCATTTTCTTGCCAGCAGCTTCAAAAATCTGAAAGCTATTAAGACCGCCGCCATAAGCACCACCATACCAGTCCTTACCAACAAAGTGGCGCGATTGCGGGCCAAAATAAAGATTAAAGACGGAACCCAGTTTTAGTGGACGGTTTTTACCTGGACTATTAAAACCATCATACCAAGAGTAATTATCATAATCATGATTACCTGGGACAATTGAAAAGGGGATGCCACTTTCTGAAAGAACGGATATGCCAATATTCGCATAATCCCATTCGCTTCTGGTATCCCAATAGGTATATTGGCCAACAATGCCGGTGCGGAATTGCCCATCACCATGTTGAACGACATCACCAATATGGCTAACAAAAACAATATTCTTTTCCTGCTTTTGGTCAGCAATATATTGCATTTGTTGAATAAATGTATTGACACCGCGTGGCTGTGCCATGGTTATATCATTATAATTTTGCGTATCAGAAATAACTCCGATAGTAAATTTTTCAGCCGATGAAGAATTAATCCCTGCTAATGCCGCAAGCCCTAAAGCTAAAATACCAATTGTTTTGAATTGCTTTAATATTTTCATCAAACACCCCGTTTGTACAATTAAATGGAATAGTCTTCACAATAAAACATTAAAGTAGTAAAAATACATTGGATTTGAATATAAGAGCTATATTATGAAAACTATATTTGGAGCAAGTTTAATTGACTAGGATTACAAATCTATGACACAAGGTATTTGAAATTCTCAGATGATAATTTAGCGCAAAGGATCAACTTACTTTTTAAAAATGATTTAATCCTTTGGCGAAGCGGTAATTTTTGGCATCCCACGCGGAGTAATCTGCTTTTTCTGGGCAGAAATTCTAAAAATTGCATTAGCTGCGCCATAGCCATCATAAGGCTTTTTACTGTTTTCACCTTTAGCTTGGCGTTGCACAACTTCAAAAAAGAAACCCTCGCCATAAGTTTCACTATAAAGCTGAAAATAATCGCCGTTTTCATCGCTATCAAACAATATATGATTTTCACGCAATTTTTGGCAAAAAGCCTCATCAAGACCAAATCGTGCTTCAACATCATCAAAATAATTAGGCGATATTTTCAATGTCTTGAAACCATTGTGGCGTAAAGTTTTTGCCGTTTTAAAAATATCATCGGTTAAAAAAGCAATATGCTGAATACCTGCGCCAAATTTATCGGCAATAAAATGCCCCGCTAAAGTATGGCGGTTTTCTGCACCATTAAGGGTAATACGCAAACTCCCTGCCTCATTGGCTATGACTTGGCTGCGAATAATACCTGATGGATCAATAATATCGACGGCGGGCGTTTTTTGCACATCAAAGATGGATGTATAGAACAATACCCAACTCAGCATCTCATCAAAATCAACCGTTTGCGCAATATGGTCGATATGCAAGAGCCCAGCATCAATTAAATTTGCATCAATTATCTCTGCATCTTTTGAACTTGTTCTGGCCGTAGCAACCTTATTATCACTCACCACAGGTTCAAAATCATTGATTGCGAAGTCTTTCAGTCCGGATTTATCATCAATGAAATAGATAATGCCACCGCCAACACCGCGAATAGCTGGAATTTTGGTCTGCCCGTCAGGTACGGCTTGTTCAAATGGCACACTATCCAATGCAACAGCGCGTTTGAACGCCGCCTCTGCGTCATCAACATTTAAGGCAACAGCATAGGCCATAGTGCCATGCATCACAAAAGATAAATTAGAAAATCCATTTTCATCGCGATTAACGATGAGGCGGATATCGCCTTGGGTGAATAAATCAACATTTTTGGTTTTGTGTTGGCCGCTCTTTTTAAAGCCTAATTGGGCAAGCAATGAAAAAAGCGCACTAGCTTGTTTGTTGTCGGTTGAAAACTCAATAAAATCAATACCATTTACCTTAATAGGCGCCGGCATTTTTTTTAAATGTAACGTTTTAGAATGGGTTTGCCGCCGTACGCTATCGGCAAGATTAAGCAATGAACGATGACCATCATGAGCAATCAAAAATGGTGAACCGCCACGAAAGCGATCATTAAATATTTCTAGTGAAAAATAACCATCATAGCCAATGTCAGTTATAGCAGCGGTAAAATCTTTAACCGCTAGATCACCTTCACCCGGCATATTTCTATAATGCCGGCTCCAATAAAGCAGATCCATATCCAAAAGTGGTGCGTCCGCCAATTGCACAAGAAATAGCTTATCTTTATCGATTGATTTTATCGTTTGACTATCAATACCGCGTGACAAACTATGAAAACTATCAAGAATAAGTCCAATATTAGGGTGATCTGCTTGCTGCACTACTTTCCACGCATCGCGGTGGTCATAAATATGCTTGCCCCAAGCCAAGGCTTCAAAACCAATCTTTATGCCTCTTTGTTTGGCTCGTTCACCAAGCTCACGAAAATCATCGGCGGCGCGTTCAATCCCACCAAGACAAACAGCCGAAAGATTGGAGCACACCAATAGCATATCAGCACCCAATTTCTGCATAATATCAAATTTTTTTTCAGCGCGATCAAAGGCACGTTGACGATAAGGATCAGGCATGCCTTCAAAGTCACGAAAAGGCTGGAAGAGCGTAATGGCCAAGCCATGATCGCGCACCATATTGCCTACATCTTCGGGCTTACCATCAAAGGTTAGAAAGTCATTTTCAAATATTTCAACCCCGTCAAAACCTGCTTTGGCAATAGCGGCCAATTTTTCCGGCAGGGTTCCAGAAATGGATACAGTGGCTATGGAAGTCTTCATCACATCACTCCTAAAAACCTGCAAAAGGTGGGATTGCTAAGCTGTTTTAGTTTTGGCAAACAACTTAGCCTAGAATATTATTTTTAAACATTATTTATTGCAAACAAATTTACACTTTTTCAAGCGCGATAGCGATGCCTTGGCCAACCCCGATACACATGGTGGCAAGAGCAAGCTTTTTATTGTTAAGCGCACATTCTAGTGCAGCCGTGCCAGTAATGCGCGCGCCCGACATGCCAAGCGGATGACCAAGGGCGATAGCACCACCATTGGGATTAATGTAATCAGCCTTTTCATCAAGACCCAGTTCACGCAACACCGCAATGCCTTGGCTGGCAAAAGCCTCATTAAGCTCAATAACATCAAAATCTTGCGGCGCGATATTTAAGCGTGCACATAATTTTTGTGTCGCAGGAGCTGGGCCAATGCCCATAATGCGCGGTGGCACGCCAGCCATAGCACCGCCTAAAATGCGCACTAATGGTTTAAGATTATATTTTTTAATCGCAGCTTCTGATGCAATAATTAGTGCTGCCGCACCGTCATTAACGCCCGACGCATTGCCTGCCGTGACTGTAGCGCCTGCCATTTTATTAATGGTTTTTAATTTGGCCAATGCTTCCAATGATGTTGCACGCGGATGTTCATCTTTGCTTACCAAGATCGGTTCTTTTTTACCCTGCGGTACACTTACTGCGATGATTTCCTTGGCAAGGCGACCATTATTTTGAGCAATTGCTGCTTTTTCTTGGCTGCGCATGGCAAAGTGATCCTGATCTTCGCGGGAGATATGATAGTCAATCGCCACATGATCGCCGGTTTCCGGCATTGAATCCACACCATATTGCGCTTTCATCACTGGATTGACAAAACGCCAACCAATAGTTGTATCATGGATTTCCGCCTTACGGGAAAAAGCTGATTCAGCCTTTGGCAAAACAAAAGGCGCGCGTGACATGCTTTCAACGCCGCCCGCAATGATAAGATCAGCTTCACCCGACTTAATCGCGCGGAAAGCCGCAATAATCGCATCCATACCGGAACCACAAAGGCGGTTCATTGTTGTGCCACTGACATTAACTGGCATTCCAGCTAATAAAAGCGACTGACGGGCAATATTGCGGTTATCCTCGCCTGCTTGATTGGCGCCACCGAAAATAACATCATCAACTTCGTCAAAGGCGATTGAGGTTTGTCTTTCCATCAAAGCTTTTAGCACCAGCGCACCAAGATCATCGGGGCGCATAGGGGCAAGAGCACCACCAAAACGGCCAATAGGAGTACGAATATAATCACAAATAAAAGCGTCGCCCATTTTATTCCCCAACCTCTGGTACAATTAATTCTTTAACATCACCATCAAGATGCAACTTAGCACCGGTCATCGCTTGTAAATCATCAACCGACATATTGGCTAGTTTTTCACGCAAAACAAAATGACCATCAACCACATCAACAACCGCGTGGCTGGTATAGATACGGGTAATACATTGCACACCGGTAAGCGGAAAGGTGCAAGCTTCAACCAATTTGGGCTCACCCTTTTTAGTAACATGCTCGGTAATAACAAAAACCTGCTTTGCACCATGAACAAGATCCATAGCACCACCAACTGCCGGCACGCCCTTGCTGCCAACGCGCCAATTAGCAAGATCGCCATTTTGTGCCACCTGATAGGCACCAAGAATAGCAACATCAAGATGGCCGCCACGCACCATGGCAAAGCTATCGGCATGGTGGAAGAAAGAAGCACCCGGCTTTAGCGTCACGGCCTTTTTGCCAGCATTAATCAGATCCCAGTCTTCACTACCCTTTGGTGGCGCTTCACCAAAGTTTAAAACACCATTTTCGGTGTGGAAGATTGCTTGCCGACCGGCTGGCTGATACCGCGCCACCATTTCAGGAAAGCCAATACCAAGATTAACATAAGCACCATCCATAATATCTTGAGCGGCACGCCATGCAATTTGCGCATTGGATAATTTAATTTCATCAAAAACATTAAGGCTCATTGATATACCACTCCTGCTCTGATCAATTCTTCTTCCTGTTGAGGATTGGGCACTTCCACAACAGCATTGACAAATATTCCCGGTGTTATCACATCTTCAGGATCAATTTCGCCAGCAGTTACAATTTGGGATACTTGAACAATGGTATTTTGCGCCGCCATACACATAAGCGGATTAAAATTGCGGGCGGCCTTATTATAGGTAAGATTGCCCTGCTCATCACCAAATTTTGCTTTAATCAGTGCAAAATCAGCTTTTAGCCAACGTTCTTGTACATAAAACCGACCGTCAAACTCAGCAATTGGCTTGCCTTCACTTAATTCCGTGCCATAGGCTGTAGGTGTATAAAAAGCAGGAATACCTGCGCCCCCTGCTCTGATACGTTCAGCTAATGTGCCTTGTGGTACAAGTTCAAGTTCAATATTGCCCGCAAGATAAGCATCGGTAAAGGCACGCGGATCAGACGAGCGCGGAAAAGAACAAATCATTTTTTTGACCATGCCAGCATCAATCATTGCGGCAATTCCAATGCGCCCATTGCCGGCATTATTATTGATAACGGTGAGGTCTTTTGCGCCCTTATCAATCAACGCATGAATAAGTTCAATTGGTGCACCTGAACCGCCAAATCCGCCAATCATTACGGTTGCGCCATCATGGATATTTTTGACAGCATCGGCTAGACTGCCAATTGTTTTATTCATGCCATTTCTCCCATATTTAAAAAAGTTATTTTTTAATCATATGCTGATTCAAACTGAATATTGAGCTTTGTAAGCAAGCATTTCACTTGGTTAATCGAAATGCTTGCTTGATTTTAAGCGATCAGGCTGGTTTAACGATACGTAAAACAGAGCTAGTGCGGGCTTTTTCATATTCTTCCCCATCAACTGGCTGCGCATCAGGATTACCAAGATCTTCACCACGAAGGCGATAGGTTTCACGTGAAACGAAAACCGCAAAGCCAGATAGGCATGTTATACCAAAGCTAAATAGACCAATTGTTAAAGCAATATTTGCAGATCCGGGCGAAGCCACCCAAACAAAAACCGATGCCATGAAAGACGCAGCAGGCACACCAATATTATTGGCAATAGCAACCGCTGAAACACGTACTTCAGGTGGGAAAAGTTCAGGATAATAGCAAGGATAAACCGCATTAAAACCTTGATAGATAAAGCCCCAACCAACCATTGCATAAATGATTGCGGTAAAAAGGTCGCCTTGGCTGATCGCATTCAAGAAAAAATAAGACATAGCGCCAGAGCCAACAATACCAATAATTGCAACGGGGCGGCGGCCGAATTTATCCGATGCCATGCCCATGAAAGGCGTTGCAATAACAGCAACAATATTGGCTAAAAGTGTAACCCAAAGATATGCGTCCTTGGTTATATTAATACCATAAGCAGCTTGCGTTGCATAAGTTGCGCCAAAAACAGCAATGGTAACCGGCACAATATTATTTAACGACATGAAAGTGACTTTAAGCATATCGCGCCAATGATATTTTAATGCCTGCATGACTGGCGCTTTTGGCTTTTTGCCCTGCTTAACTTCATTGGTAAATGTTTTTGTTTCATTAACATGGCGGCGGATCATAATGCCGGCAATGATGACGATGATGGATAGCAAAAATGGCACGCGCCATCCCCACGACATAAACGCTTCATCAGGTAAAAAGTAAGCAAAAGGAATAAAAATACCTGCAGCAAGGAGCTGGCCAAAGCTAATACCTTGCTGGGCAAAGCTACCGTAAAAACCGCGCCGTCCAAGTGGGGCTTGCTCAAGGATCAGCGAACCCGCACCCGACATTTCGCCTGCAACAGCAAACCCTTGCAAGAGACGCAACAACACCAAAAGAATAGGAGCAAGAATACCGACTTGTTCATAGGTTGGCAGCAAACCAACGCCAATTGTCGATATGCCCATTAGAAACATACATAGAATGAGCACGCTTTTACGGCCATGACGATCACCCCAATGACCAAGCGCAATAGCACCAATTGGCCGAGCGACATAACCAACACCATAAGTCGCCAAAGAGGCAATGATACCTATTGTTTGATTGCCAGCGGGAAAGAACAATGTCGGAAATACAAATGATGCCGCCATAGCGTAAATAAAGAAGTCATAATATTCAAGGGTTGACCCAATCCAACCACTCGCCGCAGCCTTGCGCGATTCCTTTGTTTGAGGTGTGGAATTATTTACTGATGTGCCCATTTTGTCTCCTCCTGATGACTATAGAGAATTTTCAAAAAAGATGCCGCACTCTTTCTCCAACAATAAGACCCAAGCGCTTACCAATTTTATGTTTTGAAAAAATCGATAATTTGCTCCTATTGCATTATCTAAAGAGCTCCCCGATGCAAGCTTTTTTAAAAATACATTTTGCGATTTCCAACCAATGGGCAGCACCAACTAAAGTATTGAACTTTAACCTATCTGCAAAGCTGTTTTGAAATCACCGCCATTTATTTTCTTAAAATGAAATGGAATACTCCTCGTCTCCCATTTTTCATTTCTATAACTAATTTAATATTAGAAGTCAAAAAAAATATTGTAATCATAACGACATGGTTATGTTAATCAAATATATAGTTATATTTTTTCTAAACAATATGAGAAACTCTAGTGATAAATTCTCGCATAAATTAATCTATGCCTTTATGCATTTTTAAAAAAAAAGCATTTTTTACAGCTTCTTAACTAACCAAAATCAGCACATAATGCCGAAATCAACAGATAATGATAAAATAATCTCGGTAAATCATATTATTGCTAATATAAAAAGCCAAAATAGTTTTTTTTTTGTCATAAAGCTGCTATGCGATTGCACACAGATCTAGACTTAGCACATGGGCCGCACATATTTATGTAAATGGGTTTTAACGCTGATATTGATAATCTGCACCTTAGAACACCCTCAGCCTATATCCAGGCAGTGGCGTGCGCTAGTTTGTTTATTTATCGCATTTTTACGTCAACAGACGTATATTTTTGCAAAAATGCTCTAAATAAGGTGAAGCAAACCAGAGCGCAGTTGAATAAAGGGTAATTGAATGGAGGCCATTATGGCAAAAAAAGTAACAGTTGCGGATATTCCGCAATCAATTGGCCAAGAAGTAGGCCTATCCGATTGGCGTGTTGTTAGCCAGGATATGATCAACCAATTTGCTGATGCAACTGATGACCATCAATTTATCCACACTGATCCTGAAAAAGCCAAAGAAACACCTTTTGGCGGTACAATTGCGCACGGATTTTTGACACTTTCGCTGTTATCTACCCTAGCCTATGAAGCATTGCCGGAACTCGAAGGCCAAACTTTTGGCATCAATTATGGATTCGACAAGGTACGCTTCATGGCACCAGTCAAAACGGGCAGCAAAGTTAGGGCACGTTTTGTCGTTTCCGATGCAGAAATTCGCCCCTCGGGACGAATTGTTTTCCATTATAATGTAACACTTGAAATTGAAAATAGTAAAAAGCCAGCATTGACAGCCGACTGGATTACCATTGCTATGGTGCCACCAAAAGAAGATTAATTATTGCGATTGTTACATTACAATCGGCACTATTTAACCGCATAAAGCATTTGGGGGATAATTGCTTACCCCCCCAACACTCACAAAAATTTTAGATTATTTTGAAACAACTTCCAATGGACCATGATCATCACAATGATCGCCATGAGGATGGTGTAAACGGCCATCAACCAAATAATCAACATGATCGCCATGCGGTACAGCTTCATGACCGCAATTTGGGCCATGAACATGGGCATGATCATGGCCAAGATGATCAGCAATTGGATGGCAACCATCTGGATTTTCTTGACTTACTTCAATCACATGCTCATCAACATGGCCATTATGGGGATGATGTAAATGACCATCATGCAAAAAATCAATGTGATCGCCGTGCTTTACCGCAGTATGACCGCAATTTTCGCCATGTTCATGATCGTGATTGGCATGCTGGGGATGATTACAAGTACTCATGATAAATTCCTCTTTATTTGCTGTATTATCAGTTAATTGATTATCAATCCGATGTTCACAAGCATGTTCCAACGCATTGCTGACCAATGCAAGAATATGATGATCTGCAATGGAATAAATAACCCTTTGGCCATCTTTGCGTCTTTCCACCAAACGTGCATTTAAAAGCACTTTCAAACGAGCCGATACGGTGCCAATTTTATCACCTTCTATTTGTGATAATTCTCCGACACTACGCTCGTCTTGCGCAAGTAGCATAATGGTCTTGAGCCGCAACGGATCAGCAAGAGCCTTAAACATTTGGGATGCAAGTTCTATCTGATGTTTCGTTACCATATAAATTCCAATATTCTAATGATTGTTAGAATATTGGATAAAATATATTTTGTCAAGACCAATTTAAGCGATTGAAATCAGATCATGTATGGATGACATCTTTTAAACATATAGGCATACTATCAATGCTACCGGAGACTCTATAAGAGGGCAATATGTTAACATTACATTATCTGGAACGGTCTCGCTCTTTTCGCATTATTTGGGCGCTTGAAGAACTACAGAAAAGCTATGAAATCAAGTATTACAAAAGATCCCTTACATTTTCGGCTCCGGCTGAATTGAAAAAGATTCACCCTTTAGGCAAAGCGCCAATTCTACAAGATAATGATAATGTCATTGCTGAGTCTGCGGTCATTTTGGAATATCTTCAAAATAAATATGATCAACAGCATCAGTTCAAACCACAAAAAGATATAGATGTTTTTCAATATTTATATTGGATGCATTATGCTGAAGGTTCATTAATGCCTTTATTAATGTTTCAATTTGTTATGAATAAGGTCAGCGAAAAGGTTCCATTTATAATTCGCCCAATTGTTAATATCATCACAACAGGTATTAAAGCCAATTTTAGCCAACCACGATTAAATGACCACATCACATTTGTTGAGGATCATTTGTCCAAACATGATTACTTTGCCGGCAATTTTAGTTTTGCAGATATCCAAATGAGTTTTGCGTTAGAAGCGCTATCTTCTATAATTCCAGACCAATGTCCACATATTCAAGCATTTTTAAAAAGAACCCAAGAACGCTCAGCCTATAAACAAGCAAAAAGCTATTTAGAAACCTTAAATACCAACGAGCGGCTTGACTTTTAGAGCGCGCCTCGATCTGATTGAATCAGATCGGCGCTCTAATCCATTGTTTGCACCGCGTTTTTTACCCGAAAACCGCTTCACACTTTTCGGAAAACGCTCTAATGGTTGAAAATAGGGTTTGATTTTTGGTCCAGACAGTATGTGAATAAACCTAAAAATCAATTCAAGATGAATCGATGGCCGCATGGGTTCTGCTGAAATCGCCTTTTATGGTGTCTTTACGATTTGCAGCAAAGATAAAGCAACCCTAATCCCAAAATTGAAAATCAACTTGACCGCCGCCTTATAAAGCACAAAGAATAAACCAATCATCTTCAAGATCATCCCAACCCTGCTGTTTGGCGTAAGCGGCAGCTTTAACACAAATTGTGCCATCCATATCACTTACTGCATCAGCATAAGTTTCAAACATCTGGTGCTGCGGTCCTTCGCCAAAGGTCATTTCATCCCTTGCGGCAATGGCAAGATCAAGAGAGCGCCTAAAATCAATATCTTGCCATACGTTCTTATCAAAATAATAAGGCAAATACAGGCAAGGCAAAATCAAACCCTACAATTTTGACAATGGCTTTATAACGATAAAAACTGGCAGCTTTAACACGCGGTCAAAATATCGATCACTTTTAAAATAAAAGACATCAAGCTCAGACAAATTATAACTACCATAAAACAATAAAACTGTTAAAAATAGATAATTAGGACAGCCTATCTAACTCAAGCCTAAGAAGCGATGTTACTTGAAATTATTGTTCTATTTTGGCTTACTTGATTTTTTGGCGAATAACTGTTGTTCCCCATGGCACCTCCAACCATTCCTTCGCTGCTGGTGTGCAACTATAAAATTGCGGAACATTATCTTTTATTTCTACATGGCAACGATCTTCGCCCAAGTCTTCGTCATACCTCCCCAACAAATAAATTTTGTTGCCATTTGTGTACCAATTTTCCCAGCCCATATCTCTACCCATTCCAACCCCCATATAAAACTCGTAAATACCCATATGGATATCATCTTGGTGAAAGCAAATGTCCTTTTCGTATAAAGTTATCGCATTCGTAAAATATTTATACTTCCAGCACTGACCAACAAGTCTATTCTTAACCTCATTATCAGCATTTTTAGCAGAGTAACAAAATCCCGAGTAAATAAAAAACGGCAAAAAAACCAAAATCCGTAAAAAATGCATTTTACCCCCAACACCAAATACTAGGCCAAGTGATTTTAAGCAAAAAAAATTACTCCATATTTTAGCGGCATAGGTACTATATTAATTAACATAGCAGAATACATTTAGTTGAGCTCGCCTATATCCCTTATCTTTAGAATGCCCACAAAGGCAATAAAAAAAGCAGAGCGCTTGTGGCACTCCGCTTTATAAACAAATTGGTGACTAAAAATTATTTACCTGCAGCTTTTGCGCGTTCAATGGCTTGCACAACCAATTCACGAGCAAAATCTTCATCACGCCAACCTTCAATTTTAACCCATTTATTAGGTTCTAGATCTTTATAATGGGCAAAGAAATGTTCAATCTGCTTTAAAAAGATTTCAGGCAAATCGGAATAATCATGAACATCAACATAGCGTTGGGTCATTTTAGGAGTTGGAACAGCAATAATTTTTTCATCCTTGCCGCCATCATCTTCCATAATTAATGCGCCAATTGGGCGTACATTGATGACACAACCGGGAACTAAGGGCCGAGTATTACACACAAGCACATCAATTGGATCGCCATCTTCTGATAAGGTATGCGGTACAAAACCATAATTGCCAGGATAGGTCATTGGCGTATAAAGGAAACGGTCAACAAAAAGTGCTCCTGACTCTTTGTCCATTTCGTATTTTATTGGTTGGCCACCAACTGGCACCTCAATGATAACATTCACATCTTCAGGAGGATTTTTACCAATAGAGATAGCATCAATCTTCATCTCATTGCCCTTTCATTGTACCATGGATAACCGTAACGGCTCAATATTTGTTGGTATGACATTTTTTAATAGCTGTGTTTTGAACCAAGAAAAGTCCTTTTGCAAGGATATATTTTTTTAAAACGGGTTAAAACAGTGATCTTTTATGCACAAATTCGTTATTTTGTACCTTTAAGGGAGCGCTAATATCAATTTTCATTTTATGTAAAAGCAAAATAAAAAGCGGAAAATAAATCCCGCTTTTAAATCTTATTAATCAGTTTATCCGCGGCTTTTGCCAAAACGCTTGCGTTCATTTGGATCAAGATAAAGCTTGCGCAAACGAATAGATTTTGGTGTTACCTCAACCAATTCATCATCTTGAATCCATGATAAAGCGCGTTCTAGCGTCATACGGATTGGTGGTGTAAGCTTAACAGCTTCATCTTTACCAGCTGCACGAATATTGGTAAGTTTTTTGCCCTTAAGGACATTAACTTCCAAATCATTGTCGCGCGAGTGGATACCGATGATCATGCCTTGATAGACTTTTACGCCTGCATCAATAACCATAGGGCCGCGATCTTCAAGGTTGAACAGTGCATAGGCAACCGATTCACCATTATCATTGGAGATGAGAACGCCATTATTACGACCAGAAATATCACCCTTAAATGGTTGATAATCATGGAACAAACGGTTCATAATCGCCGTACCGCGTGTATCGGTTAAAAGCTCTGATTGATAGCCGATAAGCCCGCGTGTTGGTGCATAAAATACCATACGAACGCGATTACCACCCGATGGGCGCAATTCAACCATTTCGGCTTTGCGTTCAGACATTTTTTGCACAACAGTGCCTGAATATTCTTCATCAACGTCGATAACAACTTCTTCGATTGGCTCAAGAACATTGCCATTTTCGTCTTCTTGCATAACAACGCGTGGACGCGAAATGCTAAGCTCAAAACCTTCACGGCGCATGTTTTCAATCAAAACAGCAAGCTGCAATTCGCCGCGTCCTGAAACATAGAAAGAATCCTTATCGTTGGATTCTTCAATCTTTAACGCAACATTGCCTTCTGCTTCTTTAAGCAAGCGGTCACGAATAACACGGCTCGTTACCTTGTCACCTTCAGTACCAGCAAGCGGACTATCATTAACGATAAAGCTCATAGTAACAGTTGGTGGATCGATTGGCTGTGCGGTTAATGGCTCAGTTACAGCAGCATCACAGAACGTATCTGCAACCGTACCTTTTTGAAGACCTGCAATTGCGACGATATCGCCGGCAACACCTTCTTCAATTGGTTGGCGCTCAAGACCACGGAAAGCAAGGATACGTGAAATACGGCCAGTTTCAACAAGTGCACCAGTTTGTGACAAAACTTTGATGTTTTGGTTTGGCTTAATGCTGCCTGAATGGATACGACCAGTGATAATACGACCAAGGAATGGATCTGCTTCCAAAAGCGTACCGATCATACGGAATGGGCCTTCACCAGTGTTGGGTTCAGGAACATGGCGTAAAACAAGGTCAAATAATGGGCCAAGACCTTCATCTTTTGGACCTTCTGGACTTTCAGCCATCCAACCATCGCGGCCTGAACCGTAAAGAACAGGGAAATCAAGCTGTTCATCCGTTGCGTCAAGGGCTGCAAAAAGGTCAAATACTTCGTTGATCACTTCTTCTGCGCGCGCATCTGGACGGTCGATTTTATTAATAGCAACGATAGGACGTAAGCCAACTTTCAATGCTTTACCAACCACAAATTTGGTTTGTGGCATTGGGCCTTCAGCAGCATCGACAAGAACGATAGCGCCGTCAACCATGTTCAAAATACGCTCAACTTCACCACCAAAATCGGCGTGGCCTGGCGTATCAACGATGTTAATACGGGTATCTTTCCAAACAACGGAAGTTGCCTTGGCAAGAATGGTAATGCCGCGCTCCCGTTCAATGTCGTTAGAGTCCATCATACGCTCTGTTGTGCGCTGATTGTCACGGAACACACCGGACTGTTTTAAAAGCTCGTCAACCAGTGTAGTTTTGCCATGGTCAACGTGAGCGATAATCGCGATATTGCGCAATTTCATATGATAATTCTTCTTTTTGTTCGTGGGATTGGAGAAAATAACCGTTAATTCGGTTAACGTTCGAACATAAGCGCAATACAGCTTTTTTTTCTTAAAAGAAAGAGGGCGAGCGCCGCTTAAGATTCATAAACGAATTCATCCCAGAAAAGAATTATATTGGCTTGGGTGCTTCCATACATCATTTTATGCTTGTAATAAAGCAATTTTTTTCAATACTTGTTGTTAATCTATAATTTTAAGTCATTTTTCATGCGTTTATCAATATTTACATCTTTTAATAAGGTGAAATTGAGCCTATGTTTTAAACAAAAATAGCAAATATCATGTATGGTAAAATATATTGCCTTTTGCATTTATTCGCCAAAACTTTGTCAAATCTAGCTATAAATGGGAGCGGCGTGATGAGTAATCAAACAGTAAGCCTAACCAAACTTGCCCATGGTGGTGGTTGTGGTTGTAAATTGGCGCCGGCGGTTTTACAAAAAATGCTAACCAATCAACCCAAATTTGGGCCGTTTAATGATCTTGTGCTTGGCAACGAAGCAAGTGATGATGCGGCTGTCTATGCGCTTGATGACAATAATCTTATCATTGCGACAACTGATTTTTTCATGCCAATGGTTGATGATCCCATTATGTTTGGACGCATTGCTGGTGCCAATGCCATATCAGATATTTATGCCATGGGCGGGCGACCACTCATGGCGCTTGCTATCCTTGGCATGCCAATTGATAAATTATCGCCTGATATAATTGCCAAGATTTTGCAAGGCGGGCAAGAAATCGCCGCAGAAGCTGGTATTGCTGTTGCAGGTGGCCACTCTATTGATTGTCCAGAGCCAGTTTATGGGCTTGCCGTGATTGGTAGTGCAACGCCTAAAACCTTGCGTCGCAATGATACGGCTAAAGCTTGCGACACATTGCTTTTATTAAAGGGCTTAGGGGTTGGCATTTATTCGGCAGCCTTTAAAAAAGGTGCGTTGAGTGATGGCAATTATAATGAGATGGTCGCATCCATGACCAAGCTTAATATAATTGGTATGGAGCTTGCAAAAATGGATAGCGTGCATGCAATGACCGATGTGACCGGCTTTGGTATTCTTGGTCATGCTCTTGAGATGGCACGTGGCTCTAACCTTGAATTGCGTTTGCACTTTGATAGGCTACCCTTTTTAAGCGATGCGTTAAAGCTTGCAGGTGAAGGCTATATTACCGGCGCATCAAAGCGCAATTTTGATAGTTATGGCGATGCTATCCGTTTTGAAAAAGCCTTGAGCGATCATCAAAAAGCGCTGCTCACAGACCCGCAAACCTCTGGCGGTCTGTTGGTTGCTGTAGCTCCTGAAAATGCCAAGGATGTTATGGCATTGGCTTTGTCTAACGGTTATGAGCGCGCTAGTATCATTGGTGAAGTGGTAGAAGGCAAGCAACAGATCGTTGTTTTATAAATATGTTCCACTCTTCATCACATCATTGGTGATGAAGAGTAGAATTAATGGGTCTTGATCCTAGAATTTACCAAAAATCGGGCAAGGATTCTTGCAAACGTGGGCCAATGCGCACGGCAGCGATTTTTTCTGCTAAACCAGTGCGGTCAGATATTTCAACGGCTAAACCGCAAATCGTTGCAGGACCAGAGGCAGGCTCATAGCGCCCACGCGGCAATTTGGTTAAAAAGCGGTTTAACGGTTCTTCCTTATCCATACCAAGCGACGAGTCATAATCGCCGCACATACCAGCATCCGACATATAGGCAGTGCCGCCATTTAAAATTTGCATATCAGCGGTTGGCACATGAGTATGAGTACCAACAACAACGCTGGCACGCCCATCAAGAAAATGACCAAAACATTGTTTTTCGCTGGTTACTTCGGCATGGAAG
Organism: Bartonella sp. HY038; assembly: GCF_014117425.1. NCBI lineage: Bacteria > Pseudomonadati > Pseudomonadota > Alphaproteobacteria > Hyphomicrobiales > Bartonellaceae > Bartonella > Bartonella sp. HY038. Next base: position 3,066,748 of record NZ_CP059725.1, read on the forward strand.
TCAAAAATAATAGCATCAGCCTGTTCGCCAAGCGGGCAAGCGGAAACAATTTCTTCAGCTGATTTAAAAGGATCGTCAAGTTCTGGATGCATGAAAACGCGGCCCATAACATTGGAAACCAATACGCGTGCGCCATTTTTGGCAATGAATAGGCCTGAACCTTTGCCAGCTGTACCGCGTGGATAATTAGCTGGGCGCAAAAATCGCTCCGAGCGATTGGCGTAAACAAGGGTTTCCTTTTGGTCAAAAGCATGATTGCCGGTTGTGACCACATCGGCACCCGCTTCAAGGGTTTCGAGGTAAATTTTTTCGGTAATACCAAAACCAGAGGCGGCATTTTCGCCATTTACGACAACAAAATCGAGCTTATAATCTGAAATTAAACCAGGAAGGCGCTCATAAACAGCAGTGCGACCACACCGCCCCACCATGTCGCCCAAAAATAAAAATCGCATAGATACGCTTTCAAAGATAATTAAAGCATTTCCAGCAAAGGTTGTTTTAACTTTTGCGTTTGGACAATGCGCCAAAATAAAGAATTTAGAGCACGACATTGCTTTGACAATAAAAAAACGCGTTCTAAAATGCTTGGACATCTCTATAACTTATATTTTAGCTTTTTAAAAGTGTATCCATAAAGATGCACGACCAAAATCATTATGTAATAATGTAAATTTATTCGTGTATTTCCATCAAATATCCATATTTGAAATGACAGTCTATTATAGAAATTTGTATAAATATTTTTAATATTTATTTGATTGGGGCTATTTGATGATTAAAGGTTGGGCGTTAGATATTAATTTTGCCAAAAAGGCGCTTTTTACAACAGGCCTATTGCTTTCTTTATATAATATTGCAGTGGCACAAACGCCCCGCGATAATTGCCAAGAGCAATGTCATCAGTCCAATCAAAGGCATGAGCTTATAAAAAAACTTCGCATTGAAGCAGAGCGAGGCGATGCGAAGGCACAATTTGACCTTGCAAGCATTTATGATAATCGCACTGATCTCATTCAAAAATGCGATGAAGTGTTAAAATGGTATGGTAAGGCTGCCGAACAAAATTTAGTTATTGCTCAATATGCACTTGGCAATGTTTATAGTGATGGATGGTGCACGGATCGAAATTTTGTTGAAGCAAAAAAATGGTATCAAAAAGCTGCCAACCAAGGCCATATTGATGCACAATATCTTTTAGGAATGCAATATAAAAGCGGTAAAGGCACCAAACAAAACTATAGTGAGGCTTTAAAATGGCTGAGAAAATCAGCAGAAAGCGGCCATGCCAAGGCACAAAATGCTCTTGGGCGCATGTATGATGATGGTCGCGGCACCAAGCAAAATTATGAAGAAGCAATAAAATGGTATTTAAAAGCAGCCAAGCAAAACAACATAAATGCCCAAATTAATTTGGGATATTTATATTTAAACGGTCAAGGTGTGAGACAGGATTATAAAGAGGCAAAAAGCTGGTTTGAATTAGCAGCCAAGCAAGGCGATAAAATAGCGCAATATTATTTGGCGACCATGTACCAAGATGGCTTGGGTGTACCCAAAAATGATGTTGAAGCTTTTAAATTATATGGCCAAGCGGCGGAACAAGGTGACAAAGATGCTCAGTTGAATTTAGGCTTATTATATGAGATGGGTAAGGGTACCAAGCAAGATTATCAAAAGGCCATGCGTTGGTACTCAAACGCCGCTGAGCAAAAACAAGTAAATGCGCAACTAAACTTAGCCTCATTATATAAACGCGGTCTTGGCGATAAACAAAATTATGATCTGGCACTATATTGGTATGAGCAAGCCGCTAGACAAAGCAATATCGTGGCATATTTGAATTTGGGCATTGCATATGAAAAAGGCGAAGGTGTTAAGCAAAACTATAGGGAGGCAGCAAGATGGTATCGCAAAGCTGCAATCCAAGATAATGCCGATGCACAAAATAATCTTGGCCTTTTGTACCAAGCTGGATTGGGTGTCAAACAAGACGCTAAACAAGCAATGAATTGGTTTCGCATAGCTGCCGGTCAAGGCCATGGTTTTGCGCAAGCAAACATAGGTGATCTTTATAAAGATGGCATTGGTGTCAAAAAAAATTATGGAGAAGCAGTCCACTGGTATCACAAAGCTGCAGTGCAAAAAAATATTTTGGGGCAGTATAACCTTGCTGGTATGTATCTAGAAGGATTAGGCGTTAAAAAAAATTATAATGAAGCTTTGAACCTTTACCGCTTGGTCGCAGCCCAAGGCAGCACTGGTGCGCAAGTTATGTTAGGCATCATGTATGAAAGAGGTTTAGGGGTCAAAAAAGATTATGGGGAAGCTGTAAAATTATATTATCAAGCTGCAATCCAAGGGAATGCCTATGGACAAAATAATATCAGTAACATGTATTTTAATAGTTGGGGCGTAAAAAAAGATTATGAAATAGCCTATATGTGGGCAAGTTTAGCTGCTTCAAATGATAATACATTTTTAGATGCAAAAAATAAATTTGCCAAAAAATTATCAGCTGAGCAAATTGACAAGGTAAAAATTGCCGTCAAACGATGTAAAGACACCAATTATAAAACCTGTGCAATCAATTAATTTTAAGCAAAATATATTCGGGGATTTTGATGAAAAATTTAGCAATTAAAAGCTTTAATTATATTATCTATATGCTCGTTATAGGCGGTTTTGCGTTCTCTTTACAAAGTCCTGTTGCCGCCCAAGGATTTTCATGTAAAAATTTTCAAAAAAATCAAAATATTGACGCATTAAAGCAAGATGCAATTAACCAATATCGCTTAAGTGCCGAGCAAGGCGATGCAAAGGCACAATTTAATCTTGCAAGGCAATATGATTTTGGCAATCGATGGCAAGCTAACCTTACTGAAGCATTTAAATGGTATCAAAAATCTGCCGAGCAAGGTCATGTTAACGCGCAATTGCACCTTGCTGAATTTTATGAAAAAGGCGAGAGAATAGGATTGGAAATAGAAAAAGATGATGCGCTTGCCTTTAGCTGGTATAAAAAAGCAGCAGATCAAAATAATGCGCAAGCTCAATTGAAACTTGGGGACATGTATCGATTTGGACGCGGCACTAAATCAAACAAGCAGCAAGCTTTATATTGGTACCAAAGAGCTGCCGAACACGAAGACCCAGCGGTTGACTATGAACTCTCTAGAATTTATGAAAATGATATTAGCTATAACAATTTTATAGATTTAGATAAAGCATTATTTTTATTGAAAAAATCTGCAAACAATGGATATGCAACGGCTCAAGCTCAGCTTGGTTATGAATATCAAACGGGTAAACGTGTTGAACAAAATTATCAGCAAGCATTAAATTGGTATTTTAAAGCTGCCGGACAAAATAATTCATTTGCACAATATCATATCGGCGAAATGTATGACCTCGGCTTAGGTGTTCATAAGGATTTGGCGAAGGCCGCAATATGGTACCAAAAATCGGCTAAAAGCGGTGACGTTGGCGCATTTTATGCGCAGTCGATGTTAATTGGCATGTATGAAAAAGGACTTGGCGTAAAAAAGGATTATACCAAAGCCTATATTTGGAGCCATATTATATCCTTGGTTGAGAGTAAATATCCATCAGCAAAGGATGTTCTAGCATCCAAGCTTTCTAAAAAGCAGGTGCGGCAAGCGGAATTAGCAGCCCAAAGATGTATTTGTACAGGCTATAAGGATTGCCCATTATAGAGGCGTTACCATCGCCGCCATTCACTGGTAATATCTTCATTTTCTTCAATGAGAAAGCCCGTTTGCGCAACAACCTTATCAATAAAGATGCTTAGTTCATCACGCTCCAAAGTTTCGACCAAACCATTGCGGTCGTTAATGTCATTGACGTTTACAACAAGAATTTCGACCGCCTTATAGATTGCTTCTGCATCAGCTTTTTGGGTAGCAGCCTTGACGTTATCAATAAAAATATTAAGCTGTTCTTCTACCGCACGAATATCTTGCTCATTATACCCCTTATCCAAGCCAATCAGTTTACGCCAACGCTTGGTTGGAAATCTCTGACGATATATTTCTAATCCTGCGCTTGCTTCAGGGTTAATGATATAATTCTTCACATTTTGTTGTCGTTCGCGCGCACGTATATCGGCGCGATCTAGCAACGCAATAGTGAGACGTATCAATTTTTCTTCGCCCGTATAAGTTGCAATAACATTTAGATTTCCAACCCTATACGATATACTATATTTTTCATCGCTAACACCTGGCAGCATAACGCTTTTTAGTTGCATTCGCGGTTTGGTATTAAGTTTTTGGGCGACATTTTGCGGTGTATCGCCAAATTTTAAGCCGAAGGGAAGTGGATGCTTATATGGTCTTTGCCTGGGTATTAGACTATCACTGTCGCTAAAGCTTATATGCAAAACAATTTTCTCATCATCATTCGTGCTAAATCTGGACTTTGGCTCACCATGTGAATAATTGAATAAACGATATTCTTCCATCGAAACATTAAAACCACTATAAAAATCTTCTGTTTCCCAGCGAGTGGCATTCGCTGGCAAGGGTTGTAATGGATAAAGTTTGCGTTGCTGTTCCATATAAGTTTTAAAAACGGGATCTTCTGCGCTGCGTCCTAACATATCTTGGTGATCGCCTGATAATTGTGAAAACGAAGTTGAAACCATAATATGTCAATCCCTATTTGATCTAATCATACAAACAAAACTGGCAACCATTAAAGCATTTTTGCAAAATGTAACCAATGCTTGCAAAAATGCTCATTCATTTATCTTATGCAGTCTTTATTCTCGACTACTCCTCAATTGAGGCATCATCGTCGTTCTTCATCGGGCGGTAGCCAAATATTGCCGAGCCGACCCGCACACTTGTTGCACCAAACTTAATCGCTAGTTCAAAATCACCTGACATGCCCATGGATAATTTGTGCAAGCCTGCTTGTTTGCCGAGTTTTTCAAGCAATGCAAAATGGGGACCCGGATTTTCATCAGCTGGCGGTATGCACATTAAACCAATAATATTAAGACCATGGATATTTTGGCAGCGTTTGACAAAATCAAGCGTATCTTGTGGGGCAATGCCTGCCTTTTGCGGCTCTAAACCCGTATTAACTTGAACATAGCATGGTAAATTGCGTGCCTGCTTGTTCATTTCCGCGCTTAAGGTCGCGGCAATTTTTTCGCGGTCAACACTTTCAATTACGTCAAAAAGTGCAACCGCTTCCGCCGCCTTGTTGGATTGCAGTGGCCCAATGAGATGTAATTCTATACCCGAAAATTCATCGCGCAATTGCGGCCATTTGCTTTGTGCTTCTTGAACGCGGTTTTCACCAAATTGCCGCTGCCCTTCTTGAAGCACGGGACGAATGTCATTGGCATCAAATGTTTTTGAAACAGCAATAAGATCAATATCGCTAGCTGATCGTTTGGCTTCACTGGCGCTTGCCGAAATTTCTGCCCGCACATTATTTAGTGCCGCACAAACATCGTGGGCTTCCTGCACTGAAGTCTGATTATCTAGCTTGTCATTCATCGAGATATCCTTTATTGCCTATATATTCAAAATACTATCGCCAGTTGACGCCTTACACAATGTGTGTTGAAGCTCCATTGACAGATTTTTAAACTAGTTAATCTTCGCAAGAGAATAAAAGCAATGGCAACCGAACGTTATAATCCACGCGCTACCGAAAAAAAATGGCAATCGGCTTGGGACATTCAAGATGTTTTCAAGACTGATAATGATGATAGCCGTGAAAAATATTATGTTTTAGAAATGTTTCCCTATCCATCAGGCCGTATCCATATGGGCCATGTGCGCAATTATGCCATGGGTGATGTGGTAGCGCGCTATAAGCGGGCAAAGGGGTTTAATGTCCTGCACCCAATGGGATGGGATGCTTTTGGTATGCCGGCTGAAAATGCGGCAATGAAAAATAAGGTTCATCCTAAAGAATGGACTTATGAAAATATTGCCACCATGCGTTCGCAATTAAAATCCATGGGCCTATCATTGGATTGGTCGCGTGAATTTGCCACTTGTGATGTTGAATATTATCATCGCCAACAAATGATCTTCCAAGATATGGTGGAAAAAGGGCTTGTTACCCGTAAAAGCGCCAAGGTTAATTGGGATCCAGTTGATATGACAGTGCTTGCTAATGAGCAAGTGGTTGATGGTAAGGGCTGGCGTTCGGGTGCCTTGGTTGAGCAGCGCGAATTGACCCAATGGTTCTTCAAAATTACCGATTATAGCGAAGACCTATTGCAAGGTTTAGATCAGCTTGAGGAATGGCCTGATAAAGTTCGCCTTATGCAAAAGAACTGGATTGGTAAATCACAAGGCTTGGCGTTGCGTTGGCAAATTGCCCAAAATGCGCCAGCTGGCTTTGATACAATTGAAGTTTATACAACTCGCCCCGATACGATTTTTGGTGCGTCCTTCATTGCCATTGCTGCTGACCACCCTTTAGCCAAGCAAATTGCCGAAAACAACTTGACATTGCAAAGCTTCATTGAAGAATGTAAGCGCATTGGCACATCAGTTGCCGCGATTGAAACGGCTGAAAAGCAAGGCTTTGATACTGGCGTTACCGTTGCCCATCCTTTTGATGAAAATTGGCAATTGCCGGTTTATGTCGCCAATTTCGTATTGATGGAATATGGTACTGGTGCGGTTTTTGGCTGTCCTGCCCATGATCAGCGCGATCTTGATTTTGCTAATAAATATGAATTGCCAGTGCGCCCTGTGGTGCTGCCAGAGGGACAAGATCCATCTAGCTTTATTGTGACCGAGACAGCACACACCGAAGATGGCGTGATGATCAATTCAAGCTTTCTTGACGGTTTAACGCCAACACAAGCTTTTGATGAGGTGGCAAACCGTTTAGAGAGCACAATGCTTAATGGTAAACCACAGGCCGAACGCCGCGTACAATATAGGTTGCGTGATTGGGGTATTTCCCGACAACGCTATTGGGGCTGCCCAATTCCAATGATCCATTGTGTGGAATGTGGGGTGGTGCCAGTACCGCGCAAGGATTTGCCCGTGCGTTTGCCTGACGATGTTACCTTTGAAAAGCCAGGTAATCCGCTTGATCATCACCCAACTTGGAAAAATGTTGATTGTCCAAATTGTGGTAAACCCGCACGGCGCGAAACCGATACCATGGATACATTTGTTGATTCATCATGGTATTATATCCGCTTTACTGATCCAAATGCTGATGAACCAACAGAGCGAGCTATGGCTGATAGTTGGTTGCCAGTTGATCAATATATTGGCGGTATTGAACATGCTATTTTGCATCTTTTATATTCGCGCTTCTTTACCCGTGCGATGAAAAAAGTTGGCTATGTAGGGGTTGAAGAGCCGTTTAAAGGTCTATTCACCCAAGGCATGGTGACGCATGAATCTTACCGTGATGAAACGGGCTATGTCTTCCCATCTGATATTAAGATTGAAGAAAAAGATGGTAAGCGTGCAGCTTTCCGTTTATCCGATGGTGCGCCGGTTGAAATTGGGCCAATCGAAAAAATGTCGAAGTCAAAATTTAACATTGTCGATCCTGATGATATTTTAGCATCCTATGGTGCTGATACGGCACGCTGGTTCATGCTTTCTGATTCGCCGCCAGAGCGCGATGTTATCTGGTCTGAATCTGGTGTTGAAGGTGCATTCCGTTTTGTGCAGCGCGTTTGGCGCATGGTGGCACTTGCTGAAGAACATTTGCAAGGTGTTGAAGGCAAAGCTGCGCAGGACGGCGTTGCCCTTGATATTTCCAAGGCTGCCCACCGCACCTTGAAAGCGGTTGCTGATGATATTGAAAAGCTTGCCTTTAATCGTGCCGTTGCCCGTCTTTATGAGTTGCTAAATATTTTGTCGCCGGTTGCGCAAAATATTGAAACGGCTGATAATGATACCAAGGCTGCACTAAAGCAGGCATTTGATTTCTTCATTGCCATGATTGCACCGATGATGCCGCATCTTGCTGAAGAGTGCCACGCCGCTTTGGGTGGTGATAAAATGGTGGCAACTTTGCTTTGGCCGCAATATGATGAAGCTTTGACCGTTGATAATGATGTTACAATGCCTGTGCAAATTAATGGTAAAAAGCGTGGTGATTTGACAATTAGCCGTGATGCGGACAAGAATGCCGTTGAAGCTGCTGTGTTGCAATTGCCTTTTGTTCAAAAAGCTCTTGATGGCAAGGCACCTAAAAAGTTGGTTGTTGTACCGCAAAGGATTATTAATGTTGTTATCTAAACCAATTATAGCATTAAAAAGCATTACTCTGGCGGCGCTTATGGTGTCTGCTATCACAATAAGTGGTTGCACAGTGCAACCGCTTTATCAGGGCAGCAATAGCGATGGCAGCCCTATGCTTAATGCAAGTTCACCAATGCGGGCAAAACTTAAGTCTATTGAGATTAGCGAAGCCGGTGACCGCACAACTCAAATTGTGCGCAACCGTTTGATTTATCTGTTTAATGGTGGTGCTGGTGAAAGCGGGGCGCCGCAATATAAGCTAGCATTAAATGTCAGCACGACTGTGTTGGCTGCAGTGCGGGTTAATGTTGGTGACCGTACCGATCGTACTGGTCGTGCGTCAGCTGGTACTGCACGCGCAACAGGTACTTATACAATTAGTGATATGGATGGTAAGATTGTTGCCAAGCGTAGCCGTTCGGTTGATGCTTCTTTTGATCGTCCACGGCAAGAATATGCTAATCTTGCTGCCGAAAAAGATGCGATTGAACGTGCAGCCAACGAACTTGCCGAACAATTATATTTATCCGTTGCACAAGATATGTCTAAAAAATAATTTAGCCCTATCGGTTAATTAAAAAAACGCCTTTGAACTTATTCAAAGGCGTTTTTTTAAAAGCTAATTTATATTCTTGTAAAATAGTTTTACTAAAAGCCAACTCTGCCAATACCGGGGATTTTTACGCCAAGACTTTTGATATCTATGCCTAAAACAAAGCCACCAATATCCAATTCAAGCCCACTTTTTCCGCCAATCGCCAAGCCACCAAAGCCATGATAATTTATGATGAGGTCGCTATTATCCTTATCGTAAAAATACCATTTATTGTTGGGTAAAAAATTACGCCCTACAGCAAGCGGTGGCAATGCCACATTGATTTCCGGCACGTCACGCAAAATATTACCGACAAAACTATTCGAATTTGGCCCGGGCCAGATAATATATTGACCACTCCCACCATAGGAATAGCGCTTTATAGCCGCTTCAACCTTTTCAATCAACGCATCATTATTATGGGATTCATAAATAATAAATGGCGCATTAGAATACCATTTGGCATCGGCCGCATAGGCATTGTGGCGCAGTGCTTTACCCCAACCGACAACATCATAGCGGTTATACTGGCTTTCATCAGCTTTCTTAAAGACGATCCAAGTGTGAAGTGAAATTGCCCCCTTCATGCCGCCGGTTCTTGCGCCCATAATATAAAGGCTAGAGCCTTGCGCTTGCGGTTTTGGTAAGAAATTTGCGCTTGTCCAATCAGCAACGCGGTAGCTTTGTGGGCGATCTAATTGCCACCACCAAAGGGCACTTGCACCAATGGGTAATAAATAGCAAATTAACAAAAATAAGATCAACCTTTTTAGCCACTTCATTATGATTATCTCCCCTTTAAGCTTAGAGCGCATTTCGATCTAATTGGATCAGATCCGCGCCCTAATACATTGTTTACAGCGCGTTTTTTGTCCGAAAACCGCTTCACACTTTTCGGAAAACGCTCTAAAGTTTCGCGTGCTTCACATTTTGGTGAACCTAAAAAGCATTTATGGCTAAATTATAGTTTTGGCGGGGTTACTTTTAATAGCAATATGCCATTTTACTGCCTTTTAATTGATCTTAAACTAAGCCATATTAAAATAGAATTTTAATCAATGGTTAGAACGTGGAAAAGAAGTTGAAATATCGAGATCTTATATTTGCTTGCTGTGCTGTTTTATTGACTGCGCCGACTTTATCAGCGGTGATGATTTCATTTAGCCAAGCGCAAGAAGCACCGCAATTTCCACCAGAGCATGAACCACTTGAATCGCCGCTTGAGCCCGATGATGTTGTGCCTTTGCGCCCTAATATTAAACCCGATCAAACTATTGAAAACCCAAATAAATCTAAAAATCTATTGCCATTAGTTAAAAAGACTGATGAATTAAACACACTTTTTACCAGTTTGAAGCGCAGCGCTGATGTAAAAGAAGCTCAAAAAATTAGTCAACAAATACAGGGGCTTTGGTCTCAATCGGGTAGTGCAACAATAGATTTGTTGATGGGCTGGGCAGAAGATGCGGCGCGAAACCAAGATTATGCACAAGCGATGGATTTTTTGGACAATGTTGTAGCGCTTGATCCTAATTATGCTGAAGGTTGGATGCGGCGCGCATCCATTCATATCCAGATGAATGATATTTCCCTTGCCGTTCTTGAATTAAATAGGGTACTACAAATTGAACCGCGTCATTTTAATGCGCTGATGCAGCTTGGTGCTATTTTTGAAATGACCAACCGTGAACCAATGGCGATTGATATTTATAATAAAGCGCTTGATATTTATCCGCAAATGGTCAAGGTGCAAAAGCGCATGGCTGATTTATTAGAAAAATCAACCGATAGAGCCATTTAGCTATTTTCTTAGATATGGCTCAACCATTAAAGCTGCCTTTAAAATAATATAAATGCTATTGGCATTTTGTAAAACATTGGTTTATAGTGGTTAGTGGCGTTCTGCGCTTCGCGACAGGATAACAGCATCCCTAGGGCCTTAATGATCTTAAAGGGAGCCGTCCCTGATGAGGCCCGTGGGCTTCGTCATATGGCGCCCACCTACTATGTAGGTTCCTAGGATCAAAAATTCCATCGGTTGTCGTGGACGCCACTTCTTTACCGCCCTTCGTGGCACTTATCCAATAAATAATTTTGTTAAAATTGGTTTTTTCCCATCATAAAAGTGTTTATGCTGATAGTAACATTTCTTGACGGATAATAGAATGACAAAACAGCAACAACGCCATGAAGCATTAGCCAAGCGTGATCGTTTGGCGCTAGATTTACGCCGACAAGCTGCTGAACAATTAGCAAATGAAGCAAATGCGCTTTTGTCACTTATTGATGCAAGCATTGTCGCCGGCTTTTGGCCAATTGGCAGTGAAATCGACCCAAGACCCTTATTGTTGGTGCTTAAAGAGAAGGGTAAAACCATTTGCCTGCCGGCTATAATCGATAGCAAAGCCCGTAAAATGCAATTTCGCCAATTTAGTTGTAAAGATGAATTAATTCCGATGGGCTTTGGCACTATGGGCCCACCTGCAAGCGCCGCTATTCTTGATCCCGATTTGATTTTGCTACCGCTTGCGGCATTTGATGCTATCGGCAACCGCATTGGTTATGGTGGTGGTTTTTATGACCGGATCATTGCTGACATGAGATCACGGCAGAAACAACCATTTTTGGTGGGGCTTGCCTTTGATTGCCAAGAGGTGAACTTCATAGCAGCGGAAGACCATGACATTCCTTTACAAGCACTTTTAACAGAAAAAGGCTTGCGATTATTTAAACAATGATAGTAAACTATATTATATTTATACTTTATGAAAACCTTGATATCATTTTTTTCAATTGGAAATTGTATGGCAACGCTCATTATTAAACGCAACTCAAGTATTAATCTAGCGGCGAGCCGTTTTAACATCTATCTTGATGATAAAGTTGTTGGAAAAATCGGCAATGGTAAAACGGTGGAGCTAGAAGTTGCCGATGGTGATTATGCGTTAAAAATTGGCTTAAATCCTAAATCGAACTGTAGCAATAGCATTGCAATAACCTTAAAAAGTGATGAGACACGATCCTTTGAAGTGGGCTATCCTAAGGGCATTTTTGCAAAACAGATGCTTAGTTTGCTCTTCCTAATGTTGATTATCTTGCCTGGGGCCATAAGTTTTAGCATGCCTCATAAGCCAGCCGGCGCAGGAATTGTGTCGGCGCTAATCGCTATTGTTGGGGTGATTGGCTATTTCTGGATGCAAAAGAAGCAAAAGGGCATTAAACAAAAATCAGGACTACACCTTAATGAAATGGTTCCTTAATGACCTAAGGTTTAGGTAAGAATTTATCTGCTACATAATTTTTCATCGCTCGATATATAGCAGGTAGCACAAAATCAGCCGTGAGCTTCAATGGCGTATTATTTAAAAGCAGAAAATATTTTATTGATTTCTATTACTATATTTGAGCAACATTATAATTGAACATAAAAACATCAAATATTATATTAATAACTATTTTTCATAATAATAGGTGAATATTTTTTTTAGAAAGAAAAAATCAATGTATTATGCTTTAAATATTTTGTTTTTTCCTTTTATCTTTTTGATAAATATTCCTACTCTATTATTATTTCCTGATGAATTCCTGACCATAAATAAATATCAATTTTTCTATTTTTTCATTGGTAATATTGTTAGTTTTTATTTTTATTATAAAAGATATAAAATAATACAAAATCGCATAGGTGACTTTGGTGAGTTTACTGGATTAATAGATGGTTTATCATTCATTTTAAGTATTTTTTTAGTCGCAATTTTAAGTTATATTCTTCTAAATCTATTTATCAATGGTAAAACACTTGATGGCTATTATGCGTTCCTTTTTGTTTGGTCAATAATAGGCGGACTATTAGGGTTAATATTATTGTTTATGTTCTATATATGGGCTTTCATACCTGTTTTTAGAAAAAATCCGCTTTTAAGAATTATAATATCAATCATCATAGTCGTTTCATTCGGGATATATCTCTTCATAAATTAAGTTGTTTCAAGCGTCTTAATTTGCAGTCAATATAATCTGCTTTGGTTGACTTAATTATTGGAAATATCAAGGAGATAAGGATGAGGTTTGGCATTTGTGTCATTATGTCGGTGTTGGTTAACTTGGTTTTGTTGCAAAATTCGCAATCAAAAGAAAGTATCGACTATGTTATTCATTCCCATACTATCCATACGTGCCAAACCACCAAGGACGGCAGCATTCAAATAAAAAATAGCACTATAGCTATTAGGTTTTTATTGGAAAGCATAAGAAGCGAAACAGCGGTTGATTGCGCTTGTACTTCGGCACTGCTTAAAGTGTCGATAAAAAACGCAGTCAATGACGAACTCATTGCGACGCAGATTATTACAAATGAAACAAAATATAATACGATAGAAATTAAAGATCGAGGATATAAGCGCCTCCAGCTAAATATATCCTGTCATGTTAATTAAATATATATTGGATAGGGTAATTTTGCTGTTTGTTTGTGTTTAGCTATTGTGGGGTAAAATGCAATTTTTACGAATTTTAGTTTTTTACTATATCTTATAATGAGAGATTTTGCTTTTCATCTAGGGCAAGACTTTAAAATCTTATTTAAAGTAAGCGGCGAGTTGATGGATTTAAATGAAATAAACCGTTAAAACACTGATAAGACATTTAACAATTGCCGGTTGAACTATGTTTATAATCTAATTGGCAGTATAAAAATTGATCCTATCAATTTATTATTAAATATTTTGAAATATAAAATTAAGCTATATATCTAAGATGGCACAAAATTTATTTTGGCTTCATTTTAAAAGGTACTTTTGTCCAACAACATCAAGGCTGAGATTATGAGCCAAGATTTAAGCATTGTTCTTATATTATTGGCTCTTGCAGTTGTTATGTTTGCGCTTAATAAGCCACGCATGGATGCTGTTGCGCTTATTATGATTGGCGCCTTGCCATTAAGTGGCATTTTAACCGTCAACGAGGCGCTATCAGGCTTTTCAGATCCCGCCGTTATTCTTATTGCCTTGCTTTTTGTGATTGGTGAAGCATTAGCGCGCACGGGCATAGTGCAATATATTGGCGATTGGTTGCTGAAGAAATCAAACTCCAATGAAAATCAATTGCTAATATTTTTAATGGTGGCTGTGGCAGGTGTTGGCGCTTTTATGAGCTCAACTGGTGTTGTTGCCATTTTTATTCCGGTTGTTTTGCGTATTGCTAAACAAACCCATATAGCCGCTGGCCGCTTGATGATGCCGCTAAGCTATGCAGCTTTATTAAGCGGTATGCTCACCCTTGTTGCCACACCACCTAATCTTGTCGTCCAAAGCGAACTTGTTCGCCATAACCTTCCTACTTTTAGTTTCTTTTCTTTTACGCCTTTTGGCTTGCCGCTTTTAATCCTTGCCATTTTATATATGTTTGTTATCCGTAAATTTTTAGGAACAGAGCAAAAGCCAAAATCAACCTATCAACGCCCGCATATTGCTGATTGGGTTGAGGAGTATCAGCTTTATCAACGTGAAGCACGTATAAAAATTTTAAAAAACTCGCCACTTATTCGTAAAACATTGGAAGAGCTCGATTTACGCCAAGCCAATGGTGTTAATATTTTGGCAATTGAACGCACCTCCGGTCTTACCAAAAAACTAGTAACACCGCGCCCAGATACGCTTTTATTACAAGATGATATTTTGCTGCTTGATGTGGTCAATATGCCGGAAAGTGAAACGGTAGCCAGTCTTTGTGGTGCCTATAAGCTTGAACAAATGCGTCTTGCTAGTGGTTATTTTGCCGATAGTACCCAACAACTTGGCATGGCGCAAATTATGATACCAGCAAGCTCGGCTTTAATCAATGAAACTGCAGCCAGCGTTAAATTTAGAAAGCGTTTTGATCTTTCCATTGTTGGCATGAAACGCGCCAACAAAGCTGTAAGTGATAGTGTTGCCGATATGCCGTTTAAAATGGGCGATATTTTATTAGTTATCGGACCATGGCGCAATATTCGCCGCCTTGCGAATTACGGCAATGATATTGTTGTTTTGGATTTACCTGAAGAAATTGATGATGCAACCCCAGCACCTACCCGTGCGCCTTATGCGCTTATCGGTCTTGGTGTGATGATTGTTTTAATGGTTAGCGGTATTATCCCCAATGTGTTGGCAGCCTTATTGGTTTGTCTATTTTTGGGGTTAACACGGTGTATTGATTTTGATGCCGCCTATCGCTCAATTCACTGGCAAAGTCTTGTTTTAATTGCAGGCATGTTGCCTTTCTCACTCGCTTTACAAAAAACTGGCGGTATTACTTTAGCAACCGATTTTGTGCTTTCTCTTGCCGGGCAAAGCGAACCAAGGGTGTTACTAGCAAGCTTATTTATTGTTACAGCTATATTGGGGCTGTTTATATCGAATACAGCAACCGCCGTTCTTATGGCACCTGTTGCCATTAGCCTTGCTCAGCAAATGGGTGTGTCGCCCTTGCCCTTTGCTATGACGGTTGCTCTTGCTGCTTCCACCGCCTTTATAACGCCCGTATCATCACCAGTAAATGCTTTGGTGCAAGGGCCAGGTAATTTCCGCTTTATTGACTTTGTAAAATTTGGCGTGCCTTTTTCATTATTAACAATGTTGGTAACCCTTATCCTTGTGCCAATATTATTGCCATTTTAGCCAAAATTTTAGCTCTATGCAAAAAGACAAGAGTAAACCATGCATTGGACGATAAGCCGCAAAGACCTATACGATATTGATGATAGCCTTGATTTGGGTGCCCTTTATTTTGGATTACAAAACGGCTTTATTGGGGTTAAAGACCTAAGGGCTTATATTATTCAAAGCCTTAATGAAAAAAGTGAAAATATACTTTACGATCTCATAGCGCAAGATCATGATTTTAATTTTGTTGCTAGTCTCAAAAAGCTAATACCCAATTATAATGAACTACTAGCAAAAAAATGTTGGATATATATTTTTCTAAAATACTTATTGAAATATGAGACGATGTTTGATGATCCTTATCAAGAAATAGAAAGCTTTTCCGCCAATTTAGATTATCCGCAAATATTAAGTCCGCTCATCCGCTATACGCCATTGCCAGAAGGTGCGATTGGCGGCATTGAAGAAATGAAGAAATATTGGCAAAACCTTATCTGCGAGCTTGAAGATCAAAACTTTAACCTGACGCGCATATAGTGACAAAATGGGTTTAAACCAACAACACTCAAAATTGTAACAAATCCGGCATTTTCTGCGTTGTGTTTATGTCTTGCTCTGATATAACCAATTCATCGGTATAGCAGCCTATCAACAGAATATGATGGGGCTTTCGCTTTGTTTTCTTAAATTTTTTCTTGAAACAAAGCATTTTAAAAGGCAAATTATTGCAATATTTTTGCAGATGAAACTAAATATAGTTTTAAAAAACACTATATTTATCATAAAGCGGAAAAATCATTTTTCGCCCAAGGAGGCATTAAAGAGAATGAAAGAGGATAATCAATCGACCATGCACTTGCCTGACATTACTGTGTCTGCCCGTGATGTATTCGGCATTGATACAGATATGCAAGTGCCAGCATTTTCACAAGGCAATGATTATGTGCCACAGAGTGATCCTGATTATCTTTTCGATCGCCAAACAACTCTTGCCATTCTAGCCGGTTTTGCCTTTAATCGCCGTGTTATGGTTTCTGGCTATCACGGTACTGGTAAATCCACCCATATTGAGCAAGTTGCTGCCCGCCTTAATTGGCCCTGCGTGCGTATTAATCTAGATAGCCATGTCAGCCGTATTGACCTTGTTGGTAAGGATGCCATTGTTGTTAAAGATGGCAAACAAATAACCGAGTTTAAAGATGGCATCTTACCTTGGGCATACCAGCATAATGTTGCCTTGGTTTTTGATGAATATGATGCAGGTCGCCCTGATGTGATGTTTGTTATCCAACGTGTGCTTGAATCCTCTGGCCGCTTGACCTTGCTTGATCAAAGCCGCGTCATTGCCCCTCATCCAGCATTTCGACTTTTTGCAACGGCAAATACTGTTGGGCTTGGCGATACAACCGGTCTTTATCACGGTACGCAGCAAATCAATCAGGCGCAAATGGATCGTTGGTCAATCGTCACCACCTTGAATTATTTGCCCCATGATAATGAAGTGGCAATTGTTCTTGCAAAGGCGAAACATTTCAAAACCCAAGCCGATGGCCGCGATATTATCAGCCGCATGGTGCGCGTTGCTGATCTCACCCGCCAAGCCTTTATTAATGGCGATTTATCAACAGTAATGAGCCCAAGAACGGTTATTACTTGGGCAGAAAACGCTGAAATTTTCAAAGATATTGGTTTTGCTTTCCGCCTTACCTTCTTAAATAAATGTGATGAACTTGAACGCTCAATTGTTGCAGAGTTCTATCAACGTGCCTTTGGCGAAGATCTTCCAGACTCGATCGTCAATACCGTTTTTGCATAAAACAGTGACAGGCAAAGGGGCTTGTTAAATCAAGCTCCTTAAGATTTTTAGCTTTATAAGCCTTTGTTTAAGAATAGAGAAAAGCGCAGAACCATGGCAGCACAACCGGGAGATAATAGCCGCGACAATAGGACAAAACCTGTTGATAGTGAGCCATTCAAGCGTGCGATTAGCGCAACAATGCGTGCTGTTGCCGCCGACCGTGAACTTAATGTGACCTTCACCAATGATCGCCCTTCATTAAGTGGCGACACTGCGCGGCTGCCAGATTTATCCCGCCGCCCAACAATGCGTGATATTGCCGTTACACGTGGCCTTGGTGACTCTATGTCCTTGCGCAAAGCTTGGCATAATGCTTCCATTCATGCAAAATTAGCCCCTGAAGGTAATGATGCTCGCGCTATTTATGACGCGGTTGAACAAGCCCGTATTGAATCCATCGGCGCGCGAATGATGGATGGCATGGCAGATAATCTTGATGCTATGCTTGGCGAGCGTTATGCGCGGGCTAATTACAAAGATATTGAATCCCAAGATGATGCGCCGCTTGCTGAAGCGCTTTCTTTGATGGTGCGTGAAAAATTAACTGGTCGCAAAGCCCCTGTTGAAGCTGGCTCATTGGTTGATCTATGGCGCGACTGGGTGGAGGCGCGTGCCGGTAAAAACCTTGAAAATTTAACCGATAAGCTCAACGATCAAAATGCTTTTGCGCGTGCTATCCGTGATATGCTAACCGCAATGGAGCTTGGTGAAGAATTACGCGATGATCCAAATCCTGAAGAAGATGGCGATGAGGAAGATCAAAGCCAATCAGACGAGAATCAAGAAGGCGAAGCCGATAATCCTGAAAATGCCGAAAGTGGTGAAAGCGAAAATGCCGAACAAGGCTCGGAAGAGACCGAAGACGGCGAAATGGAAGCTGCTGATTATTCTGATGAACAAGCATCGGAAACTGAAGATCTTGATTCTGAAATGCAACCAGGTGAAACAAGGCGTCCACAAAATGCTTTGGCTGATCTTGAGCATTTGGGCGATTATAAGGTTTTCACGCGCGAATTTGATGAAACGGTGGAAGCCAATGAGCTTTGCGATGAGGAAGAGCTTGATAAGTTACGCGCCCATTTAGACAAGCAATTGGCCAATTTGCAAGGGGTGGTTGGCAGACTTGCCAACCGCTTGCAACGGCGCTTAATGGCCGCACAAAACCGTTCATGGGATTTTGATCTTGAAGAAGGTTATCTTGATACAGCACGCTTGACCCGCTTGGTTATTGATCCTGCCCAACCGCTTTCTTTCAAGCGTGAGCGTGATACAGAGTTTCGCGATACGGTTGTCACCCTGCTCTTGGATAATTCTGGTTCCATGCGCGGTCGTCCAATTACGGTTGCTGCAACCTGTACGGATATTCTTGCTCGCACCTTAGAGCGGTGCGGCGTTAAAGTTGAAATATTGGGCTTTACCACCAAAGCATGGCGTGGCGGCCAGTCACGCGAAGCATGGTTACAACGCGGCAAGCCAGCAAATCCGGGTCGCTTAAATGATTTGCGCCACATCATCTATAAAAGCGCTGATACACCTTGGCGCCGTGCAAGGCGCAATCTCGGCTTGATGATGCGTGAAGGCTTGCTCAAAGAAAATATTGATGGTGAAGCACTTGTTTGGGCGCATCAACGTTTATTGGCACGCAGTGAACATAGACGCATTTTAATGATGATTTCTGATGGTGCACCTGTTGACGA
This sequence comes from Bartonella sp. HY038, assembly GCF_014117425.1. NCBI lineage: Bacteria > Pseudomonadati > Pseudomonadota > Alphaproteobacteria > Hyphomicrobiales > Bartonellaceae > Bartonella > Bartonella sp. HY038. Next base: position 3,085,806 of record NZ_CP059725.1, read on the forward strand.
TTCAACCCTTTCGGTTAATCCGGGTAATTTTTTAGAAAAACATTTGCGCGGTGTGATTGAAGAGATTGAAACACGCTCGCCTATCGAGCTTATCGCCATTGGTATCGGACATGATGTGACGCGTTACTATCGCCGTGCTGTTACTATTGTTGATGCAGAAGAGCTTGCTGGTGCAATTACCGAGCAATTAGCAGCATTATTTGATGAAAATGGCGATAAAAAACGTAGCAAACGCTAATAGCAATTGATCTTTATAAACCAGTACTAACCTAAGAATAATGCTAAAACATCTGAAGGTTTATATTTTATATATTTAAAATATAGATTAAGCAGATGTTTGGCATCATATCTAAAATAAAGCATTTATAAGATCACTAAATCTCACCAGCTTTATAGCGATAATAGGTCGCAAATTCCTCATCACTAATATCTATATGCATATTAAAAGCCATAGATTTTTCCTCCGCTGCATCTGAATATTCTTCAGCCCATAAAACTTCGCCCTCAACAACCCCTTCAATAAAGCAAGAAAGTGTAATAGCTGCATTTTTAAAATAAATTTGCTGATCATCAATATAAGGAAATTCACCCAGTTCTTTTATTAATCTATCTACAACATTTTTAGGATCATCTTTAAAAATATTGATGTCTTTATAATAAATATCAATAGATTTATCATTAGCGCCAATTTCGACTAACTTATTATCTTTATAGCAAGCAAAAATGCAGTTACCGTAATAATAAGTGATTAAAGTATAATCAAAGTTCTTCATTGCAACTAATATGCTCTCATAACGTTTCCTTTGATCCAAATCTTTTGCTTTTTTTATTTGTTCTTCCCAATAAGAACGATCACCCGTTCGATCAATACTGCGAAAACTACCATAGACCTCTTGTAAGGCAAAATTATCTTCCGAAGCGCTATTAAACCTTAAAGATCCCAAGCCTATCAGGGGTTGAATCGTATAATCATGTTTTGACATTCACCATCTCCCGCAAAACCAATTTTGTCTGATTCCAACAACTATATAATGTTAGGTAAAAATTATATCAAAATCATAATATTTCAAAGTTGAAGTTATATAAATATGATAATAATCTAGTATTCGTACAAATTTTATTGTTATCTAAAATATTAGCAAAAATTTTTAAATTTAAGGAAGTCTTATGCGGAAAAATTTTAATAGTTTTAATGTCTTTTTTACATCATTAATATTTATGCTTGCTATCATAATTTTCAATGATTTTTCGACATTGTTTTATTCTTATTATAGTGGTGGCACGGATGGCTTTAGGCAATTGATAGAAACAATAGCTGCGTTTGTGGTGGCAATAGCCATTATATCCGGCTCAGCTGCACTTTCTTTCAAGAAATTTAAATTAATTAAAATAACATACGTCATCATTGGCTTTATGATCCAATTCGCTTTAATTTTAGCCATTGCCAAGTTAGGACTAATCCACGTCACAACTCCGCCAGAGGCCATGACTTTTGGCACAATTGAAACCCCAATGTCATTTTTTTTGAAATGCCAGCGTAATGTACTTATAGCAACGATTGCGGTGATAATTATTTTGAAATGGCTGTTTGATAAGGATTTTAAAAAATTATTTATTATTGATAAAGAAAAAGCAGATTTTGTTTATTATGCACTATTTTTCTTTCTTTTTATTATTGTCAATGCCTGTTTCAGCTTTGCAACCCAAATGCTATCTCACATAGCTTATAATCAGATAGGATATATGCGTATTCAGGATTTATCGATTAAAGTTCTCATTGACACATTAAGTGATATGAGTGTTATATTTATCGGTTTGGCAGTTATCTTTATTTTAAATTATAAAAAGCAATTGTCATTTAAAAACTTTATGTATTTGGCTACTTTGGTTAACTTGGTCACGATAATTTGGCTTTTTGTTTCTTATTTAGGTCATAACCCAAATGCGGTAATGGATGTAGTTTATGCTCTATCAACCATCATTCACGTGGCAGCTGTTACTTTTATTTATACGTCAAGCCAACTGCTTTGCCTTTGGATCGTAATTAATATTTTGAATAAATATTATCCAAAAATAGGCCATTTGGATTAAAATTCAATGATGTAGCAGCTGCAAATCGGGGTATCTTAAAGATGAGATCAACCTTACAAAAAATTCAAATCACATTGGTTATCAGCGCAAGTCTTTTAACCATTATCGGTCTAGTGATAAAAAGTAATTTTGGACAAGAAAGACCTCATCAAATTGCTTTTGATTATGATAAGCAGTCAACACCGCGATCAGATCGTCTCTTTCGTGATTATGGTGAGCCCGTCTATCATTTGGCGCAAAAAATAGAACGTGAACAAACAATTAACCAAAGTGATCTGGCGGCGCTTCCACCCAACGGAATAAATCAACGTTATGGAGATGAAACCACATTGCTTTTTCATGCCATGGCACAACATAACGTTCAAGCAATTGACTTACTTATCGGCAATGGCGCTGATTATACCATGGCGAAAAGACCGCTATTAAATAGTGAACCGGAATTTATTAGTGCTTTGGACTCATTTGGCGGCAATGACCAAGCTGCAGATCGTATATACCGAACCAAACTTATTGAAATTTACTTAAAACATGGTGGCGATCCTAACTTTAGATTTAGACAGGCTAATGATAGACCATTGGTGATGATGGTTGCCCTTGCGCAGAATTATGATGGTGTTCACATTTTAGTGGAAGCTGGTGCGAATATCTGGGCTCGCAATGATAGAGGCATAAATCTCGTTGGGCAGTTAGGTCTATCAATAACTGGTTACGAAGAATTATCTAAGCTCATTGACGAAGGATATTTAGACAATATTCAAATGAATGATATTGTCGACGCAATGGCTTATATTTCAGCATATAAACAGCGCGGTGATGAACAAAGTAAAAATAGGCAAATATTAGCTATGAAGATATTGAAGCGCTATCCACAATATGAGGCAGACGAAAATACACAAGACATATTTGGTGGACCAATCCCTTGGGAGCAGATCAATAACCTATCTATACCAAAAAATCAGCAAACGAATAAGTGAACGCACATAGCAATTATGCTATTAAGTGGAAAGTTAAAGCCCGGCAGATAACTTATCTGCCGGGCCTAAAATTATTAAATCATTGAAAATCAAGCAATTTGTGCGCCTAATCGCTGGCAAAGATCATCGAGCTGCTCAAGCGTTTTATAAGAAATACGGATATCTCCACCTTTCTTATTATATTTAATATCCACCTTAAGCCCAAGACAGTCACCAATACGCCGCTCTAATGCCTTGGTGTCAGCATCTTTTTCAACCGGTATTTTAGCTGGCTTTTCTTCTTCTGGGCCTTTTGCTGCTAAAGCCTCCGCTTGACGCACTGATAAGCCTTCAGCAATAATCTTTTGTGCAAGGCTCAATGGATCAGATGCAGTAATAAGGCAACGTGCATGCCCAGCCGAAAGTAACCCATCATTAACCATTTGTTGTACTTCAGGTGGCAGTTTTAAAAGCCGCAAAGTATTGGCAACATGGCTGCGGCTTTTACCAATCACTTGGGCAAGATCAGCTTGAGTATAATCATGTTCGTCAATCAGTTGCTGATAACCCAGAGCTTCTTCCACTGGATTAAGGTCACTGCGCTGAACATTTTCAATAATAGCAAGCTCTAAAGCAGTGCGATCATCAACATCACGGACAATAACCGGCACACGTACAAGACCAGCACGCTGCGCTGCCCGCCAACGCCGTTCACCAGCAATCAATTCAAAATAATCGCCGCCTAATGGGCGCACAACAAGCGGCTGCACAATACCATGCTCACGAATAGATTGCGCGAGATCATCTAACTCGGCTTCAACAAATGTTCGGCGGGGATTACGGGGATTGCGCGATACCAATTCAATTGGCACCTGCTTTTCTGATGCAATCTGCGTAACCACTACTTCGGGCGAAGCCTGCGGGGCTTCAATATCGCCAATTAGCGCAGCAAGCCCACGCCCTAATCTTTTTTTTGATTTATCTTCACTCATATTAATTCCGTTTTCCGCAAGCTTATCTAAACTTAGAAAATAGTTTGCCAAATAATTACAATAATACTAAATGGCAAAAACCAATGTTCCATAAATTATAAATCACGCGATTTATGCATTTTCGTAACGCAAACGCCGTTCTCGTTGAATAACTTCTGACGCCAATTGCAAATAGGCTTGGCTACCCGCACATTTCAAATCATATAGCAGCGCCGGCTTACCAAAGCTTGGTGCTTCAGATACGCGCACATTACGAGGAATGACAGTACGATATACCTTTTCACCCATAAAAGAACGTACATCGTCCACAACTTGATTAGCAAGATTATTACGCCCATCATACATGGTAAGGACAATACCTTGTATAGTAAGATGCGGATTAAGGCTTGAACGAACCTGCTTAATTGTTTCTAACAACTGGCTTAAACCTTCCAATGCCAAAAACTCACATTGCAGTGGTACAAGAACAGAATCCGAAGCACCCATGGCATTTAAAGTTAAAAGATTGAAAGATGGCGGGCAATCAATAAGAATGTAAGAAAACTTATGTTTAACTCTTGGGTCATCACGTAAAGCCAAACGTAAACGATGAGAACGGTCCGCGCGCGCTGCTATTTCCATTTCAACCCCTAGCAAATCAAGGGTCGATGGCACGATGGAAAGGTTTGGAACATCGGTAGCAAGCGCAGCATCAACGACTGAAACACCCTCAATCACCACATCATAAGACGACAAGCGACGGTTATTACGGTCAATACCAAGTCCGGTACTCGCATTTCCTTGTGGATCAATGTCCAATACTAAGACTTTTTCGCCGATAGCAGCCAAAGCAGTAGCAAGGTTAATCGCTGTGGTTGTTTTACCAACGCCACCCTTTTGGTTAGCTATTGCAATAATACGTACCTGATCACTCATGTTACGCTTCCTTTGTTAACGGAAAAAGATTGGAGATCTTCAAAATAACCGAATCCTTATCGATTACACTTTGGAAAACCTCAACATCGAAAGACCATAAAAGCTGCGCTTCTAAGATCTCATCCTTATAATTTTTACCCTTTTGAAAAAGAGCATAAGTACTAGCTTTAGCAAGCCAGTTTTGACATAGACCAAATAATTCGGTCAGCGAAGCTAAAGCGCGCGCCGAAATAATATCTGGTGCTTGTTGAACTAAGCTACTATTTTCAATGCGATCATTATATACTTTGGCAGGCAGATCGAGATGCGCAATTGCGGTATTTAAAAATGCGCATTTTTTACTATTACTCTCGATAAGGCAGATTTCGCCTTGCCCTTGCTGTTTCATCAATATTGCAAGAATGATGCCGGGAAAGCCGCCGCCAGATCCTATATCAAACCATTGATTGGCGCCAAGCCCATATTGGTAAAGCTGAACACTATCAAGTATATGGCGCTGCCAAAGTTCACCAATTGCATTGTTTGCCACCAAATTTATTTTGGCTTGCCACTTCAAAACTAACTCTTCAAAAGCAATCAAATCATCAAATGTTTCACGTGAAACATCTGGTGATATCGCTTTCAATTGATCAAATTTATCTACCATTATGCTACATCCTTTTGGCTGCGACGCTGCCTTTGGATATGGGTAATAATTAAAGATAAAGCGGCAGGTGTAATACCATCAATACGCTGCGCTTCAGCGATTGTGCGTGGTGCACGAGCGGCGATCTTAATCTTCAGCTCATTTGATAGGCCAGATATCGAATTAAGATCAAGGTCTTCAGGAATAAATAGCTTTTCATCGCGACGCAGCGCAGCCATGTCTTGCTCTTGACGCTCCATATATACAGCATATTGAGCTTCAATCTCCATCAACTCAATTGTTTTAGCATCTACGCCATTAAGTTCTGGCCAAATATTAGTAAGGCTAGCAATGGAAATATCATTATAAGACAAAAGATCATAGGCTGTGCGCCGTTGCCCATCACGATTAATCTGTAAGCCATGTTGGGCGGCTTCATTGGGCGTAAGGTTGACGGATTTTAGTAGAGCGCGCAAGGCATCCAATTTGCCTTCGCGTTCCTCATAGGCGGCAATGCGCTCTGATCCGCAAAGACCTAGTTCAATAGCTAATGGTGTCAAACGCTCATCCGCATTATCAGCACGCAAAGACAAGCGGAATTCAGCTCGCGATGTAAACATGCGATAAGGCTCACTGACGCCGCGCGACACAAGATCATCGATCATCACACCAATATATGAATCGCTGCGCTGCATAATGATTGGTTCTTGCCCTGCTGCAAAACGCGCTGCATTTAACCCGGCAATCAAGCCTTGTGCGCCGGCCTCTTCATATCCAGTAGTACCATTGATTTGGCCTGCAAGATATAGGCCAGTCACTGCTTTTAATTGTAATGAACGATGGAGTTGACGAGGATCAACAAAATCATATTCAATTGCATAACCCGGCTGCAAAATACGAACATTTTGCAAACCATCAATCGAATGAATGAGCGCATCTTGCGCGTCTTCAGGTAGCGAGGTTGAAATACCGTTAGGATAGACTGTATTATCATCTAAACCCTCAGGCTCTAAGAATATTTGATGACCATCGCGATCGCCGAATTTTACAATTTTATCCTCAATAGATGGGCAGTAGCGCGGGCCAATCCCCTCAATAGCACCGGAATACATTGCAGAGCGATGAATATTTTCACGGATAATAGCATGGGTGCGCTCATTGGTGCGCGTAATAGCGCAATCAATTTGCGGGGTCTTAATGCTATCGGTAAGGCTAGAAAATGGTACTAAAACATCATCTGGCGACTGCTTATCCAATCGATCCCATTCAATTGTTTCACGATCCAAACGCGCCGGCGTTCCCGTTTTTAAGCGACTAAGGACAATGCCATGCCCGTTCAAGCGCTCTGCCAACTTAACAGCCGGTGCTTCACCCATACGCCCAGCAGGCCAATTTTTATCGCCAATATGGATTAGTCCACGTAAAAAGGTTCCCGTTGTTAATACCACTGATGGTGCATTGAGTTGCTGCCCATCTGCAAGCACTACACCTTTGACAACTCCGTCGACAATTAAGATGTCAACAGCTTCGCCTGCTACCACCGTAAGATTTTGTTGGTTTGCTATAAGATCTTGCACGGCCAACCGATATAGTTTTCTGTCGGCTTGGGTACGGGGACCCCGAACTGCCGGCCCCTTACGCCGATTTAATAGACGGAACTGAATTCCACCACGATCCGCAGCACGCGCCATAATGCCATCTAACGCATCGATCTCACGAACCAAATGGCCTTTACCCAAACCACCAATGGCTGGATTACATGACATAACACCGATTGTTTCAAATGAAAATGTTACTAAAGCGGTTTTCGCACCAAGCCGTGCCGAGGCTGCTGCAGCTTCAGTACCGGCATGCCCTCCACCAATAACAATAACATCATAATTCATTGACATAATATTTCACCTTGGCCAATTCATCGCGTGGCCTCGCGTCGGTCCAATTTTACACTCTGCATTGCATAAAAAGATAGGATGGCAGTTGAAGATAAACCAAATGACACATCATAGTGTTTCAGAATGCCATTTTTTATCAGATATCTGATTTAGTCTTTACCGCATAATATAGTGAATGCAAAGATACTTCTCAAGATTTGCGTTGAAATGCTGTCATTTACAGCAAAATAGCGGTGGAAATCTTTTTCCATCAATCGAATTTAGTAATTTAATTTGCTTAGAAATTTTGTTTCACGTGAAACAAATAGCGCAATGGCTTCCAACTATTTAAATGTTTCACGTGAAACATCACAAGATAAGTTTGGTTAATAGGTTATTAATATAGCGATAAACCTAACCGCAGGCGGTGGAAACTTAGCTATAATGTTGCTGCGACTAAGATCACGTCAGGAGAATAGCCATATTAGCTGATATCTAGGAGCAGTACAACGCTCACGATGATCGGCTTAGCGAAGCAACCATTCCATCACTTATGCATTATGACACGAATATCGACCTTTATTTGCCAATGCAAAATTCGGAAAAGATAACATCCAAAAGATCTTCAACATCAACATCGCCAGTAATTCGCCCAATTGCATTAGCCGCTAAACGCAAATGCTCAGCGCGTAACTCTAGGTCAATATCGTGTTTTTCTAGCGAATATTCTAGTTCTTGTATACCGCTAGCCAAAAGGCTAACTTGCCTTTTTCGTGCCGGCACTAGCTTACTTACATCGCCGGCCCGCGCACTGCAAAACGCTTCGAGTCGATCAATAAATTCTTGCCAATTCTCACCGGTTGCGGCTGAAATTTGTAGGGGCCAACGCGCAGCCTCCCCTTGCCCATAATCCAGCTTATTGCCAATATGCCAAATATTGGCCTCTGTCTTTGGCAAATCAATCGGCGTTGGATTTTGCATATCTTCGAGCATAAGAACAAGATCAGCAGTTAGGATGTGTTCTTCAGCAATTTCAATGCCAGCCTTTTCAATGTGATTATCGGTCTTACGCAGTCCAGCGGTGTCGGTAATTAAAACAGGCACTCCTGAAATCACAAGGCGTACTTCCAACGCATCTCTTGTGGTGCCAGCCTCATTAGTAACAATAGCAACTTTACGCCCAGCTAAACGATTAATCAAACTTGATTTGCCGGCATTAGGAGCACCTGCAATAACAATGCGTAAACCATCGCGCATAATATTTGCGCGTTTACCATCCTCAATATGTTGTTCTATAGACTGCTTTAATGCACTCACTCTTTGCCAAACTTCATCAGATACTGAACCTGGAACATCACTCTCATCGGCAAAATCAAGTTCAGCCTCGATCATGGCGCGGCAAAATATCAATTCCTTTCGCCAATTGCGATAAAGCTCTGCCAAGGCACCGCTTGCACCCATAAGTGCCAATTTGCGTTGGCTTTCAGTTTCCGCTTCAATAAGATCGGCTAAGCCTTCTGCTTCAGTTAGATCTAACTTGCCTTCAGCAAAAGCACGGCGGGCAAACTCCCCTGCTTCTGCTTGACGACAATTGGGGAACGCACCAAGCACATCCAACAGTTTTTGTACCACTGCACGTCCACCATGGATATGGAGTTCTGCACAATCTTCACCTGTGAAGCTTTGCGGCCCTTTAAAGAACACCACCAAACCATTATCAATAATATCACCACACCCATCTTTTAGTGTACGGTAATGCATCACACGCGGTTTTAATATGCCTTCACAAAGCGCTGATAAAATTGCGCTAGTTTCAGTGCCTGAAATCCTAATCACCGCTACACCAGAAGGTAAGGCACCACTTGATAGCGCGAAAATCGTTTCCATATCAAACCTCAATAATGACTTCTTGCACAAAACATATGTGTCAATGTTTATTCAAACTAATTATGATAGTTAAATTTATGCTCACATATTACAAGCATCTAATTTCAAAAACTAACCCTGTTTTATAGATCAAATTTCTAAATAGATTATACAAGGTAAACCATATATTCAACAAAAATGCCGACCCAAAGGTCGGCATTATAAAGTTTAGAAATGATAGGAATTTTTAAATTACGTATTCATTGAATCAAAAAATTCGTCGTTATTCTTGGTTTGCTTCAACTTATCAATCAAGAATTCGATAGCATCGGTAGTGCCCATTGATGAAAGAATACGGCGCAGAACGAAGATCTTTTGAAGGTCTTGACGGGTTACAAGCAAGTCTTCTTTACGAGTACCAGATTTAAGAATATCCATGGCGGGGAAGATACGCTTATCAGCAACCTTACGATCAAGCACAATTTCTGAGTTGCCGGTACCTTTAAATTCTTCAAAGATAACTTCATCCATACGGCTACCGGTATCAATAAGCGCCGTTGCAATAATGGTGAGGGAACCACCTTCTTCAATATTACGTGCTGCACCAAAGAAGCGCTTTGGCCGTTGTAATGCGTTCGCATCCACACCACCGGTCAAAACCTTACCTGATGAAGGAATAACCGTATTATACGCGCGGCCAAGACGCGTAATCGAATCAAGAAGAATAACCACATCGCGACCATGTTCAACCAAGCGCTTAGCCTTTTCAATGACCATTTCAGCGACTTGAACGTGACGGGTTGCTGGTTCGTCAAAAGTTGAAGATACAACTTCACCCTTAACCGAGCGCTGCATATCCGTCACTTCTTCAGGACGCTCATCAATCAATAAAACGATGAGATAGCATTCAGGATGGTTTTCGGTAATAGCATGGGCAATATTTTGTAAAAGAACGGTTTTACCAGTACGCGGAGGCGCAACGATAAGACCGCGCTGCCCCTTACCCAAGGGTGCAACAAGATCGATTACCCGTGGTGACATATCCTTTTGGGTTGGATTATCGGTTTCCATCCGTAAACGCTCATTTGGATAAAGCGGCGTTAAATTATCAAAATGGGTCTTGTGACGGATTTTGTCAGGATCTTCAAAATTAATTAGATTAATTTTAAGAAGGGCAAAATAACGCTCACCTTCTTTAGGGCCGCGAATTGGGCCTTCAACCGTATCGCCTGTTTTTAAAGAAAAACGACGAATTTGCGATGGTGAAAGATAAATATCGTCCGGGCCTGGCAAATAATTGGCATCAGCTGAACGCAAGAAACCAAAGCCATCTTGCAATACTTCAACAACACCTTCACCAATAATTTCAACATCTTGTAGAGCCAATTTTTTCAAAATTGCAAACATTAATTCTTGTTTGCGCATTGCATTGGCGTTTTCAACCTCAAGCGTTTCGGCGAGTGCAAGCAACTCCACCGGTGTTTTGCTCTTCAGTTCTTGAAGCTTCATTTCTTGCATAAAAATCTCATATAATAATAATGGAAAAACTTGTCGCCAACATGTCGCTAGAGATAGCAGATTAAATGATGATGGAAGACAAAAAGGAGGGATTGCTATTATATAAGTGGAGGAAGGTAAAAAAGCAAGAAGAATTTCCAAATCAGAAGGGAATTGCCAAGAAAAATTATTATTGTTAGTAAAAAATAACGAATGCCAGAATCTAAAACTGTAAATAAATTTGTACAATAAAGTCCTTTATCCATTTTTATGAATGCCAGTCACTTTGGAAAGTGGCTGATCTTTCTGGGATATGGCTGTTTCAATAAGAATATCTAATAAACCGGGAAATCTAGCATTAAGATCATCGCGCCTTAGCGAAAGTAAATTTTCTCTGCCTGAAGGACGTTGAAATATAACACCACTATCTCTTAGAATTCGCCAATGGTGCGTCAAGGTACTTTTCGCAATATCTAAATCAAGAACAGCACCACAAGCATGTTCTTGATCATCGGATAGAGCTGCCAATATGCGTAAACGAATGGGATTTCCTAACGCAGACAAAACATTTTCTATCATTATTTCATCACGATTAGGGTGTCTTGGTATCATCTCAATTATTCTTCCTTTGTTAGTTTAGAAGCTATAATAATAATTGGAGAAGCTGCAATTTACAAGCTTCCTCAATTTTAACAGTTATAAAAAACTAACTTTATTAAAACAATAATGAGTATAAAAGCATTTTAGTTAAAAGTTTAATCGATTTGCTCCGCTATACGCCAAAATGTAAAATTTACGGCACGTTACGGCTTTAATACTAAAAGCATGCAAAGTTTATCCATGAACAGGGATATTGCATAGTTTAATTATAAATTGTTTTATGCTATGAGATACTATTTTTTTTGGGTACAAAAATACTGATTAAAACCACAATCATAATCCCAATTGCTGTAATAAAAAATGCATTCTGAATGTTTTTTGCCAGTTGCTCTGTCTCGCTAAATTGGAGATTTGAAATATAATCAACCAATGCAATCAAAATAGCAAGACCAACAGCATTCCCTATATTAAGTGAAGTAGAAGCCATACCCGAAGCAATTCCTTGATCTTGTGGTCTGATGCCAGTTGCTGCTAAAATCCACATAGCTGTCCAAACAATACCTTGGCCTATCCCTGAAACAACCAGTCCTGGCGCAATTATCCAGTAACTTGCGCCAATGAATAAAGCAGGTAGCATTATTAATATTCCAAAAGATCCTATTAATGCACCAATCATCAACACAATTTGATGCGAACATCGGTTGCATAAACTCGCTCCCACTTGAGTTCCTAAAAAAATTGAAATAGAAGGAACAATAAAGGCGAGACCAGTTTCAAAAGCTGTATAGTCATTAATTTTTTGAAAAAAAATCGTTTCAAAATACGGCAAAGCACCGAACGTCCCCATATAAACAAAGGTTATAATAACACCACATACAAGACTTCTATGCCTAAGAAGATGTAGATTCATCAATGGATTATCGACTTTATTCTCAATAATAACAAAAATTATTATCAATAAAAAGGCACTGCACACGCTTATTATTGTAATAGCAGACGTCCAACCTAATTCAGGGCCTTCAACTAGAGCGAAAACCAGTGTGGTAATACCTAATGTTGCAGAAACAGCCCCTAAAAAATCAAATTTTTTCGCACCACCATTGTCAGCTTTTTTTGGACTAACATCATTGGGTAATAAATAAAATGAAGAAAAAATCGCGACAACAGCTAATATTACATTAACGAAAAAAACAGACGGCCAACCGAAATATTGGGTTAAAATACCACCAGCTAAAGATCCAATTGTTAAACCGCTGGCTCCTGCCCCACCCCAAATAGCTAAAGCGCGATTTCTGGCTGCACCTTCATAAAATAATCTATTTATTAAAGATAAAGTTGCAGGAAAAAGCATTGCTCCCCCGATACCTTGTAGAGCTCTTGCTATAATAATTATGATTGGATTCCATGCTAAACCACCTAAAAGCGAAGATAACGCATAAATCCATAAAGCAATTATAAACATGCGTCGTTGCCCTAAAAGATCAGCACAACGTCCACCAAGTAACAGAAAACCACCACAAAAAACCGTATATGCACTTACAACCCATTGTAAATTCTGATCAGAAAAATTTAACGCTAATCCAATTTGTGGAAGGGCAACAAAAACAATATTTATATCTAATGAAATAATGAGTTGTGCAAAAGCTAACAGACTTAAACTCCAACCTAATTTATAAGCGGTTTGGCCTGAGTGTTCATTTCCCATGACTATCTCCATTATAACTATATTACGATAATTATCGTACTATAGTTATAATGGAATAAAGGTCAATAAGATCCAAAAATTTTAACAAGTGTTTTTTTAAATATTACGCCTCTTGGGAAAAAAACGCCTTAATGCGCTTCATCCCAATTTTTAGCGGTACGAGCATCAACTTGCAATGGAACAGAAAGATTAACCGCAGGCATAGCGGCATTTTCCATTATATCTTTAACGACTTTAATCGTCTTATCGCTTTCATCAATAGGCAATTCGAAAATCAATTCGTCATGAACTTGCAATAACATTTTTGCACTTAAGTCATTATTAAACAATGCATCATCCATGCGGATCATCGCACGGCGGATAATATCAGCAGCAGCCCCTTGAATAGGCGCATTAATTGCAGCACGCTCGTTAAATGCTCTAATTTGTGCCTTAGACGATTTAATTTCTGGAAAATGGGCACGGCGGCCAAAAATATCTTCGACATAACCATGATTGCGAGCAAATTCCTTAGTATCTTCCATATAATCACGAATACCTGGAAAGCGCTCAAAATAAGTTTTAATATATTGCGAGGCTTCTTCTCGAGAGATGCCAAGCTGATTTGCCAAGCCAAAAGCGGATATGCCGTAAATAATGCCAAAATTAATTGCTTTGGCGCGTCTTCTCGTTTCTGAAGGCATACCATCAATAGGCACCCCAAACATTTCACTTGCTGTCATGGCATGGATATCCAAACCATCGGCAAAAGCTTTTTTCAATTGGGGAATATCAGCAACATGGGCAAGAACACGCAGTTCAATCTGGCTATAATCAGCAGAAAGCAAAACATTGCCCTCCCCTGCAATAAACGCGGTTCTAATTTGCCGACCTTCTTTGGTACGGACCGGAATATTTTGCAAATTGGGTTCTGATGATGATAACCGCCCTGTTGAGGTTGCTGCCATTGCGTAATTTGTATGGACACGCCCCGTTTTTTTATTAATGAAGTTGGGCAATGCGTCAGTATAGGTAGATTGCAATTTGCTTAATTGCCGCCATTCAACAATTTTGCTCGGTAATTCATGGCCCGATAAAGCCAATTCATCTAAAACTTGCACCGAAGTAGACCATTGACCGGTTTTTGTTTTAGCGCCGCCTGGTAAGCCCATTTTATCAAAAAGAATATCACCCAATTGTTTAGGCGAACCAATATTGAATTTTTCACCAGCAAGCTTATAAATTTCGTCTTCAATTCCTGCAGCCTTTTGAGAAAATTCGCCAGAAAGCCGCGATAGAATTTGCCTATCAACCAATATGCCACGTTCTTCCATCTTGGCAAGAACGGTCACAAGCGGTTGTTCTAAACGCTGATAAACACGGGCAAGAGCATTTGCATCAACTTGCGGTTTTAAAACCTGCCAAAGGCGCAATGTAATATCGCTATCTTCGGCCGCATATTGGCTTGCTTTTTCAATATCAACTTCCGCAAAGGAAATAGCAGTTTTGCCACTACCGGTAACGTCTTTGTAGCTGATTGGTTTATGCCCAAGCCAACGCTCGGACAAAGCATCCATACCGTGAGAAAAAGCACCAGAATCAACTACATAGGATAATAGCATTGTGTCATCAAAAGCGGTAATATCAATGCCATGTTGATGCATAACCAACCAGTCATATTTCATATTTTGCGCAATTTTTAAGACAGAACTATCTTCAAGCACAGGTTTTAACAAAGCCAAAGCAATATTTTGATCAAGCTGATTTTCAACCACACCACTATTTAAAAGATCTTTTTTGCCGCTAATATGGTTTAGCGGCACATAAGCAGATTTATTGGGCGCGAGCGCAATAGAAAACCCAACAAGCTCTGCCACCATTGGATCAAGAGCTGTTGTCTCGGTATCAAACGCCATAAAACCTTGTTCTATCGCCTGATCTAACCATTGTTTTAAAACAGCTTCATCGCGAATTGTCGTATAATCTTCATAGATAATTTTTGATGAAGCTGCCTCAAGACGTGTTTCTTCAGCCAACTGCGCGAAACTAAAAATGGGATCGCCATTCGCATTTATTGTTGTTTCAACTGGCGTTTTAGCTATTGGGTCACCAAAAAGATCGCCCTGCCCTGCACTTTTACCGTCTGTTTCATCAACATCCAAATCAGGCCCATGCGCTTTACTGCCCCATTCAATATCAAGCGTTGCAGGACTTATGGCGCTTGCATCACAATTGGTGGCTTCGGCAACACGGCGGGTTAGCGTGTTAATCTCCAAGGCTTTTAAAAACGCAATGAGTCTAGGACCATTTTCTGCCTCTAAAAACAAACCATCAAGGTCAATATCAAGCGGAACAGTATCGCATAATTTTACCAATTCGCGCGATAAACGCGCTTGATTAGCAAATTCAATGATATTTTCACGCCGTTTTTTTTGCGGAATTTCATCAGCTTTTGCCAATAAATTATCAAGATCACCAAATTGTTCGATCAGTTGCGCCGCAGTCTTGGGCCCAATACCGGGAATACCGGGAACATTGTCGGTTGAATCGCCCATCATGGCCTGCAAATCAACCATTTTTTCAGGGCCAACACCCCATTTTTCAATAACCGCAGCCACGTCAATATGGCGATCTTTCATGCCATCATAAAGACCGACATGGTCATTAACCAGCTGCATCAAATCCTTATCTGAAGATACGATTGTAACTCGCGCACCTACGTCGCTAGCTTGTTTTGCATAAGTTGCGATAATATCATCAGCTTCAAAGCCTTCTTTTTCAATGCAAGGCAAATTAAATGCCTGGGTTGCTTGCCTAATTAACCCAAATTGTGGAATTAGCTCTTCAGGTGGCGCTGAACGATTAGCCTTATATTCTGGATAAATTTCCTTGCGAAAAGTTGCCGATGAATAATCAAAAATAACCGCAAAATGTGTTGGTGCATCACCAACCGATGTTTCACGTGAGTCACGCACTAATTTCCATAGCATATTGCAAAAACCAGCAACTGCACCAACCGGCAAACCATCACTTTTACGCGTCAGAGGCGGCAGCGCATGAAATGCGCGAAATATATATCCCGACCCATCAACGAGAAAAAGATGGCTATTTTTATCCATTATGATATCCGAAAATAGTAATTACAACGCGCATTTTTAAAGCTTTAACCTCTTTCATAGCTTAAAAACTGCCATAAAAAAACCGATTCGCTTAAGCTAATTCAAAAATATTTTTTAACCCATTGATAATAAATATTTTTTTATTTTTTTAACAAAATTCTTAAAACTGTTCTACTCAACAATCCCAGCGAACTTACTCACTAAAATGTTACGAATTATTAATTTTAATGCCTTTGAAATGCCACTTTTGAATTATTAAATAAAACCTATCAACCAATTAAGTTGGTATCTGGATTTTTAAGATTATTTCTTTATTTCCAGATATAGTAGAAACCGATCCCCTCTCCGGAAATCTACTATTAAAGTGCACAGATAGACCGTTGTGGTTCCCCTCACCACGACGGTCTTATTTTTTTTTAAAACTATACTTTTATAATATTAATATATAAATTTCAAAACGAAATTATAAAGTATAACGTAGTACAACTACTGAAATAACGATAATAATCATTAAAATTGTTGGAACTTCATTTAAAATTCGCCATGTTTTTTCAGACCAAACATTTTTGTCTTGGCCAAAAAGACGAACACCACGCGATAAAACGCCATGAAATGCGGAAAGCAAAATAACCGCCGTAAATTTCAAATGGAACCAACCATCATGAAATGCGCCAATCGTTAAGGCAAGCCAAAGCCCTGTAATCCAAGTAACAATCATCGCTGGATTGATGATGTAGCGCAAAAGGCGCTTTTCCATGCCTTTAAAAACTTCAGATGTTTCAGAACCAATTTTTACGCGGCAATGATTGACAAATAAACGCGGCAAATAAAGCATTCCCGCCATCCAACTAATAACAGCGATAATGTGGACAGCCTTAAACCAGAGCTGAGCCATTGGGCTTTCAATTTTTAGCAAAAGAAATAAACCTATAATAACAATCAGTAATGAAACAATTGCCCTTATCCAAATAGTTGTTTTGCTCATTGAGCCTGATTTTTCATTTTGCATTTTTTTGCCTAATTTTGAAATACACATAGTTTTACTGGCTTATAAATTCTAAAAAATTGCTGAAAAAGCAAAGGAATCTAGAATAATTCTTGAGATTATAGCGAAGAAATTAGAAAATATGCAAAAATAATTCGTGACAATTCGACACAACAAAAAAAGCCAAGGAAAAATCCTCAGCTTTTTTAAAATAATATTTTAAATCAATATCTTAATATACTTACAAATTTATGATTTAAAATTGCGAACGCGAGAAATCATCTGTTCAACATGGGTAATTGGCGTATTAGGTGTAATGCCATGACCAAGATTGAAAACCAATGGACCGTTACCAAGGGTTTTTAAAATTGCATCAACACCATCATCAAGGGCTTTGCCACCACAAACAAGGCGAAGTGGATCAAGATTACCTTGCACAGCGGTTGTTTTTTGCAGTTTTTTTGCAAAAGATAAAGGTACACTCCAATCAAGCCCCAAGGCAGAAACCCCAGTTTTTTCAGCAAAATTTTCATAAAGTGCGCCGGCGCCACGCGGAAAACCAATAATTGGCACTTCTGGATAAACGGCTCTAATTTTTTCAACCATCAATAAAATTGGTTTTACGCACCATGCTTCAAAAGATTGCTCGTCTAAAATTCCCGCCCAAGAGTCAAAAATTTGCACCACATCCGCACCAGCAGCAATTTGATTAATCAAATATTGAGCAGAAACATCGGCAAGAATTGTCAATAGTTCTTGCATTTCTTGCGGGTTTTGATAGCCAAATTGCCGTGCAGGCGCCTGATCTGGCGTACCATGACCGGCAATCATATAGGTTGCAACGGTAAAAGGTGCTCCACAAAAACCAATAAGTGCAGTTTGATCGTTAAGTTTTTGTTTAACAAGCTTAATCGTTTCAAAAGAAGGCGCTAAGCGTGCCTGCGCTTCATCTTTTTCAAGAGCCTTTATGCCATTAAGATCAATTGGTTCAAGAATAGGACCACGTCCTTCTTCAAATCTTAAATTTCTACCAAGGGCATGGGGAACAACTAGAATATCTGAAAAAAGAATAGCTGCATCAAATTGAAAGCGTTCAATTGGTTGTAATGTTACTTCTGCAGCAAGTTCTGGTTGGTAGCACAAATCTAGAAATGAACCCGCTTTTTTTCGTAATTCCCTATATTCAGGAAGATAACGTCCTGCCTGACGCATCATCCATAAAGGCGGTACGCTAAATGTTTCACCTTTGAGCACGCTTACCATTTTTTTTGTCATCAGGTTTTTTCCGTTTTTTTATTTTCTTAAATAAAGAATCTTTCTTAAAAGAGGATTCTTATTATTATAGTCTGTGAGTAGTGTGGATTATCAAAAACAAGTCATTTTTCCACAGTTCGAACTTTCAATAGGGCTATATGTACAAATTAATCCATGCCTGTGTATATAGCTAAAAAAAAATGAAAAAAAGCTTATGAATCCAAAATATTGAGTATAGGCGCGTTTATGTGGAAATCTTGTGTCATTTTTTTGAAAAATGCACTATAATCCACGTAAAATTAGCTAGGTGGAAAAGCTTTCAAACAGGTGATGCTATTGTGGATGAAACTGTTGGTTATCCCCAACACGATAAGGAGTCCTCTACGGTCATCCTCGACTCTAACATTTATCAACAGCAGGGGCATTTTTCTGTGGCTAAATCAATTTCTTACTTTCACCTTCATATGATTTCAGACGCAACAGGGGAAACTTTATTGTCTGCTGGCCGCGCAGTTTCGGCCCAATATCCCAGCCACAGGG
Source organism: Bartonella sp. HY038 (assembly GCF_014117425.1). Lineage (NCBI taxonomy): Bacteria > Pseudomonadati > Pseudomonadota > Alphaproteobacteria > Hyphomicrobiales > Bartonellaceae > Bartonella > Bartonella sp. HY038. The sequence goes on from NZ_CP059725.1 coordinate 3,104,798, forward strand.
CGATAGAGCATATTTATCCGCTTATTCGTAGCGAGTCGCAGCTGCGTGGCGTGATGAGTGAAATTAATGCAGAACCTGGAATTGTGCTTTATACGGTTGTTGATGAAATGATTGCCGATGAGATTAATAAGGCCTGCCAAAAAATGGGTGTTCCTTGTGCATCCGTTTTAGATCCGGTCATTTCAACCTTTCAATCCTATTTGGGGCAGGTAAAAATGCGCCGTGCTAGCGCGCAACATGTGTTGAATGCCGATTATTTTCACCGAATTGATGCATTAAATTTCACAATGGAGCATGATGATGGTCAAATGCTTGAAAATATTGATGAAGCAGACATTATTCTTGTTGGAATTTCGCGCACGTCAAAAACACCAACTAGCATTTATCTTGCCAATCGCGGTATTAAAACTGCTAATATTCCCTTGGTTCCGCAATTTGAAGTGCCGATACAATTATTAAAAGCCAAAAATCCGTTAATTGTAGGTTTAGTGGCATCAGTTGATCGGGTGGCAACAGTGCGCAGCGCAAGAGATCTTGATGGCGGTATCAATACGCAAGCCTATATTGATCGAATTGAAATTGCTGAAGAATTAAATTATGCGCGGCGTATTTGTAATCGGCAAAATTGGCCGCTTATTGATGTCACCCGCCGTTCAATTGAAGAAACAGCTGCTGCAATTATGGCTTTAAGACCGCGCTATAAATAACTATTTGACATTTAGGTATTGTCGCAAACTTTTTTGCGCAAGGACATATCTATTTATTGTTGACGTAATATCGTTTTAATTCTTTATTTTGTCGCATTATTAAAAGAGTAGTATTGCCCAAAGCTAAAATATTATTTTAAACTTTCGTATTCTCGAAAAGTTTATGACAAGCTCTTTAAAAAAATATACCTGCTTTAGTATGAGGAATATTATTTGATTATAATCCGAAATTATCTTGGAATGCTAAGTTAATTTAAGGGAAATTATATGACTGGGAATAGAAAATTTACATACATATTAAATACAGTTTTGATATATTTACTGTCTTTTATAGCGCAAATCATTGTTACATATATATTATTTTCTTTAATCAATAGATATTTAATAAAGCTTGGTGAATTTAATATTTTTTATATTTTTATAATAATATTTATACCTATATTTTTTATAATAATTATTAATATTAAAATAATTTCAATTATTTCTTTTTTATTTTATTTTAGTGTATTTATATATTTTTTATTTTTTAAAAAAAGTATTTACGCTTCAGAAATGGGTTATGAATTATATTTTACTATCATAGATATTTCAAATGGGTTTGTTTCTGGAATTATTGCATTATATTTTTTTTGTTATTTGTTTTTAAATAAACGCGAATGATTTTTAAAACCCGTGTCGCAAATATCATTGGTAATCTATGTTGATATAAAAATTGAGACTATGCATGCGAGTTTTAAGGAGCATAAAAGTGAGCATCGTTAAATTGGCTCATAAGGCTTTGAATAAATTCAGCAATGATCACCAATGTGTTTTAAATATTATATTGCGATATTTAACAGACATCTAAGTTTTAATACGCCAGTGCAAAATTTAACAGATTGTATTGCCTTGATCCTTTGACGCATAGCTTTATGCCAGCACCAGGCAGAACTTTCCGCTTAGGGGTAAATGCCAAGTTTTAAATGCTTTTGCATAAAAGTGCTCAATACATTTAAAAAAGCCCTAGTCATCAATTGTGACTAGGATTTTTTTTATCAATGATAAAAAAGTATCAGTTAAGTTTTTAGAACTTATAACCTGGGATACTCAACGGGTTATCACTTAATGCTTGTCTATCTGCTGTATCAATTGCGGGTCGGTTTAAAAATGCATCAAAAAGCCCGCGCACATAGGTTTCATCCAAACCATCACCAATAATCACAAGACGTGTTTCTGCCTTTTCATCAGGCCAGCTATCAAGGCGTTTTGGCGGATGAAACATGCCTTGCACACCATGAATAATTAAGGGTTGGTCTGGGCGTTTAATGGTTTGGACAATGCCCTTCATACGTAAAATACGATCGCCTTGTGATGCACGCATTAAATCAACAAAGGCTTCAATTGCTGCATAATCGACCGGTTGATTATGGGTAAGACTAAAAGAGCGGATTTTGTCGCTATGCCGGTTTACATCATGATGATGACTGTGGTCATGGTGATTATGCGCGTGGTTATGTTCGTGATTATGGGCATTATGATGGTCGTGTTGGTCTTCATCGGCAAGCCAGCGTTTGACATCAGCAGTTTTATTATCAATATCATAAATACCACTGCGGAATAAGTCACCAATATGCTGTTCAATATCGCTGCTTAAATAAATCTCGGCGCGTGGATTGATGCTGGCGATTTTGCTTCGTAAAGCCTCTAATTGGTTTTTTCCTTCAACCATATCAGCCTTGGTTATAATAACCCTATCAGCAACGGCCAATTGCTTGACGGCTTCTTGATAATTTTCCAAGGTTTTAACCCCATTTACCGCGTCAAGGGTGGTAATAACACCATCAAGCTGTAACGCTTCAATAATGATCGGATGAGCAAGCAATATTTGTAATATCGGCGCAGGATCAGCAAGACCGGTTGTTTCAATGATGATGCGGGTTAAATGATTAATTTCACCCATTTGTAATTTATCAATTAATTCTGCTAGCGTATCAACAAGATCACCCCGAATAGTGCAGCATAGACAACCATCAGAAAGGGAAATTATCCCTTCATCTGCCTTTTCAACCAAAAGATGATCAATGCCCACTTCACCAAATTCATTGATAATGACAGCGCTGTCTTTAAGCATATTATCGCGCAATAAGGTGTTTAAAAGGGTGGTTTTACCAGATCCTAGAAAACCAGTAAGGATGGTTACAGGAATATTGCGCTTTAATTGCATGGGTCTATCCTTTTAAACGGCGACTATTTTGGGTGGTTGAACTTAGCAGATTTTTAAAAATCCGCAAATCTAACCCTCTTTCTATTTTTTCGATTATTGATCTAAAAAATTATGGCTTGTGATGATAAATGGGTAGGCAATAAAGGCGATTTAAATCAGGATCATCATTTTTTGATATAAAATATCGAAATGAATTGATGATATTTAACTGCGCAAATATTGGATAAAAATAATTTTGAGACGAAAGTGAGATTTTATTATCGTTTAAAGACTTAAATAACTGCTTTTTTCTAGAAACAAGGAAATGCGGAATATAAGAATATTCTTTCTCTCTAATGTAAAAAAATGTTAGGCAGCAAAAAAAGTTGTCATAGTCTTCGGGGTTAAGATTTTCTTTGGCATGGCAATTTATTTTATCAATATAAAGGCATGAAAATTTAATCAAAGCAGTTTCGACATCGATTTTATTTTCATTCCTTGCGCCGATGTTTATACGTTTTTTTAAGGCGGCTAGATGTGTATAGCGCGATATTAATGGAAATTCTTCAAAGCTTTCATAATCATCAATAAATATTGCAAGCTCATCAAGCTTTTCGCGCTTTAGTAATTTTTCAAAAGCATCACGCTGCACCATAAATTTTTTCCAATTAAAAATAGTGAAATCTCATAGTAGCTATGGAAGGTGGAATAATTTCATAAACTGCAAACCAATGAAAATTTTAAATATTAGAATTTTTTTTTAAAACATTGCAAAAATTTAAAATCAAACACTAAAAATTCTATAATTTCATCATGAATGTGCGTTTAAAAATAACGGGGCTTGTTTATCCTTGCAAGTATCAACTTTGAGAGGATTATTATGGTCAAGCCGTCTTTGAAATCCATTTTTTTAGCAGCAAGCCTTGCGACAACATTTGCCTTGGCATCATTTAGTGCCAAAGCCGAGCAGCCAAGTCAAGGCGGTGTTCTTGTTTATTTAGATAAGCAAACCCATCATAATCTTTATCCGCCCTTGGGCGGAAATTATACCAATGGGGGTATTCTTAACCAGATTACCGATCGTTTAACCTGGCAAAATCCACAAACATTAGAAATTGAACCATGGCTGGCAAAATCATGGGAAGTAAATGACGATGCCACCATTTATACGTTTCATCTGCGTGATGGGGTGACATTTTCTGATAAAACACCCGTTGATGCCGCAGCTATTGCCAAAAATTTCGATACTTACGGCCTTGGCAATAAGGACTTAAAACTATCTGTTTCGGAAGTGATTAATAATTATGATCGCAGCGAAGTGATTGATCCTTTAACGGTGCGTTTTTATTTTAAAAAACCATCGCCGGGCTTTTTACAAGGCACTTCAGTGATAGGTTCGGGCATTGTTTCACCTAAAACATTAAGTCTATCGCTTGATCAATTAGGTGATGCGACTAAAATTATTGGCTCTGGCCCATTTTTTGTCTCACGTGAAACATTAGGCAAAGAACTGGTTCTTAAAGTGCGTGAAGATTATAATTGGGCGCCAGAAAAATTTGCTCATCAAGGCCGAGCCTATCTTGATGAATTAAAATATCTTACCATTCCAGAAGATAATGTTCGTATTGGTGCGCTTATTGCCAAGCAGGCCAATTTTGTTAGACAATTGCAAGCCTATGATGAAGATCGCGTCAGTAAAGCGGGTAATATTGTTTATTCAGCAGGTACGCGCGGGGTTAACAACTCGCTTACATTTCGCCCTGATAATCCCATTGTTGCCGATATAAAGGTGCGTGAAGCCTTGCGTTTTGCTACTAATCGCGAAGAAATTGTCAAAAACCTCTATTCTAAAAATTATCCTCTTGCTACTTCATTGGTCGCCCATGATGCCTTTGGCTATTCCGATCAAAGTGCAAAGCTTAAATATGACAGCGCCCGCGCTGCCGCCCTGCTAGATGAAGCCGGTTGGAAGCTTGGTAGTGATGGCATTCGTAGCAAGGATGGTGAGCAACTTATTTTAACCGCTTCTGAAGCCTTGCAGCAACCGCAAAGTAAAGCGATGTTGCAGCTTATTGCCCAGCAATGGCGTAAGATTGGTGTTATTTTAAATATTAAGAATTACGATGGTTCATCAACATTGATCGATAATCTTAATCCAGAAAAAACTCCGGTGATCCCTCATATGGTTGGCCGCGCCGATGCCGATGTGGTTAAAAGCCTGTTTTATCCACTTAACCGCGATGCACTTTTGCAAAAAGGTGGTTTGAGCGACAAGGTTAAGAGCTTCCGCGATGACAAGCTTAATACTTATCTTGAAGATGTTGCAACACAAAGTGACCCGCAAAAGCGTAATGCCTTATTAATCGAGGCGACCGATTACATTATTGATCAAGCCTATGCTATCCCAATTTTTGAAGAACCACAGGTTTATGGTGGTGCTCCAAACGTTAAAGGTATCGCGTTTGAAGCGGTTGGTCGCCCGTATTTTTATAATACATGGATTGAAAAATAAATTAGAAATATGAAGCGGTTCAATAGCTTATTACCTTATCTATAATAAAACCGCTTCTCTTTTTACAAAATGCTGTTGCCAGTTCAAGGAAAGAATATCATGCTGCGTTATAGTCTTAATCGGCTGGGTCAGGCACTCATTGTTTTATGGGCTGCATTTACCGCATCTTTTATCCTTTTGCAGGTTATGCCGGGCGATGCAGCATTGCTTAAATTTTTAAATCCTGAATATGGGTTAAACGCACAGCAGATTGAAGAATTGCGCGGCCGTTATGGCTTTGATCAGCCAGTCTTTTTGCAATATTTAAAAAGTCTTAGTAATTTTCTTCATGGCGATCTTGGTTTTTCCATTCAAGCTGGTGTGCCAGTTACAGAGCAATTGGTCGTTAATTTGCCGCCAACATTGCAATTGGCTGGCTTTGCTTTTCTTGCGGCAATTATATTGGCATTTTTGCTCACTCTTTTATCGAGCTTCTCTCCATTTGCGTGGTTAAAGAATTTATTTCTATCATTGCCAAGCCTTTTTCTTGCGGTTCCGCTTTTTTGGATTGGCATTATCATGGTGCAGGTTTTTTCCTTTGAATTAGGCTGGATTTCGGTTATTGCCCCCGGGCCAATTGAAGGGTTGATTTTACCAATTGCAACGCTTGCCATTCCCATTTCTGCCCCGATGGCGCAAATATTAATGCGCGCTATGGATGAAATTGAAACCCGTCCCTTTATTATGGTTTTACAAGCGAAGGGGGCAAGCAAATGGCGAATTTTTTGGCAGCATGGTTTGCGCAATGCCGCTTTGCCAACCTTAACTGTTGCTGGCTTGCTGTTTGGTGAATTAATCAGCGGTGCGGTCGTAACTGAAACAGTTTTTGGCCTAAGTGGAATTGGCAAAATGACAGAACAGGCGGTGCGCTCGCAAGATGTTACTGTCTTGCAAGCAATTGTTGTTATTTCCGCACTTGCTTTTGTAACGATCAATTTATTGATTGACCTATCATTCCCGTTCATTGATCCGCGCCTTAAAAAAAGTAAAGGAAAAGCCGCATGAGTGGTCAAGATAAAGTTTTAAAGCTGTCATTTTTGCGCCAGCCCATTGGTTTATTGCTAGCCATTCTTATTCTTGTTTTGGCTTTGGCTTTTATTGTTTTTCCCTCGCTCTTTACTGGCTATAATCCAATTGTTGAAAGTGGCCCACAACTTGCACCCCCAAGCGCCGATCATTGGTTTGGTACCGATGATTTAAGCCGTGATTTATATGCACGTATTATTTATGGGGCGGTCTATTCCATTTCAGGCGCTTTGGCAGCGGTCGCTTTTGGTTTTGTTATTGGTGGTTTGCTTGGTCTTATATCAGGCTCGGTAGGTGGTAAAACAGACACTATTATTATGCGGTTTATTGATGTTTTATTAGCAATTCCATCACTGCTATTATCGCTTAGTCTCATTACTTTAATGGGCTTTGGTACGCTGCAAGTGGCGATTGCCGTTGGTGTTACATCGGTTGCTGGTTTCGCCCGCCTTAGCCGTGCCGAGGTTTCGCGTATTCGTCATGCCGAATATGTGGAAGCTGCCTTTGGTTCTGGTGGTAAATTTTTGCAGGTGATTTATCGTCATATTTTGCCCAATGCGCTTTATACGGTGGTTGGCTATGCGGCGTTGCAGTTTGGTCATGCTTTGCTGCAAATCGCAACCCTTGGCTTTCTTGGTTATAGCGTGCAATCACCGACGCCTGAATGGGGATTGATTATTGCTGAGGGTAGAAATTATGTTGCGACCGCATGGTGGCTTACCATCATTCCCGGGCTATTTATTATTGCGGTGGTTTTGGCCGCCAACCGCGTTAGCCGCGCCCTTACCCAGTGGAGGCCATGATGAGCAACTTGCTTCTTGATGTGCAAAATCTTTCCATCGCCTATCGTGATAAAAACAACTGGCGCCGCGTTACCCATGATGTATCCTTTAGTATGAAGGCAGGCGAATCCTTGGTTCTTGTTGGGGAATCAGGTTCAGGTAAAACCACAACCGCCCAAGCAATTTTAGGTCTATTGCCTAATAATGCTCGTATTGATCATGGGTCAATTACACTTAACAATGCGCAAATTAGCGATTGGTCAGCGCAGCGATTGCGTAATCTGCACGGGAAGGTGATTAGCTTAATTCCGCAAGATCCGTCTTCGTCACTTGATCCATTAATGACGATTGGTCAGCAAATTGGTGAAATATTTAAAATTCATAAAGCGGTCGCCAAAGCAGAAATCAAAGAAAGAGTAATTGATTTACTACATCAGGTTGGGCTTAGCGAACCGCAACGGCGATTTGATCAATATCCGCATGAATTATCAGGCGGCATGCGTCAGCGTGTGTTGATTGCTATTGCTATCGCATTAAAACCACAGCTTATTATTGCTGATGAGCCGACATCAGCGCTTGATGTTACGGTGCAAAGACGCATTCTTGATTTGATTGATGATATTCGCCAAGATTTTGGCTCAAGTTTGTTAATGGTAACCCATGATCTTGGTGTTGCAAGCGACCGTGCTGATCGCATTATCGTCATGCAAAATGGTGCCATTCAAGAAAGTGGTGATAGCCGCGCGATTTTATCCAATCCGCAATCAAGTTACACCAAAAAACTGGTTGCCAATGATCCGTCTTTAACCGTGCCGCCGATCCGCCAACTCGATTTGGTTGATCGTGATATATTGGTTGAGCTGCGTCATATTGATATTGATTATGGTGGACGGCAAACCTATCGCGCTATTGATGATCTCTCATTTAGTGTGCAGCGCGGTACAACCCATGCAATTGTTGGTGAATCTGGTTCGGGTAAAACCAGCACTATTCGTGCTTTATGTGGATTTTTAAAACCAACAAGCGGCGAAATTATTATTGATGGCACCGATATGACGGGCTTAAAAAGCGAAGAATTACGCCAATTTCGCCGTCGTATTCAACTTGTTTATCAAAATCCCTATGGCTCGCTTGATCCGCAATATACGATTGGCAAAATTATTGAAGAGCCTTTGCTTAATTTTCTACTTGTGAGTAAAGCAGAACGGCGAGCGCGCGTGTTGGATTTGTTGGCTGAGGTGGAGTTACCACAAGATTTTATTGATCGCCGTCCCCATGCGCTTTCTGGCGGACAGCGCCAAAGAGTAGCAATTGCCCGCGCGCTTATTTTAAGACCAGATATTTTGGTTTTAGATGAAGCCGTTTCAGCCCTTGATGTTACGGTGCAAGCACAAATATTGACCCTGCTTGAGCGGCTTCAAAAAGAAGCAAATTTGACCTATATTTTTGTAAGCCATGATCTTTCAGTTGTGCGTAAAATATCTGATACAGTTACCGTTTTGCAAAATGGACGTGTCGTTGAAAGTGGCTGTGTTGAAGATATTTTCACTCACCCTTCGCAAAATTATACCAAAGAGCTTATTGCAGCAATTCCGGGCAAGGCTAATGCTTTGCATAAATCGGTGCTTTCTGCCCAATTATAAATGACATAGATTTTGAAATTTAAAGGTTTGCTATGACAAATGTAAATGATTTTTTTAAAAACCGAAAACTTGGCTTTTTTACCCGTTTATTAGATGATGTTGACGCAAAACAACGCTATGCCTTGGCGCAACAACAAATTATTCATGCTGAAAAATTTGGCTTTCACACTGCTTGGGTGGCGCAGCACCATTTTCATCCCGATGAAGGTGGCTTGCCCTCCCCTGTTGCTTTCTTGGCGAATTTAGCCGCTAAAACTAATAAAATTCGCCTTGGCACAGGTGTTATCACCTTGCCGATGGAAAATCCGATAAGAGTTGCAGAAGATACTGCCGTTTTGGATTTATTATCTGATGGGCGCTTAGAGCTTGGCTTTGGCACTGGTGGCACGCGCGAGTCTTTTGAAGCCTTTGGCGTTGATCCGGATAATCGCGGCGAAGTATATGCAAATCACCTTAAAGTTTTACGCGCTGCCTTTAACGGTGGAGATCTTTACAAAGGCAATCATCTTTATCCAACTGCACCGCATTTATTAAATCGTTTTTGGATGGCGACATTTTCAAGCTTTGGCGGTAAACTTGCCGGTGAAGCAGGCGATGGGTTGATGTTATCACGCACCCAACCACGCCCAAAAGACAATAGTGATGCGAGCCTTGATGCCTTGCAAAACCCGATTATTGATGCCTATTTGGCTGCATTGCCAAAGGGTAAAATACCGCGCATTATGGCATCGCGCAGCCTTTTTGTATCAACGGATCGCCAACGAGCATTAAGCCTTGCTGAAGTTGGTCTACGTCGTGCGGCTGAGCGTTTTGAAAAAGCAGGGCAACCAGCTCGCGGACATAGCCTTGAAGAATTGATAGCTTCTTTTGATTTGCATGTCGGCACGCCTGACGAGGTGATTGCATCTTTGCAAAAGGATACAACTTTGTTGCGGGCAACAGATGTCGTCTTCCAAGTCCATTCGGTAGAGCCACCGCATGAAGATATTTTAAAATCGATTGAGCTTACCGCCCAAGAGGTTGCACCGGCGCTTGGCCTTTCACTTAATCATTAATTTTTGCATTAAAAATGCGAAATTGATTAGGTTTTTTATTTCAATATGTTTTCGATAAAGGGTTGATTTGATGGCTGATAGTGATGTTATTGATAAAATGGTTGGGCAAAAACTTGCGCTGCGGCAACGCCGACCAATTACGGTTACTCAAACCCAAAAAAGCTATGAAGCTTTGTTTGAAAATAAAGATAATGCTAGTTTTTCTATAGCCGATCGTTTTGCTGTAGCAGCTTTTATTGCACTTTTACACCAAGTGGATGAAGCTGCTCAGTTTTACCTTGAACAATTATTAAAAATTGATGCGAAAAAGGCAGATTTTGTTCAACAAGCGTCAAAAACCGGCTTAACTACGGGTCCTTATGGGCATTATCCTGTTGGTCCTTTAAGTCGTGAAGATGAAGATGGGTTTTTATGGCGGGCTGATGATAGTTTGCGGAGGTCTCTTGGTGATAAGTTAATTGCCGGATTTGAGCATGGTCATTTATTGGTCTTTCATCCGCGTGATAGTGCGAAAAATGATATTGATAAGCTTGTTAACGCTGGTTGGTCTAATGATGATATTGTGACGCTTTCCCAGCTTATTGCTTTTCTTAGCTATCAAATTCGCCTTGTCGTTGGTTTGAAAGTTTTAGCCAATAAACCGCAATCCGTGCAAAAGCCATAAGGGAGGCATATGATGAGCAATAACACTGCTAATAACGCATTACAAAATAATGCGCCAAATGTTTTTTCTCGCGATTTTTTTGATTGGCTACCTTGGTTGTCACCTATTCTTGAGGCTGAACTGAGCGAGCGGCAAAGAACAGCTCTTGTTGATAGTGCAAGGGCAAAATCTCAATATTTTACCCTTTTAGCGCGTGATCCAGATATTTTAGAAGCACGCACCTTAGCAGATAAGGACATTTTTTATAATACTAAGGATGGATTACCAAGGGCAGAACGTGAATTGGCCGCCACCGCAACATCACGTTTTAATGGCTGTATTTATTGTGCCTCAGTTCATGCCCGCCATGCTGCACAATATTCCAAACGTGTTGATGATGTTGATAATTTGTTAAAAAATGGTGTTAATGTAGATTTGCAACCGCGTTGGAATGCTATTACTGCAGCAGCTATTGCCCTTACCCAGACACCGCCACATTTTAATCAAAGCCATGTTGATGCTTTGCATGATGCTGGGCTTAATGATGATGAAATTGGTGATGTTATTCATGCCGCTAGTTTTTTTAATTGGGCAAATCGTTTGATGCTATCGCTTGGTGAACCGCAAATCAACAAGGCAGAGTAATTGCGCCATGATCTAAAAATTGCTGCATAATTTGTTTATGCACTAACAAACAAAATTGGGCATTTGGCAATTCATAAAAAACCAAAAATGCCCAATTAAAAATAAAGGTTTTAACCTAGAAGACTAAACCTATGCGCCTTCATCTTCAGGGATTTAACAAGCGGTGAAGATGCACAACATAATAGCGTTGCAATGCATTATCAACTGTGGCTTGTGCTTTGGCTTTCCATGCCACTTGTGCTGAAGCATAATCTGGGTAAATGCCGACAATATCAAGCTTATCAAGATCGCGGAATTCGCTACTGTCAACACTCTTTAACTCGCCACCAAAAACAAGGTGTAGAAGCTGTTTTTTTTCAGCTGTTGCGGGCATTATAGTCTCCTTGGATTTTAATAATTTTAAAGTGCAATAACATTGGGTAAAACTACTTTAAAACCGCTTTATTTCGTATATTTGAATTATAATAATGATGATTAATCTTTTAACGCTTTATGTACAATATCTAAAGCTATTTTAAAATTTTTTGCTGATGCGGCAATCAAAATACCGTGACAAAATGGCTCTTTTCCATAGATGAGTGGCTTTTGCTGCCTGTTAAGCAAAGCACCGCCTGCACATTCAACAATGATATCGGCAGCAGCAATATCCCAATCATGGGCATTGGGGCGCACCAAAACCATATCAACCTTGCCACTAGCAAAAAGGGCTAATCTATAGGCAAGTGACGACACATTGGCTTTAAAAATATAATCTTGGTGCAGTTCTGGTGTAATCTTTTTCATCCATGAACCAGCGCATGAAATAACAGGGCGGCGCAAATACTCATCATTGGCAATGGCTAAAACCATATCATTATTATACGCTTTGCCATTAATGGGTGCGATAAAATGCTCGCCAGTTACCGGGCAATGCAGGACGCCGCAAATTGGGCGCCCATTTTCAATAATCGCAATAGAAATGCACCAGTTATTTTGGCCTTCGATAAAACCACGCGTGCCATCAATGGGATCAACCACAAAGAAACGTTGATATTGCTGGGCGGGGCGTTCATCGGTTGTTTCTTCAGATATCCAACCATATTGCGGACGCGCTTTTAGCAAAGCCTCTTTCAAATAGCGATCAACCGCAAAATCAGCTTCTGTTACTGGAGAGTTACCCTCCTTATGCCAAATTTGGGGATTTTGTTTAAAAAAGCTCATAGCGATGTGACCAGCTTGACGCGCCGCATCGCTTATCAGCCTTAAATCATCGCTTATTGCTTGATGTCTTAAGCTATTACTTTCCGGCAAGAGTCATTCCTTCAATCAATAGGCTTGGAGATGCAATGCCATAACGGCGGTCAAGATCGTCTGCCGCTTGCATATGAGCAAACATATGTAAAAGGTTGGAGCCCAAAGTTACTTCACTTACTGGATAGGTAATCTCACCATTTTCAATCCAAAAGCCCGATGCACCGCGGCTATATTGGCCTGTTACCAGATCGACACCATGACCAACCAATTCGGTGACGTAAAAACCGCTTTTAAGTGACTTTATCATATCTTCGCGGCTGATATTACCGCTTTCAATGGTAAAGTTAGTGGATGCCGGCGCGACGCTATTGGATGAGCGTACGCCATGGCCATTGGTTGTTAAGCCAAGCTCCATTGCGGCAGAGGTGGATAAGAGCCAATTTTGCAAAACACCATCTTTAACGATTTCCAGCATTTGTCCTTCAACGCCTTCCCCATCAAACGGGCGGGACGAGCTGCCCCGCACTTTGAGTGGATTATCAGTGATAGTGATGCCTTGCGGCATGATGGCTTGCCCCATTTTCTCACGCAATAGGCTGGTTTTTCTAGCAACTGATGCACCATTAACTGCACTAGCAATATGGGCGGCAATACCGCGCGCCATGCGTGGATCAAAAATCACATCGACTGTGCCAGTCTTTGCCCGTTGCGCGCCAAGGCGGGCAACGGTACGCTCACCTGCTCTTTGTCCGATATGATGGCTATGATCAAGGTCTGCAAAGTGCAGTGCTGTACTATAATCATAATCGCGTTCCATTGCTGTGCCAGTGCCGGCAACAACGCTGCAAGAGCGCGAAAATCGCGAACTCATATAATGGCCGCAAAAACCATCACTTGTCACCAATACCATGCCGCCTGCGCCACATGCTGCCCCTGCACCGCCAGAATTGCTGACGCCCTTTACAGCTAATGCCGCTTCTTCCATTGCAAGCGCTTCATGGGTTAAAGCTGCACTATCTAAATCTGTTGCATCAAATAAATCAAGATCACGTGGCTTATGCTGTAAAAGTTTAGGATCAGCCAAACCTTCAAAAGGGTTTTCAGGAGATACTTTTGCCATAGCAACGGCGCGAATTGCCAAAGCTTGAGGATCGGATTGAGAATTAGCCGAAATAGTTGCAACTTTTTTGCCTAAAAAAACGCGTAATGAGAAATCATCACTCTCTGAACTATCGGTCGATTCAACTTTGCCAAGCCGCACACTAACTTGCCGTGAGCGTGAGCGGATAACCACAGCATCAGCCGCATCGGCACCAGCCTTTTTTGCTGCCTCAACCAAGGCGGATGCCTTATCGATTAAACCTTGTGCATCACCACTCATAAAAGCTCTCCATCATTTAATCTTTATTACCCTATTCTATTAGAGCAATTCGCAAATTGTGTGAAGCACCTTTTTTGGTTAATCTGGTATCGGTAAAACAACCTATTAGGTATATTTTATTGTTTTTGAGGTGTGGGTAGAGATAAATATTCTACTAAATCCGCTATTAATAGCTAAATTAACACGCTAAATTAAACTGTCTATATATTTTTTTATAAGATAGTCTAATCTTCTTATTTGAAACTAGAACTTAATATGTTTTGGATGTATCTGAAATTAAGGCGGGATATTGATGGAAGAGCGGTTTTCTGAAGAAGTGTGTTTAAAAGTAGGTAATTATGTTTATCGGCTTATTGATCCAAGAAATGGTGAAACTTTTTACGTAGGCAAAGGTAAAAATAACCGCGTTTTTGATCATGCAAGAGGTGTTGTGTTTGATAGTGCGGACAACACTGAATTGATGGATATTAAATTGGATAGGATCAAAGCTATTCAAGGAGCTGGGTTAAAAGTTCTATATGTCATCCATCGTCACGAAATACACGTTGACGCAATTTTTGAAGTGGAAGCTGCGCTAATTGATGCCTATCCAGGTTTAACCAATATTCAAGGTGGACATGGTAGCAGTGATCGTGGTCCGATGAATCATTTGGAAATTATTGACAAATATAATTTACCAGAGTTTCCTTCTTCACCAACTGACGCTTTATTATTAATTAATATTGCTAAACTGGAAGATAAATTTGATCAAGACGTAATTTATGATCTTGTTCGTTATTGTTGGCGGCTTAATGTTGAAAGAGCACGAAAAGCCAAATATGTTGTGGCTGTTTGTCGCGGTGTTGCTGTTGGTGTGTTTACAGCTGAAAAATGGATGAGTGCAACTCCAGAGAACTTTCCAGATATACCATTTGCCAAAGTTAAAGATGAAAGTCAGCGTTTTGGTTTTGAAGGTCATAAAGCACCAAAGGAAATCTGGGATATTTATGTGGGCAAACGGGGCAGACAGATAATAGAACAAAAATTAAAGCATGTTCAAAATCCAATTAGGTTTTATAATTGCTAGCAATTTATATAGGTTTGGGCATCAGATTTAATAAATTGATAAATCCGATGCCCTAAATAAATTTGGGTTAAAATAAATGGTGATGCTTAATCAACGCTTGACCTTAGCTTTAATCTTTTTTCCAAGCTAAGAGCCGCAGCGCATTTAAGGTTACTAGCAAAGTTGCACCGGTGTCAGCAAAAATGGCTAGCCATAAATCGGTAAACCAGAATAAAGTAGCAAGCAAAAATACAATTTTTAACCCCAGCGCAATGGCAACATTTTGGTGAATGTTACGCATCGTAGCTTTGGCCATTTTTATTAAGGTTACAACATCGCTAACACGGTTGCGTAAAATAGCAGCGTCTGCCGTTTCTAGTGCAACATCGGTGCCAGAGCCCATGGCAATACCAGTATCAGCCAAGGCAAGCGCTGGTGCATCATTAATGCCATCGCCCACCATTGCAGTTAAACCTTTGGTTTTTAAATCGGCAATAATTTTCGATTTCGTTTCCGGTAGCAACTCGCTATAGGCTTCCATCCCAAGCTCTTGGCTAATAGCATTTGCTGTCCGGCTATTGTCACCGGTTAGCATAAGTGGCTTTATCTTCAGCTGTTTTAAGGCGGTCATTGCCGATTTTGCGTCTTTTCTTGGTTCATCTCGCATTGCAATAATGCCAATGACTGCACTTTGTTCAACAAGTACGATTGTTGTATTGCCATTTTCCTCTAGCTTGGTAATTTCAGCTTCAACCAATGGCGTTAGGGTGGCATAATCCTTGGCAAAGCGTGGTGCGCCAAGAAACAGTGTTTTACCTTTATAATCGGCAGTTAAGCCCTTGCCTTGCAATGTGCTTACATTGCTTAAATCACATGGCTTTATATCATGCTCTGCTGCATAAGTGACAATGGCTTGTGCAAGCGGGTGGCTTGATATGCTTTCCATGGCGCTTGCTATACTAACTATATTGCCCACGTTTCCATCAAGCGCATTATTATTGATTGCAAATACTTTACTAATGATTGGCATGCCATTGGTGAGCGTACCAGTTTTATCAAAGGCAATAATGCTTGTTTTGGCAAGCGTTTCTAACACTTGCCCGCCTTTAATCAATAATCCGCGTTTGGTACCGCTTGCTAAAGCCGATGCAATCGAGGCTGGAACGGAAATAACCAAAGCGCATGGGCAACCAATCAATAAGAGAGCAAGCGCTTTATAAATCCATATTTGCCAATCACCATCAAACAATAGCGGTGGTATCAATGCTGTGAGTAAGGCGATGCCAACGATAATCGGCATATAATAGCGGGCAAAATTATCAATAAAGCGCTCGGTTGGAGCTTTCGCTTCTTGGGCATTTTCAACCAGTTCAATAATGCGGGCAATGGTATTATCGCTAGCATTTTTTAGCACTTTGATTCTTAAGGCGTCACCAAGATTAATCGAGCCGGCAAAAACACTATCGCCTTGCTCTTTGGTCTTTGGCATTGATTCACCGGTTATCGGTGCTTCATTTACGCTTGATATACCATCAAGAACCACGCCATCGGCAGCAATCCTATCACCAGTGCGGGCAATAATAATATCGTTAATTTTCAAAGCATCAACGGATGTTTCGATAAGCCCTTCTTTTGTTTCAATAAACGCAGTTTTAGGAGCAAGTTCATGCAATGCTTTGATGCCCGCGCGGGCACGCCCTGCCGCAACCCCTTCTAATAATTCGCCAATCAAAAAAAGTACAATGACAATGGCGGCTTCCTCCGCAGCATTGATAAAAATTGCGCCAATAGCGGCGATGGTAATCAACATCTCAATGGTGAAAAAACTACCTGTGCGTATGGCGGCAAAGGCGCGGCTAGCAACTGGATAAAGGGCAATTAGGCTTGCAGCCATGAAAGCTGGCGCAGCCCATTGCGGTTTAATAAAACTAATAATATAGGCAAGAATAACAAGGCTAATTGCTGAAAACACCATGCGTGCTTTAGCTGTTTGCCACCAAACAACGTCATCTGTTATATTTGGTTGCTTTTGGTCATTTAGCGGCTTTGCACTATAACCAAGGCTAGCAATTGTCTTTTCGATTTGTTGTGGGGTGGTTTTGCTTTCATCTATTTGCAAAGATAAGGTTTCGCGCATTAATGATACACGGACATTATCAACGCCTTGCATATTTTTCATTGCATTGGTGATTTTTACTGTGCAGGCAGCGCAATCCATACCTTTAATCGCCCAAACTATATCACCTTGTTGAGGTATATTTTCGTCACCTTCAATAAGCGCGATCTCTTGGTCATGGTGATGATTATGATCGTGGTGATGATTATGGTCATGCTTTTGATCGTCTACACTTTGCCCTTTTTGCGTAAATTCATTGTTTGACATGGTATAAGCTCCAATTTTTTAGCCTTTCATTGCAACTAAAGGCTGGTATTTTATTCCTGTCTTTCTTATGTAATCCCTGTAGTAACTACAGGTTCAAGAGGAAAAATGACCATGCGGCAAAATTCTATTGGCGAACTGGCAAAACGCACTGGCTGCAATATCGAAACCATTCGCTATTATGAAAAAATTGGTCTTTTAGATGAGGCAGAACGCACCAGCGGCAATCAACGCCGCTATGACGAAAAGCATTACAACCGCCTGCTTTTCATCCTTCATGCGCGTGAGCTTGGCTTTTCGATAGAAGCAATAAGGCAGTTGATTAAATTGTCAAAACATCCAGAGCAACCCTGCGGCGAAGCCGATCACATTGCTGTGACCCAATTGCAAGCGGTGCGTCAACGCATTGAACGGTTAAAATTATTGGAAAAAGAACTGGTTCGCATGACTGAAAAATGTGAAAATCACACCATTCATGATTGCCGCGTTATTGAAACCCTTGCCGCTTGTGGTGATTGTTTTGGCGATCATCACCGAAAATAAAAACGCAAATAAAAATATATAAAGCATCTTATTGTAACGAGTTGTGAAGAGCTTGAATGGACATTATGCTTGTATTTATATAGTTTTGCGCTATTTTACCGATTTTATAATATAATAGGTTCTAACCCTAAAAAAACTATCAATAAAACAGTATTTTTCTGCCCTACTGATACTTGCAAGGAACGTTCTAAACCCCATGACCTTATCTATTACCACTTGGAATATTAATTCGGTGCGGTTGCGCGAAAATATCGTGCTTGATTTTTTAAACCAAGAAAAACCCGATATTTTATGCTTGCAGGAAACAAAATGTCCTGATGATGCCTTTCCGTCT
Source organism: Bartonella sp. HY038 (assembly GCF_014117425.1). NCBI lineage: Bacteria > Pseudomonadati > Pseudomonadota > Alphaproteobacteria > Hyphomicrobiales > Bartonellaceae > Bartonella > Bartonella sp. HY038. The sequence continues at coordinate 3,122,948 of NZ_CP059725.1, forward strand.
AAAAATTTTAGGGCTGCCGGCTATGAATATATGGCAATTAGTGGCCAAAAAGGTTATCATGGTGTCGCAATTCTATCACGCTTACCATTGAGTGATATGAAAACAATGCTTTTCTGTACTATTGATGATCGCCGTTATGTATCGGTGGTTTTTGAAGTAGGTAATAAGAAAATTCGGCTGCATAATTTTTATGTACCTGCTGGTGGCGACGAACCTGATCCTGAAATTAACCCCAAATTTGCTCATAAGCTTGCTTTTTTAGAAGAAATGTTGGCGATCCGCGCTGATGAAAATGATGGTATATCTTCCATTTTAGTGGGTGATTTGAATATTGCTCCCCTTGAAAACGATGTTTGGTCGCATAAGCAATTGTTAAAAATTGTTAGCCATACGCCGATCGAGGTTGAAGGGCTGAATAAAGTGCTTCATCAAGGTGCTTGGGTCGATTTAATGCGTGAAATCATTCCGCCTGAAGATAAGCTTTACACTTGGTGGAGCTATCGCGCTAAAGATTGGCAAGCTGCTAATCGAGGCCGCCGTCTTGACCACATTTGGGGTTCAAAAGATCTGGTTAGCCATTTAAAGGCTATAGATATTAAAAAAGAAGCACGCGGCTGGGAAAAACCATCTGACCATGTTCCGGTAACCGCGCGTTTTGACATTTAGTCTTTTCGTTCTTTCAACGTTAAAGGGGCCGTAACAACGGCTCTTTTTTATGTTTCAAAACTGATTTTTTAACATAGTATAAAATTAGCTTTTTGCTAACCAAACATTTATTTAAATTAAAAACATAATTGATTAACCTTAGCCATTAAGTTTCCTGATAATATTTATCTTTATAAGCTTTAATACATACCCTGTTGGGGAGGGTATTTGAGCCATTTCAATTTACAAAGTTGAAATGTGCTATTTTTTGTTGAAGTAATGAGGGTTATAATGGCAGGACGTTGGGCAGATTGCTGGAATGAACAAAGTGAGCATATGCATGAATTGCGATTGGATCCTTGCCATTTGCCACAAAAAATTGCCTTTCACGGTCAAAATACCGTATTTTGTGGCACATTGACCGAAAATACTATTATTGTGCAGCAAGATAACAGTGCAGCTAATAGCGCTTTACCACAAGATAGCAATGTCATTAAAATTATTCCGCTATCCTCCTATTACGGTGTGAGCGCCCATCGTTTAAAGGGCGGTAAAAATGATAATTTATTAGCATTGATGCTGGTGCATAAAGACCCTAGCCTTTCTATTCCTTTGTTGATTTCTGATAATTATGATGATGTGCTATTGGATTGGCGGCTATGGGCTGATCTTTATAATTTACCAATGATGGTGATTGACGAATTTGATGAATTACGCCCAGTTCGTGAATGTGCGCCGCTTGATTATTTTTTGCGTGAATATGCACCTTTGCAATCTTTGTTAACAGACAAAACAACAATTGGCAAAAAGCGCTTTCAATTGCGGTTACCTAATAGGCGGTTGAAATTACGCTTGAAACTTTCTAACCGGCTTATTCTCGTTTAATTTTATGCTTTTGCATGAACCCAAGGCTGTTTGGTTAGTGTTTGGGCAATATGGTCAATAAGGGCTTGCACCCGATGTGGTCTTTTACGCCCTGGCGGTGTCACAATATGCAGCATTAATGGCTTGATGTGCCAATCATCCAATGCTGTTTGTAAGCTACCATTTTGCAACTCATCCCAAACTAGAAATTCTGGTTGGAGTGCAACACCCAATCCAGCAAGTAAAGCAGGAGTTAAAGCTTCAGCATTATTAGCTTGCATTTGCGCCTTGGTTATTTGGGTAAATTCACCATGCTCTTTATGAACAAAACTCCAACCTTTTTTACCAAAATTATAGGCATATTTAAATGTCTTATGGTTGGCAAGATCACGCGGATGCTCGAGCTTACCATGATTGGCAAAATAACTTGGTGAACCAACAAGAAGAATGCGCACGGAACAAAGACTGCGAATAATAAGGCTTGAATCAACCATATTGGCAATCCGTAAAGAAAGGTCGATTTTATCCTCAATAAGATCAATCTGCTTATCGGAATAATCCGCGTCAATTTCAACATCTTGGTGTTGCATCAAAAAATCGGCAAGGATGGGTGCTACATATTTAACCCCAAAGGAAATTGGCAACGAAATACGTATGCGGCCACGTAAACTTGTTGCTTGCTCGCTTATTTCTTCTTCAACTGCATGACCATTTTCAAGAATAGCGATGGCACGCTCTAATGCGGCATATCCAGCCTCGGTTAAAGAAATTGCCCGTGATGTGCGTTGCACCAACATGACATTTAACCGCGTTTCTAAACGGGAAACTGCCTTGGAAACCGTTGCTTGCGAAAGGTTAAGCTCGGAGGCTGCCTTAGCAAAAGATCCCATTTCCGCAACTTTGGCAAATATTGCCCATCCTTCTAAATCGGGTAATATTGTTGCCATGCCTTTGATCCCATGCCTTTGATCCCATGCCTATCAATGCTGTTTTAAGCTCAACATACATGCATAAAGCATCTTTGAATATTTGCAAATGAGATATCAAAATTGGAAAGTTTGTTATTCCGCTTTGCTCATTCTCAACTAGGAGGCCATAGCTTATATTCTTGATTCATTAAAATAGAAATTATCAAGGAACGAGACAATGATTGAACATAGACCTTTTAAAGACCTTGGCGCCGCAAATCATGGTTGGCTTAATGCCAAGCATCATTTTTCATTTGCCAATTATCATGACCGTAATCGCATGCATTGGGGCAAATTAAGGGTATGGAATGATGATATAATTGCGGCTGGAACTGGTTTTCCAACCCATCCCCATAATGATATGGAAATTATCACCTATGTGCGTGAAGGGGCAATTTCTCACGAAGATAGCCTTGGCAATAAAGGTCGCACTGTTGCAGGCGATGTGCAAGTGATGAGTGCTGGAACGGGTATCCAACATTCAGAATATAATAGCGAACATGAAGATACAAAAATATTTCAGATCTGGATTTTCCCCGACAAGAAAGGTGAAAAACCCTCTTGGGGCACGAAGCCTTTTCCAAAGGGCGAGCGTTCAGGACAATTTGTGGTGTTAGCAAGTGGCTTTGATAGTGATAGCGATGCTTTGCCTATTCGTACCAATGGCCGCGTATTGGGAGCAACATTAAAAAAGGGCGAAAGCGTTGACTATCACTTTGCTGATAATAGCCGCTTTGGCTATCTAGTTCCAGCCAAGGGCAAAGTGGAAATTAACACGATTGCAATCAATACCGGTGATGGCGCCGCAATTAGCAATGAAGACACAATTAGGGTCACAGCCTTGGAAGATGCAGAGCTTGTTTTAGTCGATGCCGGTACTATGTAAGCCTTTAAAGCCAAAGCCATTTGGATAAAATTTTGGTGCAGTTGCTATGCTTAATAACAACTACACCAAAAAGGTACGACCATTTGCATGCTAGTTTTTTAAGATACTCGTAGTGTCCGATCTTGAAGCATTTTAAATTGAATAAAATACTTAACGACCCAATTTGCTTTTCATTTCATTTATTTCTTTGGTCAGTTTTTCCATGACAGAATTAATCCGGTTATCGTCGGCTAATGTGTTCAAATAGGGCTTATGAAAGCGCCAAGACGTTCCATCGCCAGTGACTTTTAGGCGATTCCATTTGCTTAAAAGCTCATTTGCTTCCGATTTTAACTTGGCAAAATTACTTGTACAAATATCATCACGCATCAAATTATACATCGCCCCTTTATTCGCATCAATTTTACGATATTCGTCGCTCAAAGCTTTGTGTTCATTACAAGTGGCTCGTAATTGCGGTAAGCGTGTATCGAGTGAAGTTACAAAGGCCGCATATTGATCGCGCGCTTGTTTTAATTCGGCAATTGCTTTTTGCTTAGCTTCATTTTCCGCTGCAAGTTGGCGCTGCTTTTCGATTTCGCGCTTTCTTTCTTGTTCTTGCCGTTCTTTTTCGCTCTGTTCTTCGCGCTTTTTGTTTTGTTCAACTCGGTATTGCTCTGAGGCAGCAATACTAACTCCATGAAGCTTATAGACACGTTCTGTCAATTCCTTGCTTTCAAAATCCTTCATTTTAAAACCAATGACATTGATGTCTTTATCATTCACCAAGCCTAATAGAAATCCTTGACAATCTACACGCATCATATCAGCCCATTCTTTTGGTGGTTTTTCAAAGCCATCAAAACTTGCATTGGATAAAATGGCAAGGCATTCTACTGTTGACATTGGTATCACCGGAGGCCCACCAAATCTTCCATTCATGCCCATTGGATTATGAGAAAAAAACTCGATAAGCTGCTCATCTGTGGCTTCTGGTAAAGAATTACAACCGTATAATGCAAAGGGCAACAAGGTAACAATGATAGATTTCTTAAGAAATTTACTATTTATTTTAATCATTACTTATATCCCACATAAAAACATAATTCTAATGAATTTTAAATTATTTATTACAAAAAATAAAGATTAAATATTATTTTATATTTACGTTATAGAATATATAATCTAAAATTATAAATTCATGTAAAACTATATATTTTTAGCTTTAAAAATCAATATATATTGGGGGAGCAATAAATAATATCACGGCTAATATCGCTAAGACTTGCGCAACCGCAAAGCGCCATGGCTATTTCAAGTTCGGTTTGTAATAGAGTTAGCACATGCACAACTCCCACCATGCCGGCAACGCCAAGACCATATAATATTGGCCGACCAAGTAGCACTGCATTTGCACCAAGCGCCAGCGCTTTAACAATATCGCTGCCACGGCGGATAGAACCATCAAGCAAAATCGGTACTTGTCCTGCTACTTGCTTGGCAATTAATGGCAAAACGGTAATTGTGGCCGGTACACTATCAAGCGCACGCCCCCCGTGATTGGAAACAATAATGCCACGACACCCAGCATCAATTGCCATTTGTGCGTCTTGCGGGTGTAAAATTCCTTTAACATAAACAGGTATTTGGGCATGATTGCATAGCATTTGCAAAAACTCCCAATCGGCTGCATCATCGAGCATGCCTTGAAAAACTGGACTTCCTGCGTTTATTGCAATGAATTCTTCCTCGCCATAGGGCGCAAGATTTACCGATTTTATATGTTTGGGCAATTGAAACCCCGCACGCATTTCGCAATTGCGCACCCCGCTCACTGGCGTATCAACGGTTAAAACAATAGCTTTATAACCAGCATTTTGAGCGCGATCAACAAGGTCGAGATTGTCATTGATATTTTTGCGCTTATAAAGCTGAAAAAAATATAAATTAGGCGCACTTGCCGCCACGCTTTCTAAGCTGCAACTTGCTTGTGTGCTGACACAAAATGGCGTTTTGGTTAAAGAAGCAGCTTGAGCCGTTGCAATTTCGCCATTAATATCAACTAATTGATGATGGGCCATAGGAGCAATAATAACGGGTGATGATAGTGAAAAACCACCAAATACACAATTGGTATTGGCATTTTTTAAGCTTTTTAACACACGCGGCCAAAGCGAAAGCTTATCAAAAGCATGACGATTATTGTGATAGGTAATGCCATCAGCGCCATAGCCATTAATATAGCCAAGAATATCGGCAGGCATTTTTTCACAAAAATAACGCTCATAGTCATAAAGAGAAACTGCGTCATGAGGAATGACTGTCATTTTTATTAGCTTCCTATTACTTATTTTTCAATTTGGCTATTAGCAATTAGCGCGGCAGCCTTTTGCGCAATGGCCCGTAACTGCGAATTGCTATGATGGCCAAAGAGCTTTACCAAGGTTTGACAATAATCGTCATTTTGATGATTTAACGATGTTTCAAGCCAAGAAAAAGCCTCATCAGGTTGGTTGTTGGCTAAAAGCATGCGGGCATGGTTAAAACAGCCCCAACAATCGCCGTGTTCTGCCCCCTGGCGAAAGTAATTGCTAGCAACATTGATATCTTGGGGAATGATCGCGCCTTCTTCATAAAAAAGGCCAAGCATATTAAAAGATTTTGGGTTTTTCTTTAGCGCTGCTTGGCTATAGAGTTCAAAAGCCTTTTGTTCATCTTTTTGAACGCCGTCACCACGGCGATAAAGATCAGCTAAATTAAACATCGCCCAATCATCACCAAGAGTGGCCGCTTTTGAAAAATAATGGGCAGCTTGGTTAAAATTTTGGTCAATGCCCCAACCATGTTCAAAGCAGCGCCCTAACATATTGATGGCTTCTATATTACCTTGGGCGGCAGCTTTGCCAAACCATGCAAAGGCTTCCGTTTGATTTTTTTCAACACCAAGACCTAATAGTAAAATACGGGCAAATTGAACTTGCGCTTTTGCTTTGCCTTGTTCAGCAAGACGCATGGCATGAAGAGCTGCTTCATTGGTCTTTAACTGCGCTTCCCAGTCGCTAATTTTTAGTAAGGGTTGGCGTAATAAAAAAATATGAGCATCAGGAAGAGGTGCGCTAGCTTGATTGCTCGTATTCACCCCCTGCGGCAAAAGCATTTTATTAAGCAGTTTTGCAGGCCATTGGCGAATGGGCGACATGAAATTGCACCTTTAATTTAAATTGGTGTAACTATGCCAGCCTTGATTTAAAAGCCAAGGCTGGCATTATTGTTAAAGATCTGAATTTTGGCGCAAAAGGTTGTGATAAATATTCACAAGGCGCAAAATATCGGCATGGTCATCAGGCAAAATAGCGCGTAAATTGCGAATACTCATATCTAATTCATGCAATGTATCGCGCATGAATACATCACGAATTAAGGATTGTGTCCAGAAAAATGATGCCCAGCGCGATCCCTTGGTTACTTCTTCAACGCGGTGCAAGCTAATGGTTGGATAAACGATTGCATAGCCAGCAGGCAGTTTAATATGGCTTTCATTATGGCCATCAATAATCACCAATTCGCCGCCCTCATATTCTTCAGGCTCGGTTAGGAAAATTGTTGTTGAAACATCTTGCCTTATGCGTGCGCCACTAGCGACGGATCGAAATGCGCCATCCACATGTTCGCCATAACGCATGCCAACATCATATCGATTGAACAATGGTGGAAAGACATGTTTTGGCATGGCTACTGAGTTAAAAATTGGATCACGGGCAAGAGCATTTAGAATAATATCGCCTAGTTCTTTTGACTCATTGGAGCCTTGTGGTATTTGCAGATTGAACTTAACCTTTTTAGCTTGCTCGCCTGCGCTTGCTGCACCGTCAACCCATTGCGAGGCTTCCAATTTTTCGCGGCATAGCTTCACTTCTTCAGGAGTTAAAATATTGGGTATTTGTACAATCATATTACACCTTTTTCTCTCTTGGTTATATTTCAACTATGATGCTTTTTAATATGTAGGCTCAGTAGAATTATTGTTTTTAGACAGCACAAAACCCACAAGGCCTTTACGGTCTTGCGGGGAGCATTACTATATAAGCCCAGCATAGATTTATGCCGAGACTTGATTTTAAGGTTGAATAGTCAAGCAGCCCTATTTTATCGGAGCTGCTTATTGTTCATAGTGCTCAAGTGGCCCATGGCGTTGGAAAGCCTTTGACCAAAATCACATGATTAGAACTTGGCAGCAACACTCAAAGTGAATGAACGGCCAGATGAAGGGATAGTCCGTGCAACCGATGCAATACGACCTTCAAAGAAGTTATCATAATTTATACGATTGGTAAGATTGTAGGCATTGGCGCTGATTTTCCATTTTTCATTTTCATAGGAAACAAGTGCATCCAATGTAAAGCTATGGGGAACGCGAGCCATACCATCGCTACGAATTGCCATAGCATCGCGATAGGTCATACCGCCACCAACGAGCAATTTGCCGTCAAGATTTGCGATATGAGGTGCTAGATCATAAGTTGTCCAGATACTTGCAGCATTTTTTGCAACTTTACCAACGCTATTGCCAATAGTTTCAGTTTCCTCGGCATCAAGAACACGGCTCCACAAATAGGTATAAGAACCATAAACATTCCATTGCTCGGTAATATTGCCAGTTAAACCAGCTTCAAAACCGCGAACGCGTTCTTTGTCACCTGAGAAGGTAAGTTCACCATCAGGATCTGAATGGATAGAATTATCCTTAGTTACCTGGAAAACAGCAGCGGTTAGACCAAGATTGCCATCAAAAAGATCAAGTTTGCCACCAACTTCCCAAAGCTCGCTTTTTTCAGGCTTCCAATCTGCCATGCCGCTTGAAACAGGGTTCACGTCAGAGGTAATATACTGCCCAGCTGGCAAATTCTTAGAAACCGAATAGGTTACGTAATAATTTTGGCTTTTGGTTGGTTCCCAAATAAGTGAAACTTTAGGACTGGCATAATCTGCACTAGCAGACGTAGATGTGATACCATTTGCCCCGGTCAAATCGTAATTGGTCTTTTGATGATCCCAACGAACACCGCCCAAAATCGATAGCTGTTCAGTGAACCAAACACGGTCGCTTAAGAAAACAGCGAATGATCGTGAATTAGCATCCTTGTAATTGGCAGCATTTGGAACAAGCTGATAATAGCTTGAGTCAAAATTTTCGGTCCAAAGGGTTGGCGCATGGGTTGCTTTGCTGCCAATGTAGCGATAGCCCTGACGCTCATCTTTTTGATACATCATATCAAGACCAAGCACTGCTTCATGACGAAGTGCACCTGTTTCAAATTTGGCGATTGCTGTCGTTACATTTTGGATGCCCCAGCTTGTTTGATCATAGCTTACACCGCCACCAGCACCAATAGCGAGTGTTGGATTGCCACCTGCACCAAAGAGGGCTGCTGTACAACCGGCTGTTAGCCCACCAGAAGTGCCACAATTAGCAGGTGTTGTTGAAAACCAACGTGAGAAATGTGTATAGCGTGTATCATTTTTGATTGTTAACCAATCATTGATTTCATTGCTATAATTTGAGGTAACCATATGGATGTCAGACTTGTCTTGATCGCTATGCTTACCATAAAAATTCTTGCGTGGCACACCATATTCAGTCACAGGATAGAAGTAGCCGTTAGGCGTTTTAACGAATGGCACACCATAATCAGGGGTACGGTCATTATGTTGGAAGTAATAGTTTAAATGCCATGTCTGATTTGTACCAAGACCAAAACCAACTGATGCAGCTGCGCCCCAACGATCAGATGTGTTCTGATTGCGGTCAACAATATTCTGCCAATTGCCCATTAAATTAAAACGAACAGCGGTTGTATCATTGATTTGCTTGTTATAGTCGATTGTGCTGCGATAAAGTGGGCCATTGCCAACTGTACCTTCAACTTTACCAAAAGTACCAAGGCGAGCCTTTTTAGAAACAGTATTGATCGCACCACCGGTTGTACCGACGCCAAAATTCTCGCCGTTAGGGCCTTTGAATACCTGAACTTGCTCCATGTTAAAGCTGTCACGGACATAAACACCGAAATCGCGCAAGCCGTCCTGATAAGTATCACCCAAGGTTTCAAAACCACGGATACTAAAACGGTCACCATTCATACCGCCATTGCCTTCACCAGTGGTGACGGTGATGCCGGGAACATTACGCAAAGCTTGCTCAAGGGTTGTTACATTTTGCTCTTGCATAATGCGTTCTGGAACAGTGTTAACTGTTTGCGGAACTTCGCGAACGCTTCCTGGCATACGTGAAGAACCAGTTTGTGCATTATTGGTGTTAATACTGCCAGTGTCGCTGGTGATGGTTACTGTTTCAAGAACGGTAGAACCATTATTGGCGCCAACATTAGTATTGTTACTATTTGCATTGGTTGCGTTAGTATTTTGTGCTTGCGCTACTAGCGGTAAGGACGTTAGCGTTGCTGCCAATCCTAGGCGCACAGCCATATTATTCACCAGTCGCGACTGGGCATAATCCTTTTTCTTCGGCATTATAGTCATAGTTATTTCCCCTGAGCTAATTCATTTATCTATTTGCTAGCGATTCATGAGACTATATGTCAAGATTAATTGTGGCGGGCTTGTAGCAAAATTATGACGGTTTCATTCAACTGTTGCGTAAATGAGACAATGTAAAACTGATAAGATGAAATTATCTGTTGATGACAATGATAATGCGGTCAATATGCGCTAAATATTTAAACGTTGTCTTTTAGAACATATTGATAAATTTAGAAAAAATAATTTGGAAAATTGTAATAATGATTTTGTAAAACACCAATATAGGTCCATATAAATTATAATAGTGGGGCGTTTTTTAATTTTTAAAAAAGGCATTTCACGCTCTTAGAGCGTTCGTTTAATTTGAATTTATATTATTCGTTCGCGTCCCTTTACGCAGCTATATTCGTCTTCAGTTAGGAATAAAAATGCGTCTTCATAGCAATTAAATATTCTGTCAGCTTTAGGAGACTTTAATAAATCATAAATAATATATTCATCAATATTTTTTGTTTTTGTTAATAGTAGAATATAAGGTGGCATAAGTCCGTCATCGAACCATACTTCAAACCATTCGATATTTTTAACTGGCACGAACTTTTCCGTGTTTATCATGGTAAAAACTCTCGCTTATTTAAAACTATGTAAGCTCACCACATTCTAAATTGATATCAATAAAAACACTTTTATGCTGGTAGATGCAAGACAGAGAATTGGGGTAGGTCTATTCATTGAAAGAGAAAAGCACAATAAACTGCGAAATATACACACTGGAAAGCTAAAAATTGGGGTTTACAGGATTGAGCGTTAAGCCGTTGTTTTGGTGTTCTGTTCAAGGTGCACGTAAATTTTCATGATAATTTTGTCAAAGTGTCTTCAAAAACTTCATATTTCTTGGTGCCTCCTCTTCTCCCGCCCACAAAATCTTTTTATAAGATTTCGTTGAAATTAATTGGTCCTGCCTCTAGTTTGCTTTATTGACATAAGACTACACTTATTATGGAACACGTCATGGAAAAAGAAATAATTGCCTTGCAATGCCGCATTACTGAGCAGGAAAAAATGATTGATGATTTATCAACTACATTGACCGAGCAATGGAAAATTATTGATGCCATGCAAAGAAAGCTCGATCGTTTAACCGAGCGTTTTTTAAATGTTGAAGAGCAAATACAGCCCTCTATTCCTATTACACGGCCGCCGCATTACTAGTTTTTATATTAAGTTAAAGCACCACTTTTTAAAAGATCATCTTGGCGTTTGCGTAATTTGGCAATCCACTGATCTTCGCGTATCGTTGCGTTTTTATGGGTTATCAATTCACCTTGTTTAATTGGTGCAGTGACGCTCGCGCCTTCTAATAGACCGCAAGGAATTGCATCGTTTTTCTTGGCATCATCCATGGTCATAATATAAGCGCGATAGGTATAAAGACCAATAAAATCAAGCTTGTCGCCCGGCATAAGGTCTTTTTTGGCGACAGCACAAACTTCAGCAACTGGGCGCGGTAAAGGCACCATATCGGCTTTGCCATAAAGCATGACGCGGGCGCAAGTAAGGGGCACTTCCATAGCGGTTAAATGATAGGGGCGATGAAAAGTAAAATAAGGTCCCTCGCCCACTTTTAAATCTCGCAAGCGTTCATGAATACGTGGATGGTCCATTTTAGCCACCACAAAAACCCCAGGTGAAACGCCTTGGCCAATACTATAATCAACCACACCGCTTTTTTGTAAAATACCGCCATCGCTTTTTGGAATAAGCACGTTGCTTAATTCCTTTACGCTGGCTTTGGGGCCGTGCATGCCCGCACAATCAGGCACAAGGCCAGTTGCATTGGCAATGGCTGCCATTTCCACCATGGTTTTAGAACCATCGATAAATTCAACTAGCATGCGCACATTCATATCACGACGAGAAGCTTCTTCTTCATAATCATCGGGAACAGCATCAAATTTTAATGGATTATTTTTGCCCTTACCTGCAGCGACAATTGGATGACCAAGGGCGGACACAAATTCAATGAGCTCCATACAAGATGATGGCTCATCACCAGCGCCCAAACTATAAATTAAGCCACGCTTATCGGCTTCATATTTCAAATAGGGGCCAATTGTTACATCCGCTTCAACATTCATCATCACAAGATGCTTGTTGTTTTCAAGGGTTTTAATGCCAATTTCTGCGCCCGCTTCTGGATAACCGGTAGCATCAACAACGATATCAATAAGCTCGTTATTCAGCATTAAATCAAGATCACCGGTCGCTGCGGTAAGTCCAGCTTCAATGGCAGCGCTCATGGCAGTGTTATTTTCAACTTCCTTCGCGTGGCCCTTTTCTTGCCAAGCAATTTCAGCTGCTTGTATAACCTTTGATGGTGTGCGCGTTGCAACAGCTGCTACTTCAATACCATCCATTTGCGCGACGCCTGCTAAAAGATCGGTGCCCATTTCTCCACAACCAACAAGACCAATGCGGATAGGCTTGCCCGTTTTGGCGTGTTCTTTAAGATCACGGGCAAGACCGGTTAAGGCAACATTGCTGGTCATTTTTTAACTCCATGCGCTTTATTATATTTATAGAGGCGAACTTTGGCGGCCAATAATTTTCAACTAACCCTTATTAGCACTATTATGGCAATATTAAACAAAGAAATGCATAAGTTATAGCGATTTTTATTCCCATATATCTTTGACATGACGTATAAAATGTGCAGCATCAAATATGTTAACGCGGGGGGAGTAGATTGGATCAGCTGCAAAAATCCTTTATGCCAATTTTAGCAATAGTTTTAGGCGTATTTTTGTTTCATAACTATTTAGCAATATTTGGAAGTCTTGCAGATAATAAGCATGTATTTTCTATCCCCCTTGATATAGAAATATGGCAAATTCCAGCGCCGCTTTTCTTTGTTGTTACACTTATGGGTGCTGTTGTTTTTGCGTCTATCTCTGATTACTATTACCGCAAAGCTATATTAGTTTTTAATGCATTTTTTTTGCTATTAATGTCACTAGTTATTTTTGTAATAGTGGAAGGATTGGTGCCGTTAACCATTGCATCAATCATTATCAATTTAGCGAAAATCACTATTTTTGCATTTTATTGTGCCGAGCTTGCAGTTTCTTTATCTTATCTCATTGAAACTAGTGATAAGGGATATCGCGCTTTTAGTGTAAGTTTCATCCTAACCGCCATTTATTTAAATTTTTTTCAATTTTTGTTACTCCTATTACTCATCATATCGCTTTTGGGGGTACGTCTCGTATTTAATCGCTATGCTATCAATTTGCATAAATTTCAATTAAAGCGGGTTTTATGTTTTAATCTTCTGCTTGATATTATTTATGCTTTACTATTTTTAGGCATTCCAATTTATTCACAAAAAATTATTACAATAATTTTTGAAGATGTTTCCATTTGGCTTTTCTGTGTAATTTTATCAGCTATCTTGGTTGTTCTACGCATATTCTGCTTAAAAAAGCCAGATAGGGTCAAAAAAAGCAATCTTATCTCTTTGGATAGAATTGCGCCCATAGATTTAACTAAAAAAATAAAGCGCACCTTGGCATTTATCGGTCTTGCCCAATTTTTATTTCTATTACCTTTGGTTAGTTTGATAGTTTTATTTTATATTTTCAATAAATTCCAAAGTCCTATGGCAGATCGTTCCATGAATATGACAAATGTGATTTTTCTACTTTCAGCCCTTGGCTTTGCAAGACTATCTGATAATATTGGTCGCAAACCAGTTTTGACTTATAGCTTTTGGGTGAGTTTAAGTTTTATTGCCGTAGGATTCATTCTGTTCTTAGCAATTTCGATTGATGATTATTATTTCATTGCTATTATGCTATTTTGGGCGTGGGTTATTTTAGCCGGTTCTGCGCTATATGTGGTTTCGCCGGTACTATTAGCGGAAAATTGTTCAGCTCAACAGCGTGGGTTGATATTATCACTGATGATGGCGTTTTTTATATGCAGTGAATATTTACCCAACTGGATAAGTTTTGGCGAAGTTTTAGGTGATTTTATCAACTTGGCTTATTGGGCATGGCTCTGTTTTTCAGCCGTTTTTTTATTAAGTACGATAATAGGCTTTATTTCTACTTCAAAATTGCGCGAATATGCTTTTACAAAAACGCAAAATCTTGGCAAGATATAAAAATGCCCAGCTATAAAATATAGCTGGGCATTTTAAATTAAATAGCTAATTGACCTATCTTAGATGTCGTCTTCATCATTAACGCCGCCAACAATAATGCCAGCAACATCATCATCTTCGTCATCATCGTCATCGGCCAAGAATGTGTCATCGTCATCGCCAAGATCAACATCATCATCGCCAAGATCTGGCAGATCGTCATCTTTGTCATCATCATCAAGTGAGATGAATTCTGGCTTTTCGAGAGCTGTATCAAGGCCTTCTTCTTCAGCTTCTTCTTCTTCGCCCTTAGCTTCAGCTGATGCTTCAAAATAAGAAAGGGGATAAGAAATTCCGGTATAAGGCGAAACAATAGGATCACGATTAAGATCGTAAAATTTCTTGCCTGTTTCAGGATCGATGCGTTTGGTGCCTAATTCAGGTTTTGCCATAAGCAAGCCTCTTAAAAGTTAAAGGGAACAATTTGTGTTGTATTTAGTGTATCACAAGCACAAAAAAACCCAGACTGCAATAATTTTACCAAAGCTTGTTTGTTTTTTTCAAATAAGCCCAATTGATTTTGCCTTTTGGCAAAGAGTTGGCTGTTGGTTAAGCGCAATTTTGATAATTTGTCAAAGATAAAAAATGATATTTTTATTATTCACAACAATGTTGGCAATCCTTATTGGATAAACTAACGCTTTTAATGGCAGATTGCCTATAAATGCCTATCGCTTTTTAATTGATGAACGTCTTTTTAAGCATTGCACTCAGCAGTTAAAATAGCTAACTTGCGCATTATTCTGTTTTCACTTCAATATAAAGCTTAAAACATCATGTCTTCAGATCTTAAACCCGTGCCAATGGTTTCCAATCAATGTCGTGCCCTGAAGGGTGAAGTGCATATTCCTGGCGATAAATCCATTTCGCATCGCTCTTTTATGTTTGGCGCGCTTGCTAGCGGCGAAACGCGTATTACTGGGCTTTTGGAAGGCGAAGATGTTTTAAATACTGGTAAAGCCTTTGCTGCTATGGGGGCACAAATTAGGCGTGAAGGCGATGAATGGATTATTCACGGTACTGGCAATGGCGCATTATTAGAGCCGCAACAAGCATTAGATTTTGGCAATGCCGGTACTGGCGCCCGTCTTACCATGGGCTTGGTTGGCACTTATGACATGAAAACAAGTTTTATTGGCGATGCTTCTTTAAGTCGCCGGCCAATGGGACGTGTGCTTGATCCGCTACGCCTCATGGGGGTGCAAGTGGAAGCAAGTGAAGGCGATAAAATGCCTTTAACATTGATTGGCCCTAAAACGGCTAATCCTATTACCTATACAGTGCCCATGGCATCGGCGCAGGTTAAATCAGCTGTTCTTCTTGCTGGGCTTAATACTCCGGGCATTACAACGGTGATTGAGCCGGTGATGACCCGCGACCATACGGAAAAAATGCTGCTCGGTTTTGGTGCTGATCTTGAGGTGGAAATTGGCAATAATGGCGAGCGGATTATTCGCTTAGCAGGGCAAGGCAAATTAACCGGCCAAACCATAAAAGTACCGGGCGACCCCTCTTCGGCAGCTTTTCCCATTGTCGCGGCATTAATTGTTCCGGGTTCTGATATTATTATTCGCAATGTTTTGATGAATCCAACGCGAACTGGACTTATCACCACATTGTTGGAAATGGGCGCTAATATTGAATTAATGAATGAACGGCAAACCGGTGGCGAAGATGTTGCAGATTTGCGTGTGCGCTCGTCTGATTTGCGCGGCGTTACGGTTCCAGCTGAACGCGCACCATCGATGATTGACGAATATCCAGTTTTAAGCGTTGCAGCTTCCTTTGCGCAAGGGCGCACAATTATGCCGGGCTTGGAAGAATTGCGGGTTAAGGAATCTGATCGCCTTGCGGCCGTTGCAGCTGGTCTAAAAGCCAATAATGTTGTTTGCGAAGAGGGTGAAGATTACCTAATTGTTGAGGGCGTACCAGAAGGCAAAGGTCTTGGCGGCGGCAAAGTTGCAACTCATCTTGACCACCGTATTGCCATGAGCTTTCTTGTAATGGGTTGTGCGAGCCAAAAGCCGGTAAGTGTTGATGATAGCACAATGATTGCCACAAGTTTCCCTGAATTTATCACACTTATGGGCAATCTTGGAGCGGATTTAGAATGTCAGTAAATAACAATACAGAGAAAGAAGCTTTGATCATTGCCATTGATGGACCGGCTGCTTCTGGTAAGGGAACGCTGGCGCGAATGATTGCCGAGCATTATCACTTGCCGCATTTGGATACGGGGCTTACCTATCGCGCCGTTGCCCATAAAATGCTGGAAGATAATTTACCCCTTGATGATGAAGAAACGGTGATTAAGACTGCTGAAAGCGTTGACTTTTCAAAAATGGATAGGGCTATTTTATCGAATCACTTGATCGGTGAAGCTGCATCAAAAATAGCGGTTTTTCCAAAATTACGCCGTGCTTTGGTTAATGCACAGCGTCAATTTGCAAAAAATGGTGCGGGTGCTGTACTTGATGGCCGTGATATTGGCACTGTAGTTTGTCCTGATGCAACGGTCAAATTTTTTGTAACTGCTTTGGTTGAAGTGCGAGCAAAGCGGCGTTTTGACGAGATAGTTGCGCGTGGTAGCAGCGCAGATTTGAACCAAATTGAAGCGGATCTTATTGAGCGTGATGCCCGTGATAGCAATAGAGCTGAGGGACCGCTTAAACAAGCGCAAGATGCCCACTTGCTAGATACAACAAAATTGAGTATAGAAACAGCGTTTGTAACAGCATGCCAAGTGATTGATACATCATTATAGTTATTTCTTTTAAAGAAAGATTTTAAGATGTTTTATCTGGCTCGCTCATACACAAATTTTCCATGGTAGATCCTGCGCCGGTATCCATTTTATGGATCAAAGGATTTTTGCCATATTTGTTCAACACCAACCCCCGGCGC
This sequence comes from Bartonella sp. HY038, assembly GCF_014117425.1. Classification (NCBI taxonomy): domain Bacteria; kingdom Pseudomonadati; phylum Pseudomonadota; class Alphaproteobacteria; order Hyphomicrobiales; family Bartonellaceae; genus Bartonella; species Bartonella sp. HY038. The sequence goes on from NZ_CP059725.1 coordinate 3,139,938, forward strand.
CTTGTGCTTTGAAATATCTAAAGCACATTCAGGAGTTTTTATGTCACTATCCAATCCAAGCACCGAAGATTTTGAAGCCCTATTAGCTGAATCTTTCCAGAAACAAGACCTTGCAGAAGGTAATGTTGTTAAGGGCCGCATCATCGCCATTGAAAAAGATATGGCTATCATTGATGCAGGTCTTAAAGTTGAAGGCCGTATTCCTTTGAAGGAATTTGGTTTAAAAGCTAAAGATGGCTCATTAAAGCCAGGCGATGAAGTAGAAGTTTACGTTGAGCGTATTGAAAACGCCATGGGTGAAGCTGTTCTTTCGCGCGAAAAAGCGCGCCGTGAAGAAAGCTGGATCCGTTTGGAAGAAAAATTCAATGCTGGTCAGCGCGTTGATGGTACAATCTTCAGTCAAGTTAAGGGTGGTTTCACCGTTGATCTTGATGGTGCGGTTGCCTTCTTGCCACGCAGCCAAGTTGACATTCGCCCAATCCGCGATGTTACACCTTTGATGCACAACCCACAGCCATTTGAAATCTTGAAAATGGACCGTCGTCGCGGCAATATCGTCGTGTCACGCCGTACCGTTCTTGAAGAAAGCCGTGCAGAACAACGCTCTGAAATCGTTCAGAACCTTGAAGAAGGTCAGGTTGTTGATGGTGTTGTCAAGAATATCACCGATTACGGTGCATTCGTTGATCTAGGTGGCATTGATGGCTTGTTGCATGTGACCGACATGGCATGGCGCCGTGTTAACCATCCTTCAGAAATCCTCACCATTGGCCAAACTGTTAAGGTACAGATTATCCGTATCAACCAAGATACTCATCGTATTTCACTCGGCATGAAGCAGCTTGAAAGCGATCCTTGGGATGGCATTGGTGCAAAATATCCAGTTGGCAAAAAGATCTCTGGCGCTGTTACCAACATCACTGATTACGGTGCATTTGTTGAAATCGAACCAGGTATTGAAGGTCTTATCCACGTTTCAGAAATGAGCTGGACCAAGAAAAACGTACATCCAGGTAAAATCCTTTCAACTTCGCAGGAAGTTGAAGTGGTTGTGTTGGAAGTTGATCCTGTTAAGCGTCGTATTTCACTTGGCCTCAAGCAAACTCTTGAAAACCCATGGAACGCATTTGCTGACAAATTCCCTGTTGGTACAATCGTTGAAGGCGAAGTTAAGAACAAGACTGAATTTGGTCTTTTCATCGGCCTTGAAGGCGATGTTGATGGCATGGTTCACCTTTCTGATCTTGATTGGAACCGTCCAGGCGAACAAGTTATCGAAGAATTCTCAAAGGGTGACACTGTAAAGGCTGTTGTTCTTGATGTTGATGTTGAGAAAGAACGTATTTCTCTTGGCATTAAACAGCTTTCTGAAGATAAAGTTGGCGAAGCTGCTGCTTCTGGCGATCTTCGTAAGAATGCCGTTGTAACTTGTGAAGTTACTGGCGTTCAAGAAACTGGTCTTGATGTGAAGCTTGTTGATCATGATCTTGATGCTTTCATTCGTCGTGCAGACCTTGCTCGTGACCGTGAAGAACAACGCCCAGAACGCTTCAGCGTTGGTCAGAAAATCGATGCTCGTGTAACAGCATTTGATAAGAAGACCCGTAAGATTTCAGTATCTATCAAGGCTCTTGAAATTGCTGAAGAAAAAGAAGCTGTTGCTCAATATGGTTCAGCAGATTCTGGTGCTTCTCTTGGCGATATTCTTGGCGCAGCTCTTAAGAAGCAAGACCAAGATTAATCCTTGCCTTACATAAATATAAGAAAACCCGCTTTTTAGCGGGTTTTTTTGTGACGTTTTATTTGAAGTTTGTGTCGTAACGGCAGGTCGGTTCAAAGCGTTTTGTGAAAAGTGTGAAGCGGTTTTCGGACAAAAAACGCGGTGTAAACAATGGATTAGAGCGGCGCTCTAAGCTATGCTTGTATTTCGAGTGCTTCTGGAAATATATCGCCCAGCATAATCTCATACATTTGATCAATGTTTCTTGGTCCAATTGACCATTTATCCTCATCATCAAATTCAAATAACATTTGAAGACTACCATCATTCCTAATGACAGCTTTACACTTAAGCCATTGCTTATCACCTTCGACTTGCGTCAAGGCTCGAAATTGTCGCCAAAGATTTGAGATTTCGAGTTGGTAATCTCTAAAGCCGTAACTATAAAGAACTCTATTTTTATATAAAAAAGCTGCTCCACCGCCTTCTTCAAAAATAGCGCCTGCATAATCCCAATTATCAAAATTTCCCAGTTCTTCAGACGCGTATTCCCCTGCGCATCGAAACAAAATTTTTCCTATTTCAATTACCGTTTGTTCAGATGTCATTTCAGTCATTGTTTCCCTCGATTATAGGTAAAACTTACCATATGAATATTGTTTAAATAGATCTACATATAACAGGTGAAATTTTCTATTTAAAACTTTGATATTAAGCAATATTAAAGTCTTTTGTCCAAAACTAGTAAGATTTCATCCATTTACGGTAGAAATAGAGGTGTTTTAGTGGAATATAGGGATTTTTTGAAGGTGAGTTAATTAGATATCGAGATATTGTATCGTCTATTAGGATGATTACAGCACGATATGAAATGAAGTGCTAGCAATTAATATTAAGTATAAATGGAAAGTCTTTTGAAGAAAGTCAGATATTATTTGATGAATTAAGCAAATATGTGAGAGTTTTGTCAATGGCAACCTATCCATATGAATTTCCATTAAATGATAGGCTTCTAAATTTGGTTTATCATCTTGACCGCGATGACCTTGCATGGCGTAAATATTGGTATGAAAAATTTCATTCAGGACTAGCTTGGCCGCAATGGGGAGTTTTTTATAAAATTGATACTACCTCGACTATGTTTATTATTTTTAAAAAGTTAAGGTTCATTATAGAAATAATAATAGTCTTTTGGACCCTACCTTTAAAATCACAATTTCTAATGTAAAAATTAATTTTAAGTGAAGTTTACTTAATACTCAAAATGAAATGCATTGCTATTGTGTTTTGGTCATGTTCTAAATTTTATATGGTTGCCAATTTAAAACAATAATGCGGCGGGGTTGTTTTAGTGGTTTTATTAAGGTTTAAAGCTGTTATGTTTCGTAAACATGCTTTTAAATAGCGTTATTTAAGAAACAATATAGGAGCGCTTCTATGCGCTATGTTTATTTAACCATTGGTTTTATATTTGTTGCATTGGGGTTTATTGGCGTTTGGCTTCCTGTTATGCCAACGGTGCCATTTTTAATCGTTGCAGCTTGGTGCTTTTCACGCTCATCACCACGTTTTAGCCGCTGGCTTTACAACCAACCTGTGTTTGGCCCCATGATTCGTGATTGGGAAGAGCGTGGTGCGATCAATCCAAAAGCTAAAATTATAGCCGCAGTGAGCATGGTGGTTGGCTTTGGCATGTTTTATTTTTTAGTAAAACCAGATTTACTTTGGCTAATTATTGTCGCAGTTATTTTTATCGCAAGCGCGGCTTTCGTTTTGTCGCGGCCAAATCGTTAAAACTACTACTTTAGATTTTGGTATTTCAAGCAATTATATCTGCAAATAAAAACGAAGCAGACTAGAATAGCTGCTTCGCAATTAAAAAGAACAAATTATCAAAATACTCGATTAAATACAAAAATATTACAACTATTGATTATTGTACCAATCATCAATGTCTTTTTTAGCTTGATCTTTGGCAATGCCATAACGTTCTTGGATTATGCCTTCAAGCTGATCTCTTTTGCCATTGATTTTATCAAGATCATCATCGGTCAAGTCGCCCCACTTTTCTTTGGCCTTACCTTTAAATTGTTTCCAATTGCCTTCGATACGGTTCCAATCCATTTGGGTTTCCTTTAAATTAAAATTGACTGTGAAATAAGAAACTAAATACAAAACGCTTTGCGTGATTTGTACGTTAATAAATCTTACTTGCCCCAACGACCTTCATATTTAAATTCTGGTGCTTTTTCCAAAAGCTCTTTGGTAGTATCCATTTTTGCCCACCACTTTTTGTCGCTTTCTGAATAGGTAATTTTAACCGACAATGGTGATACGATAACATATTTTTCGCCAACGCCGAGGAAACCACCGACCGAGACGATATAACCGGTAAGAACATCATCATTAATAATAACGTCTTCTATCTTACCGATATTTTCATCCTTATGATTGGTAATATCTAAGCCTAAAATATTACTGGTGATAATACTGGTAGGATTTGCTGTGACGAAAACTTCCTGCACAATAGGTGCACTATGCACCAAAGCAACGGAACTCAATAGGGTGGTGCCTGCAGCAACTAGTGTAAATAGACGCATAATAGTACTCCATTTTATTAAATTCTTGACTACATTAGGTAAAACTAATTTAAGGGCTATTTGGTTCCAATATAAATTAAAAATTTGAAGAAAATTGCATTTTGCGTCATATTACTGTTTTAATTATTAATAATTTCAGTGAGTTGTAGACCATTTGGGTAAGCTGTTTAAAATACCGTTGGTTCATTTTTAAGCTATATTGCGGCTGTAAAATGCGATAATTAAAACTTATAATAAGGTAATTTGAAGTTATGATTTTTTTTAATGCATTTCTTAATGAAGTGCCTGTTGGGTGGGAGAATTTATATGCGTCCTAAAATTATTTGTCATATGGTGAGTTCCATTGATGGTCGGTTGCAAACCGATTATTATTCTAAGACTAAAGAGCCAATGGATGTGCCAGAATTATTGCGTATTTATCATGATGTAGGGCATAAATTTCATGCCGACGGCTTTATCATGGGACGCGCTACCACCGAGGAAATGTTGGGTGATGGCATTAAAATGGCGGTTCCTACCGATATAACCGCCAAAGCGAATGAAGATTTTTATGTGCCGCGTGATGGTTCACCATTGATGATTATTGTCGATCGCCACGGCAAAGTGCATTATCCAAGTAATAAAATTGAAGGCGCACAAGTTGTAACAATTATTGCTGAGGGCGCAGATATTAATTATCTTGCCGCTTTGCAGCAACTCAATATTTCTTATATTTTTGCGGGAAAAGATGGTAATGATGTTAATCTTGCTTTGCAAAAAATTAAACGCTATTTCAATGTGCGTAGCCTACTTCTTGAAGGGGGCGCCGTGCTTAATGGCGGCTTTTTTGGAGCAGATGCAATTGATGCTTATAGCATTATGGTTTATCCTGCTATCTACGGTAAATCGGGCGCTCCATCAATTATGGAGTATATGGGCGATGATATTGCCAAAATTAACCAAGGCTTTTACCTACAATTAAGCCATGTTGAGCAAATTGAACGTGATTTCGTTTGGCTTTGCTATGATGTTATTCGTGATGAAAAATCATAGTAGTTACGCTATTTTTTTTAAACTACCAGTTTTAGCGTAAATAGAAGCGTGTTTAGCATGGTTAAATGTTTCACATGAAACAAATAAAAAATCCCGAAGATGGTTAGCTTCGGGATTTTCAATATTTTTAAAGATATGAAATTATTATACGTGCTGGCCGCCATTAACGTGGATTTCTGACCCCGTTACATAGGAAGCTTCACTGCCGCATAAATAATAAATGGTATCAGCAACTTCCGCAGGAAGCCCCAAACGGCGCATAGGCAATTGTTCCACCAGCTTTTCAGTACCCGGTGACAAGATAGATGTATCAATTTCACCCGGCGCAATGGCATTAACCCTTATGCCATGGGGGCCAAAATCAGATGCCATTTCACGGGTAAGGCCAGCAAGGGCTGCTTTAGAAGTTGCATAGGCGGTACCAGCAAAAGGGTGCACTCGGCTACCAGCGATTGAAGTTACATTGACAATTGCACCCTTGGCGGCCTTTAATTCATTGAAAAGACCGCGTGCTAGCATAATTGGCGCATAAAAATTAACTTGGAAGACGGCACGCCAAATTTGCATATTGGTTTCAATAGAATTGAGGCGTTTACCACCCTCCCCCTTGGGAGAAATGCCAGCATTATTAACCAAAGCATGCAACACGCTGCCTTCTGCTTCTAAACGGCGGCGGATTTCTGAAATAGCACGCCCAACATCTTCAGCATCGGCAAGGTTTACCTTGATATGATCTTCTGGCCCAGCTGGCCAAGGGCAATTATCGGCAAAATCTTGCCGTGAGCAGGTGATAACCCGCCAACCGGCATGGGAAAAACGCTTGACCGTGGCATGACCAATGCCGCGACTTGCACCAGTTAAAACAAGAGTTTTTCGTGCTGAATTTTCCATATATTCCTCAATTTACGCTAAATAGCGATAATAATTCTATTGCACCAATATTTTTTGGTTGGTAGTTGATGCTAACTTCTTTAAAACAAGTTATAGCGAAAATGGTTGCGCTGCAATCGAATTATAATTGGCTGCGACAATATGAAAACTTGCTTATTTCATGCGCTAACTGAAAAAGATTTGGACAAATAACATGATGGATAAACAAGCCATTTATCGTGTAATGGCAGCGCGGCGCGATGTACGCGATGAATTTTTGCCAAAGCCGATCGATGATGCAACCTTGATGCGGATTTTATCTGCAGCCCATCTTGCGCCATCAGTGGGCTTTCAGCAACCGTGGAACTTTTTGCTTATCCGCGACCTTGCCCGCCGACAAGCTGTCCAAAATATTTTTAAATTAGCCAATGAAGAAGAAGCTGAAGTTTTTAGCGGTGAACGGCAAAGCCTTTATCGGCAATTGAAACTTGAAGGCATTGTCAAAGCGCCGCTTAATATTTGCGTTACTTGCGATACTAAGCGCGATGGGACAAGCGGCATTGGCCGATATCATAACCCGCAAATGTCGCAATTTAGCACCGTTTGCGCCGTGCAAAACCTTTGGCTTGCAGCACGCGCCGAAAATATTGGCGTTGGCTGGGTATCAATTTATCATGAAGCGAAGTTACGGCAATTATTGAAAATTCCTGAAAATATCGAAATTATCGCTTATCTTTGTCTTGGCTATGTGGAATTTTTCTATGAAGAGCCAGAATTGCAATGTAAAGGTTGGCGTGATCGCTTGCCCTTGGAGGATCTAATTTTTAATGAGCAATGGGGCGATAAAAGCTAAATATAAGCCTTAAAATAGCCCTATGCATTATTTATGCAATGCTTTAACAATAAATATGAGCGATAATTTAAGGGGGGTAGATGAAACCACTTCATCGGCGCGGCTTTATAACTGGCCTTGCAAGTTCATCATTGATTTTGAGCGGTGTTCACAGTTTTTCACAAAATACATTAACCTATAAAAAAGAAAAGCTTAGTCAAATAATCAAGGACTATTCTAAACTTCAATCTATCCGAACTATAGTAATTTATGAACAAGGTTCTAGTATTTATGAGGCGAGTTTTAATGGCGCGAGTGTCAATAAACCAACCAATATAAAATCGGCTTCAAAGTCGGTTGTCTCAGCTCTTATTGGTATGGCAATTGATAAGAATATTATTCATAACACCGACCAGAAAATTGCCGATTTTTTGGAAAACAAGTTTCCTAGGAATGCCAATCGTCAGCTTTATAATATAACTATCGGTGATTTATTATCGATGCAATCTGGACTTGCGCCGCTATCTGGCCCTAAATATGGGCAATTTGCCAAGGCTCGTGATAAGGTTGCTTTTATCCTTGCGCAACCCTTTATTGGCCGTCCGGGTGACGGCATGCTTTATTCAACTGGTTCCACCCATCTTTTATCAGCGATACTGATGAAGGCAAGCGGCACACCTACTGACGTGCTTGCAGCAAAATGGTTTTCCCCCTGCCGCGAATTTAAAATCACCAATTGGCAAAAGGACCAACAAGGCATTGCTATTGGCGGCAATGAAATGGCTATGACACCGCACTCAATGGCTGCCTTTGGTGAGATTTATCGCAATAAAGGAAGGCTTAGCGATGGAACGCAATTAATAAGCGCAGATTGGATAACGCAATCATGGGTGAAGCGCACCAACTCGATTTTTACTGGTCATGGCTATGGTTATTGTTGGTTTATTTCCGGTGCTGGTGGTGTACCGATTTATTATGCATGGGGCTATGGCGGACAAATGATTTTTGTCGTGCCTAATAAGGCACTAACGGTGGTTGTAACCTCTGATCCTAATCGCTCGGTTCTTGATAATGCCTATGCGCTGCATTTACAGGCGCTTATTACCCGTGTTGTGATTAATGCTGGTTGAGGTATAGTACTAAGTATAAATTGGCAATTTGCTTAAATTTTTCCCGTTGATACAATTTTATTGCTAAAATTGTATTTGGGCACAACAATAGGGGGAATAATATGCATAGTTTTACGATATCGGTTTTTGATTACCAAAATAATACAACTGAAAGAAATTTCATTGTTGAGGCGGGAAAACCAATTATTTTTGTTGGCGCAAATGGTAGCGGCAAAACTAGATTGGCGTTAAAAATTGAGCGTTTATTGGAGTTGACAGCTCATCGAATACCAGGCCATAGAGCGTTAAATTTAAATCCCCAAGTGAATAGAATTGGTGAGGACGCAGCTAAAAACCGTCTTTTTTGGGGTGATGAAAATCGAATGAATCTTGTCAAACTTAACCTAGGGAACCAAAGTGTAAATGTATTAAAAGATGATTTTGAACAATTGTTGCAATATCTTTTTGCAGAGCAGTTAAATATCGCTATGACGATGTTAAATCAGCATTATGAAAAAACTAAGGTAGAATTTAATATTACTAAACTTCAACGTTTAACGGAGATTTGGTCGCGTCTATTGCCTAACAGTAAGCTTTCTATTTCAGCCGAGGATATTCTAGTTCATAAAGTTGATGCAACACCATATAGCGCCTCAGAAATGAGTGATGGCGAACGGTCTTTATTTTACTTAATTGGACAGGTTCTTGCTGTTGAAAGTGGCCAACTTATTATTATTGATGAGCCTGAATTGCATATTCATCCATCGATCATGTCTAAATTATGGGATGAGTTGGAAGCACAGCGCCCAGATTGCGCCTTTTTATTCATTACCCATGATTTAACATTTGCCAAGCGGCAACATGCGCAAAAATATGTTCTTCGTGAATTTAGGGCTGAGCCACAACCAGCGTGGATGATTGAGGATGTACCGCAAAATAGTGAATTTAGTGAAGATTTAGCGACTTTAATTTTGGGCAGTAGGCACCCTATTCTTTTTGTTGAGGGTACCGATGATAGTCTCGATGTTGCTTTTTATCGGTGTTGTTATCCTGATTGGACAGTTATTCCAGCGGGGTCTTGCGGTGAAGTTATTCGTGCTGTTAAAACCTTGCAGAATAATAGCAGTTTTACTCGTATTACATGCGCAGGGATAGTGGATAATGATCACCGTAAAGACAAAGATATCGAGGCACTATTAAAAAAGAATATCCACGTTCTTCCGGTAAATGAAATTGAAAATATTATCTTGTTGCCAACTGTGAGCAAAGCAATATTGGAATCCGAATTAAAATCTGAAAATTACATTTCGCCGCAACTTGAAGAAAAATTAGCCGAAATTAAAATGGGTTTATTAAAACACATTAGTTGCGAAAGAAATATTAAGGCAGCTACCGACAGAGTTTTAAAACGGTTTTTACATAGTAAGTTAGCATCTATCGCTCGTGATAAAACAACAAAAGATCTATCAATTGCAGATAGTATTAAAGAGCAAATCAATGATTTAAACATTGATGAAATAGTGGAGAGCTTTGAATACGGGCTTATAAAAGCAATTGAGGAAGAAAATTTGCCTTTGATATTAAAAATGTATGATGATAAAAAAATGCTTGCTGTAGCTTCGCAAATTTTAATGAATACCAATCCTAAAAGTTTAGTTGCGCGGATTAAACAAAATCTGATGGAGCAACCTAATTCGGCTATTGCAAAAGCAATTAAAGAAAACTTGCCTATTATTACTCAAAAATAGAGCTTTTTGATTTGCTCAATTTTAAGCTAATAGGCAAGGGATTAAAATTGTTGTGCGCTGTAGTGTTAGTGAACATCATCGCCATTACAGGCGCTTATTACCCGCATTGTTATTAGCCAATAACAAAATAGAAAAGCACCAATCAATAAAGATTGGCGTTATTTGGTTAAAAATTGGCATCAAATTTTAGCGTTTAAAACGCAGTAGCCGTTTTTGTCGCTGGAACACTTTGGTGTAATGGCCAGCTTTCTTCAATAATATATGGGCCACCACCCACCAGTTCTCGTGATGACATTAACACAAAGCGCTTTGCTTCAAATGTGTCGGTTAAAAAGCCACCGCGCTCGGTCAAATATTTAATAAGATCATCAATTTTGCTTTGCCGCACATGGGCAAGGGTAATATGGGGAGTAAAACTGCGCTTATTGCGCTCCAACGGCAGATGACGCAATTTTCGTCCTATAGTTTCGTGCAAGGTCATCAAAGCAGGGTTCGCTTCAATCCCCGCATAAAGTGTACTTGGTTTCTTGCGGGTAAATACATCAAGTCCGCGTAAGCGAAGGTTAAAACGTGGCAATTCTACCCGATCAAGGGCGTGAACAATTTCATCGGCTATATGCGCTTCAACATCGCCAAAGAAATTTAAAGTGATATGAAGGTCGCCATTTTCAAGCCAGCGCGCACCGGGCAAACCACCACGCACAAGCGATAAAGAAGAAGCAATATTATGGGGAACTTCAAGTGCTGTAAAAAGACGTGGCATTGTCATCTCCTTATCACAAATCCAAAGAGTTGAAGACCGAGTTTTTTGATACTTGGTATGACATTTTTGGTCAACATTTGGATCGGCAATCGGGTTTTCAAATCGGATGGCTTAAAATTGCGCATCAATATGACAAAATAAAGTATGGCTGTGGATAAGATAGTCAATATAGAAGGTATCATATAGATTAAAGGCGCAGCCTTATCATATTTTACAATGAAAATGCTGTCTAACAGTTTGATGTTATATATATGTATATAAATCGCCGTCACTCATCATTTGGTGGGCGCATAAAGAAAGATAGCATAAAAAATAGCGGTAAAACATGTCATTTTTTTGTTCAATATGGGCGTATTAGCTGCAATATTGCTTTGATAAAAGCTAGTTAAATTTGCGCATTGTTAATTTTTGCTCTGCAAGGGCTGCTAAACGATAATCATTAATTAAGTCATTTAATTTATCGCGCCCCATATCAAGGCGAAAATTAAGACCTGAAACTTTAAGCATTTTACGCTTTTCATCATAATAGGACGCAGGGCGGCATTTTTCATTTAAAGCGGGCAAATATTTCTCATCAATGTCAAACTCCATAACCACAGTAATATTAAAGGCATTGGATTTTGTCGCATTAATTTGAAAATCTGTTATACCACGCCATGGCAAGGGTGTTTGAAAAACACTTGTTTCAAGCCCTTGCGGGGTAAGAACGAAAAAAGGCGTGCGGCGGCGTAATAATGCGCGGGTAAACAAGGTAAATAGCACAATAGCAAAGCCTACCAAAAAAATGACGCTTAAAACCTTGCCGATTAAAAATTCTTGTATGGCGAGCGATATAATAGCGATGCCAAACATCAAAAATGCCGCAGGAATCATAACACCACCTTCATTGATGGTAACGGTCTGGTTGGCCTTTTTGATCATATCCTGTAGCTTGCGCTTGTCGTTGGGGACCTTAAGGTCTGACAGTTTATTAGATGGTTTAAATGTATCGCTCATGAGATGTCGTTCCGCAAAGGCTTTAAAGATCTATCAGTCAGTACCCCAAATGCGCGCAAATTACTATCACCTCTATTGACGCAGCCTATAGTTTTTACTCAATATTGGGATGATTGTCTTTGTGTCAAAACCGATCTTATCGAAAAACTAGATTGAATGTGCATAACCCCAGGCAAGCGTGACAATATTTGCTTATGGATGATTTCATAGGCGGCGGCATTTTCCGCCTCTGCCCGTAACCAATAATCGGCGCTACCTGCCATAAGGTAGCATTCCTTTATTTCTGGATGGCGGCGCACTGCATTTTCAAACTTTTGCAAGAATTCTTCACTTTGGCGCTCTAGAGTAATTTGAACAATAATATTAAGGCCTTCGTCATTGCCAACTTCACCAATAATGGCGGTATAGCCGCGTATAACTCCCGTTTCTTCTAATATTTGCACGCGCCGCAAACAGGCTGACGCCGACAAGCCAACCTCTTGGGCAATACGGGCATTGGTCATGCGCCCATCTCGCCTTAATGCTCTAATTATATTACGATCAATGGCGTCGAGATGAAACATAGCAATTATCTTTTTGTTTTTCGCAGTTTCTAATAATATTGATGCATAATTCGTATAATATTTTATATTTAAACACAACATTCGAATAAAATTGGGCTATTATTAGTTTAGGGCGTGGTGCTCATGAAAATAATAGTCTGTCACGGGTCAGGCAGGATAGTTATGGGCACAGAATTAGAATTCGATCAATCAGCGGCAGATATGGATGAGTTGATGGAACTCTCTGCGGGGGGAGTTTTGACCATTGATCTCAATGCGCTGGTTCATAACTACCGAATTTTGGTCCGGCAAGCTTACCCGGCCAAAGTTTCGGCAGTTGTGAAAGCCAATGCCTATGGTATTGGTGTTGATATTATTGCCCCGCCGCTTTACCGGGCTGGGGCGCGTATGTTTTTTGTAGCGCAAGCCAATGAAGCTATTGAATTGCAAACGATTTTGCCAAGCGATGCCCAGATTGCCGTCCTTAATGACATTCAACCAGGTTTTGCCCCTATAGCTGCGGAACGCGGAATTCTTCCAGTTTTAAATTCGCTTGATTCTATTTTAGAATGGCAAGCACTTTGTAAGAAGTTAGATAAAAAATTACCGGCATTATTACAGCTTGATACTGGCATGAGTAGGCTTGGGCTTGATGAGCTAGAATTTGAAATTTTGGCGGATAATCCTGAAATATTTGAATATGCTGATATAAAATTCATAATAAGCCATTTGGCTTGCGCTGATGAACCTGAAAACCTTGCTAATTTTGATCAATTAAACCGTATGAAGGCAATGCTAGAGCGTTTGCCGAAAACTCCTGTTGCTTTGGCTAATTCTGGCGGTGTTTTTTTAGGGCCAGATTTTCGCTTTCAACTGGTGCGGCCTGGCCTTGCATTATATGGCATTGACCCAATGGGCGAAACCGGTAAATTTTTGCGCCCTGTGGTTAGTCTTGAAGCCTGCGTTATTCAACAACGCTTGGTAGGGGAAGGTGTGCGGGTTGGTTACGGCGGCACTTATGTCACCAAACGTCCAAGCCGCTTAGCAACAATTGCTGTTGGTTATGCTGATGGCTGGCATCGTTGTCTTGGCGACAAGAGTGCTGCCTATTTTAGCGGTATTCGTTTGCCAATCATTGGCCGTGTTTCAATGGATTCAATGACCATTGATATAACTGATTTGCCAGAGGGTAAGTTAAAACGTGGCGATTATGTCGAACTTATTGGTAAACATCAAACTATAGACGAAGTGGCAAAGGATGCTGGAACCATTCCATATGAAATATTGACGTCACTTGGACGGCGTTATGAGCGGCGTTATATTTCAAATTAGGAGGCATTAAAAATAACGCCAGCCAATTGCGCAAAGCGCCTTGGGTTTCGTTCTATAAATCATAAAACTTATTTTGACTGTCATAGTTATAAATGCAGCAATATATAAAAGGGGAAATGATTATGAAAGTTCTTATTTTGGGAAGTGGCGTTATTGGTGTTAGCTCAGCTTGGTATCTTAGCAAGCTTGGCCATGAGGTCACCATTATTGACCGTGAAAGCGCACCGGCAGAAGAAACAAGTTTTGCCAATGCAGGTCAAGTGTCTTTTGGCTACACAACGCCATGGGCAGCCCCCGGTTTGCCGCTTAAAGCAATGAAATGGATGTTTCGCAAAAACTCGCCATTGATTATTCATCCGCGTCCTAATCTTGATATGGTTCGCTGGTTGTTTGCTATGCTTAGTAATTGTAGCGAAGACAAGTATAAAAAAAATAAAGCTTTAATGATCCGCGTTTCTGATTATAGCGCGCAATGCCTTAAAGAATTGCGCGAAGAAACCAATATCCATTATGATGAACGTATGCGTGGGACGATACAGCTTTTTCGTGATCCTCATCAATTAGAGGCAGTGCAAAAGGATATTGATGTTTTGCGTGCTGATGGCGTCAATTTTGAAATGTTGGATGCCAAAGGTTGTATCGCCATTGAACCAGGTTTAGCAGATCTTGGCGATAAAATTGTTGGTGGCTTACGTACGCCCGATGACGAAACTGGCGATTGCAAAATTTTCACTGAAAAATTAGCGAAACTCTGCCAAGAAAAAGGCGTCGAGTTTTTATTTAATACCGATATTCACTCCCTATTGCGTGATGGTGATAGAGTGATTGGCGCCCAAACATCCAAGGGGCGTTTTACGGCTGATGCGGTTTTGGTGGCCCTTGGCTCCTTTACGCCGTTTTTGTTAAAGCCGCTTGGTCTTTATGCGCCAATTTATCCAGTAAAAGGCTATTCGATTACCGTGCCAATTATTGACGAAGCAAAGGCACCAGTATCAACGGTTATTGACGATATTTACAAGGTGGCCGTTACTCGGCTTGGGGATCGCATTCGCGTTGGCGGTATGGCAGAGGTTTCTGGCTATAATCTCACCTATAAAGAGGCGCGGCGTAATACATTGCAAGAAGCCCTGCATTTAATGTTTCCAGGTGCTGGCGATTCATCGCAAAGCGAATTATGGTCGGGTCGTCGTCCAGTTACGCCCGATAGTGTGCCAATCCTTGGTGCAACGCCATTTAAAGGACTTTATTTAAATTCCGGCCATGGCACGTTAGGTTGGACAATGTCAACAGGCAGCGGTAAATTCCTTGCCGATATTATTAGTGGCAATCGCCCCGACATTGACCCAAGTGGGCTTGATATTTCTCGTTATGCTTAAAATGTAAACTTAGATTAATTGGCTTTGACGTTATTGATATAGGTGTTTTGCTAGTTCAAGAGCTGCTTTTGCAGTTCTTGGGCCAAAATTCATCAAATAAAGAGCTTCCATGCTAAAAAAAGCTTGGTTTTTGCCGGCTGGAGTTGAGCGCAGTGCAGGCACAGATAATATTTCTTCACTTGTTACCGCCATGCCATTATAATTCATTGTTAAAATAACATCAGGAGCAAGCTCAATAATTGCTTCATCATTAATCAATTTATAGCCGTCATATTGCACAGGATTTATACCACCGGCTAAATTGATCATGCCATTTGCGCCGGTGTTTTGTCCAGCTGCCATGATCCGGCCATTGCGAACAGACATTATAAACAATACACGTTTTTTTTGTTCAATTTTATTGACGTAATTCGTTAATTCATCAAACTGACGGTTAACACTTTCTGCAAGTGCCTTGGCCTCATTCTGTCTGTTTAAGTATTGTCCGAGTTCTTGAATTTTTTGCATAACGCTTTTTTGCGAAAATTCCTCGTCAATAATGATGAGTGGAACCGATGATTTTTTTAAAAGTTCAATTGATGTCGCTGGCCCACTTCCCTTGGACATAATAATTTTTTGCGGATTGAGTGATAAGATGCTTTCTGGTGACAAGGCGCGCATAAAGCCAATATCAGCAATCGCTTTTGCTTGTTCTGGATAGGTTGAAGCGGTATCACGACCAATAATTTCATCGCCAGCGCCCAAGGCAAAAATTGTCTCAATAAGGCCTGAACCAATAACCACGAGCCTTTCATTTACTGGTTTTTCATTTATTAGGGTTTCGCTTAACTGATCAGGTTCGGCACTGTTTGCCAAATTGACCTGAAAAGTTAAAAAAGCCGATAGCAGTAAAACAATGCGCAATAAATATTTTATCATTGTTTGCTTATCCCATATTGGTTGGTAATCTCATCAAAATAGTCTTCGACCGATACGTCAGCCAAATCCAAGCTTATTTCACAAGCTTCGCGATTATCGCTGCTTTTTGCATTTAAGAATAATCTCTTATTATCTTTTTTAACACTTAATTGGCATTGGCTGATATCTAGATGAAGGTTAAAACTGCCATCCATAATGTTAAACCATGTTTTTATAATTTTAAAATTATGGATGATACCGCTAAAGCTCTGACAGCAGCTTTGATTGCATATTTTGCAATGAAATATAAGCCCTTTTTGAATTGAAAATTCTATTAAAGATTTTAAAAATTCATGAGTGACCTGTTTGTCTTCTATTGTTGGTTTTGGTTGACTATTGCTTATTTCATCGACTGACGGATTGTTTGGCAAGGTCTTATTGCTTCGTAAAGACTCAATCAAATCTTGCCATGCTTGATGATTGGAATTTGGTTGTTCAAATAATTTTAATACCGCAATCCCTAGATTATCAAATATGGCTAAACAAGAATAGCTTTGCCCATCGATGATTTTGGTTTTAAAAAACATACGATGACATTGATTTTTTGAAAGTGATAAATTTATATCGCCGAAGGTTGTGATAATCCCTTGCTGATCATCAAAGCCGTCAAAACAACCACGCAATTGGTGGACTGCATAATCATTGCGCGTGATAATCATGATCGACCCCAATTGGTTGAGCATGGAGAGAAGCAAACCAAGATTGGGGACGAATTCTTCAAATTGAGAGATAATGCTATAGGCGGTAAAAATATCTGCTTCGGTTATACCATTTTGTTTGGCAAAATCGCGCTCACGAATAAAGCCCTTTGATGTTACAACTGAAGCTTCAAAGCGTGAAATCAGCGCTTGTGCTGTTTTTTGATTCATAATTTGGTTTTGCCTAACTTTGATGAAAACAAATATTTTTAGCCTTAGTCAATTCTTGTAAAATTAAAATTCTTGTACAAAAGAAATTTTAAAGTTACGGCCTGGCTCGCTATAATAGTCTTTCTTAAAGTTTGAAAGGGCGGGCATTTCCACACTATTCCAATAGGTTTTATCAAAAATATTATAGATTCCAGCTTGTAATCTTGGACCCTTTTCACCAATTGGACGCCACCATGCTGTCACATCAAAGACAGCAAATCCGGGTACAACTGCATATTGTGAATTAGCGGCGACCTTGTCGCGTTTTGCAGCTGCAGTCATAAATAATTCTGCGCCCCAATTCTCTTGTTGATATGCAATACTGGAAACGGCTTTAAATGGTGGAATAGAATTTAGATATTCGCCGGTTTCTGTATCTTTACCTTCCATATAAGTAAGAGCAATATTTGCCTGCCAATTATGGGTGATCTGCCATTGGCCTTTTGCTTCAATGCCGGAAATTTTTACCCGTGATTTATTAATATAAGCACGTTGCCCACGAATATATTCACGCGTTGGCGCCAACTCTATATAATCAATAAAATTCTTATAGCGATTGGTGAATAAACCAAGGGAGCCATTTAGAGTTTCATTGCCGTATTTTAATCCAATATCATAGCCATTGCCTGTTTCTGCTTTTAGGGCAGAATTACCGATAACGTGATAAATTCCAGGATTGGTATAATCAAGATAGAGTTCTGTTACACTTGGCGCACGAAAACTTTGTGCCCATTGTGCATAAAACATCAAATCATTATTGGCTTGCCACTCAGCCCGAAGCTTTGGTGAGAACCGTGATGCGTTATTTTTTTCAGGATAGCCTTTAAAGGATGGATTAACTTCAAAGCTGGCCGTTTTTTGCGGATTATGCTCATACCAGTCAAAGCGTCCACCGGGGGTAAGCCGTAACCGATTATCAAAAAAGCCGATTTCATCTTCTATAGAAAAGCCAAAGCTTTTGCTTTTGGTGTCGGGTGCATCGGATTGGTTGGTGTGGAGCATCCGACATTGTAAATAAATACCAGTGTGGGGTGGTGGTGGACAACTATCACTTCCGCTAGCATATTGTTGGAATTTTGATGATGAACCATCGGCCAAAAAGCGGAAATTATGGCTTATTGTGCCGGTTTCAATCTTCTTTTCGCCCCTTAAAGTAAAGCCGTAATTTTCATCTTTGATTTCATTATTTCGCCTAAAATCTCCCTTCGGCACCACAAGGCGTTGAGCATGAGATTCAATATTGTTTTCTTGGTTTTGCCAATAGAAAACCGTTGCAAAGCGGTCAAGAAATTGTTGACCATCACCATAATAATCATAAGATAAAGAAAAACGATCACGACGATTTTTCTGTTCTTGCTCGGCAGTACCAGCCTGATAGGTGACAGTTGATTGGTTGTAAACATCAATATTACGATCTGATCTGAAGCGCTCAGCAGTAAAACCAATTTTATGATTAGGATTAATATAGTGATTAAGCTTAAATAGAAGATTATTTTGATCGTAATTTTCGGGATTTTCAAAAACGCGTGCCGTGCCATAGCCACCGCCTTCGCCATTATTGCGGCGCTGCTTACCGTCAACATATCCGCCTTGCAACATAACATATGTATTTTGCGCCTTAACTGCAAAGGCTTGGTTTATATGCCAGCTATTATCCGATGAGTCATAAGACCCCTTGGTGATGGAACCCCAGTTCTTATTATTTTTAATAAGATCTTCGGGATTGATGGTTTGCAGCATGACAATGCCGCCTAAAACACCCGAGCCATAAAGACTTGAATCAGAACCGCGACCAATATCAAGCGAGGTTAATGCACCAAAGTCAAAGGACGATGGGCCACCTTTAACACCGCGTGAAATGTCGTTTAACCACGGCATTGGAATACCATCGATAGTGGTTAAAACGCGGTTACTATCAAGGCCACGAATGTTAAAACTATTATTTTGACGGTTGTAATTAATCAACGGGTCCAAGCGAGAAATATCACGGACATTGTCCACCTGTTTGGCGCTTATCTCTTTGGCTGAAATCTTGTCAACCAATATATCCTTATTATTAGGATTATTATCAGCCTGAATTACAACCGTATCTAACTGTTCATGTTCTAAGCTTTGCGCATTCGCCGCGGTGTAATGAAGGCAAAAAACAGTTGAAGTTAACATTAAAGTTCTTAAAATCTGATTTTTACTTTTCATCTGGAATGTCCATTCTCTTGTGCATTTATACATCAATAATATTGGATATATTTTTTCTTACATAAATTTTTTTTATATTAAAATAAGCTTAAATTCTATTTTGAATTTTTTTATTATAATATATGAATGTAAGTAGATTTATATCTCGCTAACAAACATGAGTTTGTATGTCAAGTTATTAATAACGTAAATTTGATTAAAAGACCGCATCTTTGCACAAAGAAAAATTTTCTTCGTGGCGCAACATGGCTGTTAGGTGTAGTTAAAATGGATTGGTAATTTGAAACCATAAACGTAGCAATTTAAGGTTAAACGTCTATCGGGTTAGAGGCAGGCGTTTATTGACCATGAGTTTAAACTCAAGTGCCTGTTTTAGTTTTTCCACTATAATTATCCCGCATTAACTCAAATATCTTGGATTATCAATTATTCAAAAATACCGCTTGCTTTTTTCGCAAAAATGAACGATGTTCAATTAAAGGGGTAAAGATTTTTTGCTAATGGTCGTTCAAATAAGTTTTAACTTAATTTTAAAAAGCTAGCTTAAATGATTTTAAAAAATGCCTTTCTAAAAAATTGGGAAGCATCCATGAAACTCATTTTTTTGCTGCGGCGTTGCAATTGTATAAGGTACTAACATCTTAAATTGGTTAAGCTTTATAGGCAAAGTCTTATCCGGTTGAACTTCAGTTTAAATCATTAGGATTTAATCAACGCTAGAGCATTCTTGTTTTGAATGAGGTTTCGTCGCTTTTCCTTGCGACGAGATTGCATTTGTTTCGAGGGTTTTAACTAAATGCAAAAAAACTGTATTTTTTTGTAAATTTTATGAACATTGTTCAATTAAAAGGGGTAATTCAATGATCAAATTTTTTAAAATAGCAATTAGCATATTGCTTATATCATCGCTATTAGCAGCATGCACTAAAAAGCCCGAATATTATCAGGCTGCATATAGCGGTGAGAAGCATGATAGTAAGCCTAAATTAAATCCAAATAATTTAAACAATCGACAAAAACAAAAAGAAACGGAAAAAGCGCAGCCTCGAAGCGAAAGTTCGCGGCAATCGAGACCCATGAGCACCTTTGAGCTTATACTTTTAACTCCCGTTTTTTTAATCGCAGTTTTAATCGGAGAGTTGTCAAAACCCAGTCCACGTTATTGAAGGTATAAAGAGCCATCAGCCTTGAAAGCTGACGGCTTTTTATCAAATCTTTACACCATGATAGCGCATCATCATATAGTTGCGGCAGCAGCGGCGGATTTTGAATTACGCGTTAATAATCGCGCAATGATTAGGCCACTTGCCACAACCCCAAGAATAATGGTTGAAATCGCATTAATTTCTGGCGTCAGACCGAATTTAATTTGCGAATAAATATTCATTGGCAGGGTTGATGCGCCCGGCCCTGTGGTAAAGCTCGCAATAACCAAATCATCAAGTGAAAGCGTAAAAGACAATAACCAAGCCGATATTAAAGCGGTGGCAAGGTTGGGTAACGCCACTTTGACAAAAGCACTAAAAGGCGTGCAGCCAAGATCGCGGGCGGCTTCCTCTAGTGATGGGTCAAGCTCGCTCAACCGCGATTGAATAACCACAAAAGCAAAACACATGGTAAAAGTAATATGAGCGATAATGATGGTAATTGGTCCGCGATCAATACCAAGCGCCACAAACATCAAAAGCATAGATATGCCCAAAACCACTTCGGGCATAATCATTGGCGACAATAACATTGCATTAAAGACGCTACGACCACGAAATCTTTTAAAGCGGTTAAGAACAATAGCGGATAAGGTACCTAAAAATGTTGCACCTGTTGCTGAACAAGCGGCAACAATAAAGCTGATTTTTGCTCCGGTTAACAAGGAGTGATTGTTAAAAACTGCGCTATACCATTGGGTAGAAAATCCGCCCCAAACTGATACTAAGCGGTTAGCATTAAAGCTGTAAAAAACTAGAACAAAAATGGGTAGATAGATAAAAAATAATCCTAACCCAATGGATAAATAATTGAACCAAGTTGCGCGATGCATAATTATTTCCCCCCATTTGCTGATTGTCGTGAACGTAGCATTTGCATGATGCTTATCGGAATAATAAGCACACCGAGCAACACAACCGTAACCGCAGCAGTTAGCGGCCAATCGCGATTGTTAAAGAACTCGATCCAGATAGCGCGACCAATCATATTAGTATCAGCTCCGCCCAAAAGATCAGGGATTACAAATTCACCAATAGCTGGAATAAAGACAAGGGCACAGCCAGCAATAATACCAGGCATGCTTAATGGCACGGTTATACGCCAAAAGGCTTTAATGCGCGAACAACCAAGATCTTGAGCTGCCTCAATCAAGGTGCGGTCACTTACTGAAAGGGTTGAATAAAGCGGCAATACCATGAATGGTAAATAAGTATAGACTATACCAATAAACACAGCGATTTCGGTATTTAAAATCACCAAAGGTTCTTTGATAAGACCAAGATTCATTAAGAAAATATTTAATAGGCCGTCATTGCGCAATATTGCAATCCACGAATAGACGCGGATAAGCATCGAGCTCCAAAATGGGATAATAATCAAAAAAACCAAAAAGTTGCGATAGCGCCGATCAACTGATGCAATACCATAAGCAAGCGGATAGGCAATGAGCAAGGTAATTACTGTAGAAATGGCGGCAATGCGGATACTTGTCCAAGCGGCAAGAAGATATGTGTCGCTTGAGAAAATATAAAGGAAATTTTCAAGATTGAGGGTAATAGAGACAATTTCGTCTTTTACCGCGACCAAAAAATCATAAGGGGGTATGCCAATGCGGGCGGTTGAAAAACTAATCGCCACCACCATGGCAAAAGGGGCAAGAAAAAATAGAAATAGCCAAAGCCCCGGTATGCCGATGAGCAGCCTTGCTCCCCAACTTTTTTTATCAGGATTTATCATAAGCAAAGGCCTCCTACCTAATCTGCCAATAACAAGGCAGCATCTGGTTGCCAATGGACAATAACATTATCGCCAATTTCAAAATCATCTTCAATGCCTTGGTTGACACGGATGGCATCGATTATTTTGCCGGTTGAAAGACGCATGCGATAGTTACGTTTAATACCAGTATAGGTGATTGCATCGATAACAGCATTCAAACCTTCAACGCCTTGAGTACCAACTTTAGCAATTTCAATCCGCTCTGGTCTAATAGATAACCAAAACTTCTCACTTAAAGACACACGATCTGAATAAGCTGCCTTGATTGTTCCACCAACTTCCGCACTTTCAATGATCAGATTATTACCATCTTCGTCTTCTTCGGCTGAATCTGCCGTGATAATATTGGTTTCACCCAAAAATTTTGCCACATAGCGCGTGAGTGGCTTTTCATAAATTTCGCTTGGTGTACCAATTTGGATAATTTCGCCCTTTTCCAAAATAGCAATACGCGATGAAACAGTCATCGCTTCATCTTGATCATGAGTGACGATGATAAAAGTAATACCAAGTTCCTTTTGTAGTCGCATTAATTCCAATTGCGTTTGGGTGCGCAAATTCTTATCCAATGCACCCAAAGGCTCATCTAGCAACAAAACTTTTGGCCGCTTGACTAGCGCCCGTGCCAATGCCACACGCTGTTTTTGCCCACCAGATAGGCTTGATGGTTTGCGGTCCATAAATTCGGTTAGTTTTAATTTCTCACCAACTTCTTTTATTCGTAAATTAATTTCAGCTTTGGACAGCTTTTCTTGTTCCAAACCGAACGCAATATTCTTGGCAACAGTAAGATGGGGAAAAAGTGCATAAGACTGAAACATCATATTGGTTGGCCGCTTATTAGGCTCAACCTCGGTCATGTTTTTTCCAGCAATGGATATTGTGCCGGCTGTTGGCACTTCAAATCCAGCAATCATGCGCAGAAGGGTTGATTTTCCACAGCCAGATGGCCCGAGCAGGGAAAAAAATTCACCTTCGCCAATATCAAGATTGATACTATTAACGGCAGTAAAGGAACCAAAAATCTTGGTTACATTTTTAATCGAAACACATGGAGTCATGGTTAACTATCCCCATAAATCATCAGGCTAAAATAACGGAAAGACACAAATCACATATCGCACAATATGGTAAGAAAAGGGCAGCCGTTGTGAAACCACCCTTTGTATAGCTTATTTTCCTGCTCTAAAAGCAGTCCATAAACGTGTGCGTTCACGCGCATCACGTGGCGACAATAATTTATCAACAAAAAGCTTTTTGCGTAATTCTTCAGGTGGATAAAGATTGGGATTGTCACGAATATCAGAGGCAACAAACGGTGTTGCCGCCGTGTTTGGATTAGGAAAGAACACTGCATTGGTAATATCAGCGGTTACCTTTGGTTCCATGATATAATCGATGAATTTCAAAGCTTCTTCAGGATCTGGCGCATCTACAGGGATAACCATATTATCAAGAGTTATACTGGTGCCTTCTTTTGGTAAGCGATAAATCACTTCAACTCCAGCATTGGCTTCTTTAGCGCGCTGGGCACCAATATTTGCATCGCCATTCCACATTAATGCAAGGCAAAGTTCGCCTGATGCCATATCATCAAGTAATTGTCCTGTCCGCATGTGGCGAATATAGGGACGCAATTTCATTAAAAGGTCTTTTGCCTTGGCAAGATCTTCCTTGTTGGTAGAGTAAGGATCAAGTCCAAGATAGTTCAAGGCAATAGGAATAATTTCATTTGGCGAATCATTGATGCCAATACCGCAATTGGTAAATTTTTCTGCAATTTCTGGCTTGAAGAACATATCAAGACTATCAACGGGTGCATCAGGCATCCGCTCATTAATTTTCTTAACATTATAAGCAATGCCGGTCGTGGTGATCATATAAGGCACCATATATTCATTGCCTGGATCAAATGTGCTGATCATTTCTAAATAGAATGGATCAATATTGCCATAATTTTTCAGTTTCGATTTATCAAGCTTTTGCAAAGCATTGGCTGGAATAAGCCGGCTTGCCACTGGAGAGCTAGCAAAAGCAACATCATAGCCACTACCGCCAGTAATAAGTCGTGTTTCCAACATTTCATGGGTATCAAAATAGTCAAGCTTGGTATCAATACCGCTTTGTTTGATAAAATTAGAAATTGTATCATCGGCAAAATAGTTGGAGAAGTTAAAAATAAACAGCTTCTTGTTTTGCGCTTCTGCTGCACCAAGGGTCACTAAAGCGCTGGCTGCAGTAATAAGGCAGGTTTTAAAAATTTTCTTAACAGACATTATGTTCACCCTAAATCTTATGTTTGTTAAAATTATATTCTTTTGCCGCGTTTTTAAAACAACAGCATAAAAAACAGTTATAAATCTTGCACAAACAGTGCAGGAATTTGCCAGGCTTGTAAACCTTAGCTTTTCGTATTGCATGTAAACTGTGCAGATTATAACAAACAAATTTTACTGGTAGATTACCTCCCTGACCAGTATCCCATTTTTTATCACGATCCTGTTATTTTGATGAAGCAGTTTGATACTGCATTTTATGGATCATGTTTATTTTGATCAAATTACGATATATTATGATCAAATGCAAGTAAACAAAAAATTACAAAAAAGAAAAAAATTAGTAATGTTTTGTTTTTATTAGCTATAATAGTGAATTATTGCCTTTTTAAAGCTGCTATTTTTGTAAATACTAAAAAATTATCAAAGGGGGGGTATCGTTTTGAAAAAAACATGGTGGGGTATAATTTTTAGTTTGTTAGCTTTTGGTATTATTGGAGCAGTCTTGCTTTTAAGCGCCAAGGAGGCTGTCAAAGATCCTACTTGCTCCTATGAGCAAATTTTTTCAGACCTAGATGATAGCCATCTTATGCATGATGAAAGAATATTTAAAACCTATGAGGAACAGTTGCATTATTATGATGGTGTTACCATCGACGTAAAACAAAAATTAGCTAAGGTTTTTAGCTTAAATCGTGACGAATTATTTAAAATACTGTCTAAAGTAGATAGTAAAAATTCATCTTGTAAAGATACTATCATGCGTCATAGCTGGATATATTTCTTTCGCGGAGAATATCAACAACAGCTAATCCAAAAATTAATAAGTAATGATTTTTACAAATTTTATGAGGATAATTCCTATATCAGTTACATAGGATTATTAACCGATAGTTATCCAGAAATTGAAAAAATATTAGGCTCAAAGATTGATCAATTAGATGAATACGCAATCAATGAGTTACAATCAGGTTATATTGACACGATCGGCAAAAATAATTTAGCAACCTACTACCGTTATGCACTTCATATGGGATATGTTGATGATTACCGCAAATATATGAATATGCCGGAGGCAAAAGGTGATAGATGGCAAGAACAAAGCCAGCTATTTATTGATATTGGCAGTGTAGCATTGATCGTAGATCAAGATCGCGATTATCTACCCCAAACAGCATTGGCCGCAGTAAGCAAGTTATTTGCAAATGGTGAAGAACAAGCACTTGAAACTGTTTTAAACCAATTTAAGCATTGTGGTCTTTATTATTGCTCAACCCCTGAATATGAGGGTACTTTAACTGTCATTGCTTTTTTTAAACAAGAAGCATCGGTTAAAAAGATAGCGTCTTATGTTCAAGGTGAAAATCCATTTGCACTCGATATTGCCAGAAATCCACATTACTATATAGGATTTAATCCTGCTTTATTGGCGGCCTTATCGTCAGCCGTTAATGATAAAGAGCTTTATTGGCGCAGTGAGCTTCCTAGGTTTTCTGTTCGTGAGGATGTACATCCTGCTGATTTATCTATATATAAATTGCGAATTTTTAAAACTTTAAAAAATCTCGATTGATTTTTTGAATAATATCTAAGAAAAATAGGTTTGGTTAAGAAACAAATTTTATACCTAATCTTCATCCATGTTATAAAAACCATTAACGATAATGACGCCAATATTATGGGTTGGTTGGTAATTTTGGGCGCGCATTTCAAACTGCGTTGGGCTTATTTTCTTTACATTTTCACCGCAAAAGGTGACCAAAGCATCGGGTGACCCTTTATCAACAACCAAGCGGAAATCACCAATTGTACCACCTGCCCAATTTGCACCTGTGGTTAAGATATAACCAAGCGTATTGTAGTAAGCAAACCGATATTGTTCTTGTTTTCGTTGCAAGGCTTTTTTAAAGCCACCGTCAGGGCAATATAGCTCTTTATCATCAATAGCCATGGTATAAGCGTCTAGCGGGGAGTAAAAACCACTACCACCTACTATAGGAGAATAGGTGTGACGCACATGGATTTTTTTTCCTTTGGGGAAAGTTTGCTGCCAATAATAGGTGATATGATAATCATCACCTGAATAGCCATAATTTTCATCGCTTTGGATAACGCGCTTATCTTCTTTGACAGCAATCTCTTTACCTTCAACCCAAACCCTAAAATTTACTTCACGCCCATTAGGATTGGCATCAGGAATACTATTATTACCTATATCCATGTCCATTTCAACGGGCAATTCTGGAGTAGGAAAGGCGACAAGAGTGGTAATGTCGCGGTTAGTAAGATTTTCAAAAATATAATTTACTTCAATTTTACTTTGTGAAATATAAAGATCCTCAGACACCATGGCAATATCTTGCCGCTTCAAAAGCACAAGCCCACCGCCAATTGCTTCAGCGGAACTATCATTGGCGAAACTATATGAGGGACTGGCAATAAAAATAGTAAAAAACGACACCAGCAAACCTAAAATTGCCGAGAAACTTCGCTTGTCGTTAACCACCATTTTCATCTTTCCCCACTTTTAAATTCAATCAGTAAAGCATTTAAAAACCGCGCCACCAAGAAAGAGCATTTAACCCTTAAAGATAAATACTCTTTTTTAAATGTTAATCAAATTGTGGAGCGGCAACACCAACAGATAGGCAAGCAGCTTTAAGGGTATTGGCCATAAGCATGGCAATGGTCATCGGCCCTACTCCGCCTGGAACTGGCGTGATAGCACCTGCGACTTGGCTCGCACTATCAAACTCGACATCGCCGACTATGCGGGTTTTGCCTTCGCCTTTTTCCGGTGCATCAATGCGGTTAATGCCAACGTCAATCACTGTCGCACCCGGCTTAATCCAATCACCTTTAATAAGCTCTGGTCTGCCAACGGCAGCTACCACAATATCGCCGCTACGAACAACGTCTTGCAGGTCATGAGTGCGGCTATGGGCAATAGTAGTTGTAGCATTGGCAGCAAGTAATAGGCTAGCCATTGGTTTACCAACAATATTGGAGCGGCCGACAATCACCGCATCAAGATTAGAAAGATCATTGCCAAGGACGCGGCGGATCATAATCATTGCGCCTGCGGGTGTGCATGGTACGAAAGTATCATCAATTGCACCAATGGCCAATTTACCCGCATTGACATAATGAAAGCCATCAACATCTTTGCGTGGTGAAATAGTTTCGATTACTTTTTCAGCTGAAATATGGTTTGGCAGCGGTAATTGCACCAAAATACCATGAATGGCTGGATCGCCATTTAAATTAGTGATTAAACGCAATAGGTCTTTTTCGTTAATATCGCTATCAAGTTTGTGGGTTACCGATTTGAAGCCACATTCTTCTGCCTTGCGACTTTTTGAGGAAACATAGATTTCACTTGCTGGATCTTCCCCGACAATAACCACAGCAAGACCGGGACGGATATTATGGCTTGCCATTAATTGCCCAGTTTCATGTTTGATCTGTTCAATAATTTGTGCTGCCAACAGTTTTCCATCAATAATATCGGCCATCCGTAAAGCTCCAATTGTGTGTTTACTTAATGCCTATCACCACCATGAAGTTTCCCCTTCACTCAAGCAGCAATAGCCTGTTTTATTTGTGCAAATTGTTATAATCGTATTATAGGTCACTTTTCAAACTATAACTCTTATAAACCTATATAGAAATTGCTAGCAAAGTTAAACGATGATGGTACTCTTTTAAAAGAATTAATTTACCACAAATAAGGTTAGGACCTTGCTTTTATAAAATCTGTGACAAAATGGGCGCATTTTGGTTTTTATAAAAACAGTGTTTGAACTATTTCGGCTTCAAGCCTATGGTCGCTTTTAAGCATGATGCAAAATATCAAGATTTCTGTTTTAAAACAGGATCAAATAGAAAGATGATGAGATGAGCAATAATATTGTGTTGGTTGGTTGTGGTAATATGGGGCGTGCCATGGTTGAGGGCTGGCTTCATAAAAAAGTCGCTAAGCCCGACCAGATTCATGTTGTTGAACCAAATGAAGAGTTGCGCCAACGCGCTCAAGAGCTTGGCGTTCATGTTTATGACGATGCGCAGGGCATTGGCGAAAATGTCGCTGTTGATTATGTATTGTTTGCCGTAAAACCGCAGGTGTTTGACAAGATTGCCCCAGCCTATCAAAAATTTGCAAATAAAGCTGCCTTTGTCAGCATTATGGCTGGTGTAAAAATTGCAAAATTTACCGAGCTACTTGGTGAAAAAACAGCTGTAGTGCGCACAATGCCGAATACACCTGCCGCAATTGGTGAAGGCATGTTGGTCTATTGCATCAACGACCATGTTAATGCTGGCCAAGAAGAGTTTGTTCGCGCGCTTTTACATGCAAATGGTGAAGTTGCTAAGGTTGAAGAAGATCAAATGGATGCCGTCACCGGTCTTTCTGGTTCTGGTCCCGCTTATGTTTTCCATATGATTGAGTGTTTAGCGCGCGCTGGTATGGAGGTTGGTCTTGATGAAGATACCGCTTTGTTGCTTGCTCGCCAAACCGTAAAAGGCGCAGGTATTTTGGCCGCCAGTTCGCCTGAAATGCCATCGCTCTTGCGTGAGCGCGTCACCAGTCCTAATGGTACAACAGCTGCAGGTCTTGCCGTTTTAATGGGTGATAAGCGCATGGAAAATATGATTGTTGAATGCGTAAAAGCTGCTTGTGAACGCTCGAAAGAGCTTGGCAACTAAAATTTCATTGAAAGAAATAACAAGGGTGCATTGGAAACAAATGCACCCAATTTTGCAGATGCTTATTTGAAAGCTATATGGCAATAATAAAATTGAGCCGGTACTTTATTTCATATTAACAATTTACCATTTAATACGAATACAAAGCTTAAGGAGCATTCTATGACATCATCTGGTTTTGATAAGTCTAAAATGCCGCAGGGTGATGAAATTTTACCCGGTCGGTCTCATGCAATCGCCACTGCAGACAAGCATTTCGTTAATGGTGAGCCACTTAAAGGCGAATGGCAATCGCCGTTAAAAAGCATTTATCTTGGTATGGGGTGTTTTTGGGGCGCCGAGCGGCTGTTTTGGTCCTTGCCAGGAGTGATCGTGACAAGTGTTGGCTATGCAGGAGGCACAACGCCTAATCCCACTTATGAGGAAGTATGCTCCGGCCGCACAGGACACACTGAGGTGGTCGAGGTTGTTTATGATGAAAGCAAAATTGACCTTAAACAGATTTTAAAACTGTTTTGGGAAGAACATGATCCGACCCAATTTATGCGTCAAGGCAATGATATGGGTAATAATTATCGCTCTGCCATTTATGTAAATGATGATGATCAGCTTGCTATTGTTGAACAAAGTGCCAAAGATTATGGCAACGCCCTTCATCAACGTGGCTTAGGTGATATTGTTACCGAAATAAAAATGCATATTCCTTACTATTATGCCGAAGCTTATCATCAGCAATATCTTGCTAAAAACCCCAATGGTTATTGTGGTTTACAAGGCACGGGCGTATCTTGCCCTATTGGTCTTGGCGTCAAAGCTTAAAATGACTTAGTTACGCCCTTTATTGTGCCACAAAATTATAATAATTCTATTATAATTAGTTGTTCTTTAAGCACTTTGTAATGGCGATTTTAGCTATATATATTGACAATTTGGTTATTGCTTCTTATCTGTCAAGAAATTTCTATATTCTGTTTATATAGTAATTTCTTGAAAAATCGGGGTTGATGGCTTTATCCATCAAAGGCAAAGATTTGATTTAGTTTTTTTTAATGTTTCACGTGAAATAGCTATAATTGCTTTTTTAGTGAAATTATTAAAAGCTTAAGATTATTCAAGTCATTATTTGGTTTTTAAAGCAGGTTTTATAATGACATGCACTTTTGTGAGTTGCATTATAGTTGTTGCACTTATAAAAGCTGTTTAGGTTTAAAAGTGGTTTACTTGGATTAATACTTAATCCAAGTGGTTTTATTTAAGAATGGAAAGGACCAGTAATGGTCAGTTTAGGTGGTTTGGCTCGCAGACTTTTTGGCTCAGCGCATGAGCGCCGTGTTAAAAGTTTGCGCCCGCGTGTTGCGCAAATTAATGCGCTTGAACAGCAGGTTTCTGCCCTTAGTGATGACGAGTTGCGTGCAAAGACTGCCGAATTCAAACAACGTCTTGCTGATGGCGCCACACTGGACAGTTTGTTGAATGAAGCTTTTGCAACCATACGTGAAGCATCAAAACGTGTCATGGGTATGCGCCCTTTTGATGTGCAGCTTATAGGCGGCATGGTTTTGCATGAACGTGGTATTGCTGAAATGCGTACCGGTGAAGGTAAAACCCTAACGGCTACCTTGCCAATTTATCTTAATGCCCTTGAAGGTAAGGGTGTTCATGTTGTTACGGTGAATGATTATCTTGCTAGCCGCGATGCGCAAACCATGCGCCCACTTTTTGGCTTTTTAGGGCTAACCACTGGCGTTATCGTTCATGATCTTGACAATGATCAACGCCGTGCTGCTTATAATTGCGATATTACCTATGCCACCAATAATGAACTTGGCTTTGATTATCTGCGCGATAATATGGCTTTTGAGCGCGGCCAGATGGTTCAACGCGAACATAATTACGCGATTGTTGATGAGGTCGATTCTATTTTGATCGATGAGGCGCGTACGCCGCTTATTATTTCAGGACCGCTTGAAGATCGCTCTGATTTTTATACCCTTATTGACAAGTTTATTTTGCCGTTGGTGCCAGAAGATTATGAAATTGATGAAAAGCAAAAGACATCAACTTTCACCGAAGAAGGTACGGAAAAGCTAGAAAAGCTTTTGGCAGAAGCTGGTTATTTAAAAGCTGAAGGGCTTTATGACATTGAAAATGTCACCATTGTCCATCACCTTAATAATGCTTTGAAAGCCCATAAACTCTTCCAACGCGATAAAGACTACATCGTCCGCAATGATGAAATTGTCATTATTGATGAGTTTACTGGGCGTATGATGCCGGGTCGGCGTTATTCTGAAGGCTTGCATCAGGCTTTGGAAGCCAAAGAAAACGTCAAGATTCAGCCCGAAAACCAAACGCTTGCATCTATCACGTTCCAAAATTACTTCCGCATGTATAAAAAACTTGCTGGTATGACTGGTACGGGTGCAACGGAAGCTGAAGAATTTGCCAGCACCTATGGGCTTGATGTTATTGAAATTCCAACCAATGTTCCGGTTATCCGTATTGATGAAGATGATGTTATTTATCGCTCCATCGAGGATAAAACCAAGGCGATTGTTAAAGATATTCGCGAGGCGCATGCCAAGCATCAGCCAGTACTTGTTGGTACCACCTCGATTGAAAAATCGGAGCATCTTGCCGACCGTCTTCGCAAGGAAGGTATTACTGATCTAAAAGTGCTCAATGCTCGTTACCATGAGCAGGAAGCCTATATTGTTGCACAAGCAGGTGTACCAGGTGCGATCACTATTGCGACCAATATGGCAGGTCGCGGTACTGATATTCAGCTTGGCGGTAATGCCGATATGCGTATTAGCCAGGAATTGGCTGATATTCCTGAAGGACCAGAGCGCGATGAAATGGCAAAAGCCATTCGTGAAGATATTGCGCGCTTGAAGGAAGTTGCGCTAAAAGCTGGTGGTCTTTATGTTCTTGCAACCGAGCGTCATGAAAGCCGCCGTATTGATAACCAGTTGCGTGGTCGTTCTGGACGTCAGGGTGACCCTGGTCGTTCTAAGTTCTTCCTTTCAACCGAAGACGATCTTTTACGCATTTTCGGTTCTTCCAAACTTGGCGCTTTGGTGCAAAAATTTGGCTTTGAAGAAGGCGAACCAATTACCCATCCTTGGATGAATAAGGCGCTTGAAAAGGCGCAAAAAAAGGTTGAAGCTCGTAACTTCGAAATTCGTAAGAACCTGCTTAAATATGACGATGTGATGAATGACCAACGAAAAGTGGTCTTTGAGCAGCGTAATGAAGTATTAGACTCAACCGATCTTCATGAACTCATCGCTGAAATGCGTGAGGAAGTGATTGATAATATGGTTGATCATTATATTCCTGCAGGTACTTATTCTGAACAGTGGAAGCCGGCGGAACTTGCTGAAGATCTGCGCCAGACCTTGCATCTTGACTTACCAATTGAAGATTGGTCCCATGAAGAAGGTATTGGTGAAGAGCAAATCCTTGAGCGGGTTCGCGAAGCACTTGAGGCACGCGTAAAAGAACGTGACGAGCGTTTTGGTCCTGAGCTTATGCAATATTTCCAAAAAGCCATGTTGCTCGAAACAATTGATACTTTATGGCGCGAACATTTGGGCAATCTTGATCATCTTCGATCAGCTGTTGGTTTCCGTGGCTATGCGCAGCGTGATCCGCTTAATGAATATAAGACAGAATCCTTTGAGCTGTTCCAAAACATGCTAATTAATTTGCGCCGCGATGTGGTGTCGAAATTAATGCGCTTTGAAATTATTCAAGAAGCCCCTTCCCCACAATTGCCGCCGATGACTGAAAATCATCCTGAAGCTGACGAATTTGGTTCTTTTGAAGAAGCGGCGCTTGCGATACCTTTTGAAGAAGAAAGGATCGTTGATCCTGCTGATCGTGACGCAAATGATCCTGAAACTTGGGGCAAAGTTGGTCGTAATGAGCAATGTCCTTGCGGCTCTGGCAAGAAGTATAAGCATTGTCACGGCGTACTTCGCGCATAAAATATTTGCTTCGCATTGGTGACGCATATTATTATAAGTGAAGCTTTTTATATTGGAAAACATATCCATTTTTTGCAATGGATATGTTTTTTTATTTATATAATTGATCGCAGGTTTATAATAAAATAAATATATTGGCAAAGTGTAAGGCAAACTTTAATTTAGCATGGGAAAACGGTAAGCAGGTGATGACAAAGGCAGCTATGGATCAAAAATCACGCTATGAAATGGCATTGCGCGAAGCTGGTTTACGCATCACGCGTCAAAGGCGCATCATCCTTGATTTCCTATTAAGCACCGATGATCATCCTAATGCCTTTGAAATTTTTAATAAAATCAATGCTATTGATAATACAATTTCGCTATCCACCATCTATCGCACCATGAAGGTTTTGGAAGAATGCGGTGCTATCCATCGTCTTAGTTTTGAAGGTGGCCCATCACGTTTTGAGCAAGCAGGAGGTCAGCATCACGATCACCTTATTGATATTGACAGCAATGAGATTATCGAATTTCGCTCTGACTTAATTGAAAAATTGCAAGAGGAAATTGCTCGTGAACTTGGCTATGATATTATTCATCATCGTTTTGAACTTTATGGTCGCAAACGCAAATAATTTTAAAAAAATCATTTGCTGAAATGAACAATATTTTTAGTTATTATGAGGTTGACTTATAAGCTCTTAAATCGCGGGTTTTACTGGCCTTACGTACAATGAAGTCAAATAAAGTCAACGTTTTTTTATTTACCTCCCTCCCAATCATATTGAATATGATTGTAAAGATATTTTAGTGTTTAAAACAAGATGTGTTTGAAACCCTAACACAATGCAATAGACTTAATTGTTTCATTATGAGACTTGTTTATTATCTTGCTTGGCATATTTACCACATTTATAAATTTTTTGCTAAAATGCTGTTGAATGTAAAATGTCTTATTGCATTTTATCCTCAGAACGTTAAAACGCCTTTATTGGAATTATATTAAAAACAGTCATCAACAGCCATAGGACTATGCGATGGAATATGCGGTTTTGCATGTTGCGTGATATAGGGTTTGCTATACTAGCACTTTATTTGTAACATGTATGGTAAATGACTAATTTCACTCTTCATCACCTGAAAATAAGTTTTACCAAAATCGTTTTTACCATTAATTGGAAATAGGCATTATTTTTCGCAGTCGTTAGAAGAATAATGTAAAAAAATGGCATTACTTTTTAAAAAAAGCTCTTTAGGCAAAGCAACAGTGCCAGAGGATGGACAAATGAAACTTTTCTGCGGAAATGCAAATCCACGTTTAGCTGCGGATATTGCGAAATACCTCAATATCCCTTTAGGTTCTGCGACAGTGCGCCGTTTTGCCGATCAAGAAGTTTTCGTAGAAATTCATGAAAATGTTCGTGGTAAAGACGTATTTGTTTTGCAATCCACGTCTTACCCCGCAAATGACCATTTAATGGAACTGTTGATCATGATTGATGCGTTACGCCGGTCTTCAGCTCGGCGGATCACCGCAGTTATTCCTTATTTTGGCTATGCTCGCCAAGATAGAAAGCCTGGGCCGCGCACGCCTATTTCTGCAAAATTGGTTGCTAATCTCATTACTGAAGCAGGTGCGCACCGCGTTTTGACGTTGGATCTCCATGCGGGCCAAATTCAAGGCTTTTTTGATATTCCAACCGATAATCTTTATGCGGTTCCTGTTATAGCTCGTGATGTTAAAGCCAATTATACAACCGACAATGTAATGGTCGTATCGCCTGATGTTGGCGGTGTTGTACGCGCCCGTTCTCTTGCTAAACGCATTGATGCCCAGCTTGCTATTGTTGATAAACGCCGCGAACGTCCAGGCGAATCAGAAGTGATGAATGTTATTGGTGATGTTGCGGGTAAAAACTGCTTGATGCTTGATGATATTGTCGATTCTGGTGGTACACTTTGTAATGCAGCAGAGGCCTTGTTACAAAAAGGTGCAACTAGCGTTACTGCCTATATTACCCATGGTGTGCTTTCAAGTGGCGCAGCAGCTCGTATTGGTGCATCTAAGTTGAAAGAATTGGTGATTACTGATTCTATTCAGCCCACCACTGCTATTGAACAAACCGGCAATATTCGCGTCATTTCTATTGCTAGCCTATTGGGCGAAGCTATTTCACGCACCGCGGCCGAACAATCGGTTTCCAGTCTGTTTGACTAATATTATTTATATTCCCCGTTTTTTTGCATCTGCAACGGGGAATTTTACAAAAACAGCTTGAATTAAAAAATTCACATTTAGCTATCAAATTGCACTGGCATTTATAATGTCGAGCATCATAATCATGATTAAACCGCAATATCCATGATGGTTATTGCGGTTTTAACTTGTTTAAGCTTGTCCGTTTCACTTAACTTCAATAATCTTTCAGCCTTATTGGTCATTGCGCGGCGAACCATCGCCAAAGCCATTTCTACTATAATCACCAAAAGCACTAACTAATATGCCTTGAGCAGAAGAATGAGAGCGTGTTGTATAATGATTTTCAGGAGAGCCATCACCAAAGACAGTTCGCGCGCCATTATCGAAGGACAGATTGTTTTGGCTATGATCAGTTGTAGCGATATGCGCAACATAGTTATTTTCTAACGATCCATCGCTAAAGAATATACGGCCGTTTTAAGCAAATGATGCAGAGGTTGTTGCTAAAATTGTTACTAATGTGAAAATTGATAATTTCATGATAATAATCCTTGATTTTGATTTAAAATATTTTTTTCTTATAGCTAAGAATTTAGCCAATATATTTTAGATCAGAAGACAGATTAATATCGACATATTGTATCAATTTCGTTGGCAGTCCTCATTGGCAGATTATTGGTATCATGACTAAATTGTCTTTTTTCTTCTATGCCGTGCTTTAATTGTATAGCTCAAGCAAAAACCGCTGACGGACGAGCCATACAGCGGTTTTTCAAAGAGGCAAAAATTATGCTTTTAGAGCGTAAAGCTATTAGTTAAGTGGTGAGCCATCGCCAAAACCATTTCTTCCTTCATCATTGAATGAAAAATTTGATGGGGTGTTGGACCGGTTCTGGATATTGATTGTGTAGCCGTTTTCAGGCGAGCCATCTCCAAACGCATCACGTCCATTAAAGCTGGCTGGCAAATTGCTTTTATTATTGATATTTGCCGATGCACCTTGTCCAGAAATATAAGAATTTTCAGGTGAACCATCACCAAAAAAACTGCGATTATTCTCTGCCAATGCCACAGAGCTTGTTGCCAAAATTACGACTAATGTCAAAGCTGATAATTTCATGGTGCTATTCCTTATTTGTTGTTTTAATTTAATTTTTCTTTATCTGTCATAAGGAATATATCGGAAAGACTTAATGGGGAAGCCTATTAAAATACAACGGATTGTTTCTGTTTCATGAACATTAAGTGACATTTTAAAGAATGTTTGATGGCTATCAAAAATAGGTTATGACGTTTAAAGCTTATTAAAAATGGCATCCATGAATGTGATTGCCAAGGTAAAGTGCTCAAAACAACTATTTGCAACTTAATAGCCAAAAATGATTGCCCATCTAAAGATTATAGCCGCCGTCAACGGGTATTATAGCGCCTGTTGTAAAGGATGATTGCTCACTTGCAAGCCAAAGGGCAGCATTGGCAACGTCTTGAGGGTTAGATAGGCGGCCAAGTGGAATTGAGTTGATCAATTCCTGACGTTTTTTTTCGGCAAGGCTACCATAGAAAACGTCAAAAGTTGCGGTATCCGACTGGGCTGGACATACGCAATTGACACGAATATTGTCGTGTGCGAGCTCAAGTGCTAAAGCACGTGTTGCGCTCATTACCCAGCCCTTTGCGGCACCAAACCAGCTGAAGCCAGATTGTGGTCGTTCTGCCATGGTGGCACCTAGTGTAATGATGGAGCCGCCGCCATTTTCTTTCATATGCGGGACAAGAGCTTTTACAGCATAATAAAGGGATTTAATATTGACAGCGAGTATAAGATCAAAAGTAGGCTCGTCAACATCTGTTACATCGGCTTGCGGATGGGCAAAGCCGGCATTGGCAATGAAAATATCAATTTTTTTGAAATGCTGCAGCGCCTTTGTAACCATATGATCTATATCACCTTCACGGGTTACATCAGCTTGAACTGCAATGGCGGTATTTTCTTGCGTTTTGCCAATATCAGTCACAATATGCTTGGCGATAGTATCTGCTTTTTTCAAATTAATATCGGCAAGTACCACATTGGCACCCGCTAGCGCTAATTTTTGGGCTATTGCGGCACCAAAGCCGGCCCCTGCCCCAGTAATTAATGCCGTTTTGCCTTTTAACGATAATTGGTTGTTGATATCATAATCTTTTGACAAAGTTTTCCCCTTATAAAAGGTTGGAAACGCCAACCTATCCCATGCAAATTATGGTAAGAGTTTGCCGTAAATTGGTTAACGGAAAATGATATCCGTCAAAATAAGATGGACATTTAAATTAGTTTTAGGATATCGAATAATAATTGTATATCGCGTTAAACAGTTAGATAAACTATTTTCTTTATGGAGCAATGTGATTAATATACCAATAATTGCGAAGCAGTCATGTCATATAGTTTGACTTGTTTTTCTGCTTGTGTGTTACGGATTACGTTGAATAAATATACAAAAAAACCGCATTAAATATATGAACCTTTTTAACCATAAGGGGTTTATAGAATAAATATAGGATTTTCTATTTGTAATAAATAGAGCCACTTCAACAACTGGTTAACCAATCAGGATAAGGTATTCTTCATGGCCCATGATAGTATTTCAATTCCTCCGTTTGATTGTATTGTATTTGGCGGCGCTGGCGATCTTGCTGAGCGTAAACTAATTCCCGCACTTTATCACCGCCAACTTGTTGGCCAGTTATCAGAACCTGTGCGTATTATCGGTGCCTCGCGTAGCCCGATGAGCGATGAGGAATACCGGCAATTTGCGGCTATTGCCCTTCATAAGCATGTTGCAAAAGATGATATTAATGACGAAGAGATTGAAAAGTTTTTAAAACGCCTTTCCTATGTAGCCGTTGATGCAACGAGCGATAAAGGTTGGGGCGATTTGAAGAAAAAAATCGAGGAAGCACCGGTTGATGTCCGCGCCTTTTATTTGGCGGTTGGCCCTGCTCTATTTGGTGATATTGCAGTACGGCTTGGACAAAATGGCCTTGTTACCAAGGATACGCGCATCATTGTTGAAAAGCCAATTGGTAAAAATCTTGAAACAGCGCGCGAGCTTAATGATGCAATCGGTCAAGTTTTCCAAGAAAACCAAATTTTCAGAATAGATCATTATCTTGGCAAGGAAACCGTACAAAATTTGATGGCTTTGCGCTTTGCCAATGCACTTTATGAACCATTATGGAATTCTAACCATATTGACCATGTGCAAATCACCGTTGCGGAATCGGTCGGGCTTGAGGGACGGGCAGGCTATTATGATAAAGCTGGCGCTTTGCGTGATATGGTACAAAACCACATGCTACAATTATTATGCCTTGTTGCGATGGAGCCCCCCTTTATCAATAGTGCCGATGCTGTGCGCGATGAAAAGCTAAAGGTTTTGCGGGCACTACGTACAGTCAATGCCAATAATGTGCAAACAGCTACGGTGCGTGGTCAATATATGGCTGGTGCATCGGAAAGCGGACGTGCGGCGTCTTATTTTGAGGATCTTGGCAGTGATAAAAGCAATACCGAGACTTTCGTTGCTTTGCGGGTCGATATTGATAATTGGCGCTGGGCAGGCACACCTTTTTATTTGCGCACCGGCAAGCGCATGACCAAGCGGGTGTCTGAAATTGTTGTTACTTTTAAGCCTATTCCCTATTCTATTTTTGGCGAAGATGCAGGCCCTGTGATGGCTAATCGTTTGGTTATACGATTGCAGCCTGATGAAGGTGTCAAGCAATTTATGATGTTGAAAGACCCCGGCCCGGGCGGTATGCGTTTAAGACAAATTCCGCTTGATATGAGCTTTGCCAACTCCTTTGCAGGGCGTAATCCTGATGCCTATGAGCGGCTGTTGATGGATGTTATGCGCGGCAACCAAACTTTATTCATGCGCCGCGATGAAGTTGAAGCGGCATGGAAATGGGTTGACCCAATTCTTGATGGATGGAATGAAACAAAACAACCTGCCCAAGGTTATACAGCAGGTACGTGGGGGCCGTCTGGCTCGATCGCTTTGATCGAGCGCGATGGTCGCACGTGGAATGATATGGATTGAGGCCCTTTTTATGATTGCATTACATATAGATCGCCATACTTTTGATCGACCAGAAGATCTTGCCCGTTCGCTTGCCGACCGTGTTGCAACCGAGCTTAGTTTGGCGATTAATGAACGCAACCAAGCAACTCTTGCTGTTTCTGGCGGAGAAACACCAAAGTTGTTTTTCAACTATTTATCACAGATTGATATTGCTTGGGATAAGGTTACCATAACCTTGGTTGATGAGCGTTTTGTAGCGCCTGATCATCTTCGTTCCAATGAACGGCTTGTGCGCCAACATTTATTGAAAAATTATGCAGAAAGAGCGCGTTTTATCGGGCTTTATATGCGCTCAACTACCGCAGAACTGGCTGCTTTTTCTGCGGCAAGCCGCATTAATAATATTCCTCGCCCTTTTGATGTGGTTATTCTAGGCATGGGGCTTGATGGCCATACCGCGTCATTTTTCCCAGGCGGCGACCGCTTAAAGCAAGCAATCGATCCACAATCGCGCGCCCTCGTTGTGCCAATTCACGCAAGAGGGGCGGAAGAACCGCGCCTTACACTTACTTTACCGCTATTGATCGAGGCACATTTTATTGCCCTTCATATTGAGGGTGAAGCAAAGCTCGAAAAATTTGAACAAGCTTTAGAACTTGGTGAAGCAGCTGAAATACCAGTACGTGCAGTATTGCGCAATGCGGCAACGCCAGTGCAGCTTTTCTGGTCGCCATCGACAGAAAAGGGCGAGCGCAATCCCTATCTTGCTGCGGAAAGCTATTTTGAAATGATTGAAGTGCGTGAGCAAATCGGTGAAAGTGAAGTACAACTAGATATTGAGGACTTCCTTCCAGAATTGCCATTAGGCAATAGAGAAGACAATCAGCCACAATAAATCGCTTGAATAAAGATAAGCCGTTTTTTAAGGTGTAAAACGGCTTATCCTACATACTTAAATTAAAGGCTTTTTGTCGGTATAGTCCGCTCATTATTAGATATCGGCGCTGCCTGCTGCAATTTATTCTTTCTATAGGCCATAATAAAAGTGGCTAGGGTCAGGACTTGTTTATTGAAATGGAACAGGAAAATTTTATCGATAATTTTGTCGTTCCAAGTAAAAATTTTATATTTCTTGCGTTTAAGACCTATCTTCTCCACATATTGCATATGGTCGCTATAATTATTTTTCAATTTTATCAAAGTCTTATGATCAAAAAATGCTACTAGGTTTTACCCCTTGGACAAGAGCAACATTTTATCCAATTTATGATGATGTTTCATAAAATCGGTTAGGGGAGTAGATTTATTCTAAAAATCTATGAAAGCTCGCTGCTGTGTAAATTGTAATCATTACATAGTGAAAAAAAACGTGTTGGATGATTTGGTAAATTTTAAAAATATTTCCATATTCTGTTTGTAATTATTGTAAGAACCAAATGCTAAAGTTGCTGATTGCATCTCATTGTTAGGCACGTTAGTTTTTGTAGGCTTACAATAATTATATTATTGATTTTTAATATTTTTATAAGGGATAAAATCGATTGCCAAAATTGAAATTTGCAAATAATTCAGAATGGACAGGATAGAAGGTTCTATACAGAATTGGTTAAGCTAATTGGGCGTTTATGAAATATTATTCTTTGAATTGATAGGTTTTACAGCTATTATAACGAAGGCACTCCATGCGCTTTATTTTAGATTATAAAACAAACACAAGGGAGAGCGTAAGTTGGTTGAACGCAATTTTTTTACATCTTCACCATGTTGCAATGGCTATGTTTTTAATTGCAGTATTTGGTTTGCTGATAATGGTACTGATTAGTTAATAAGTGTTTTCTTAAAAAAATATAAACAATATGTTAGGTGTTTTTTCATTTTAAACTAAATGGAAAATACTTCAGAATATGTCTTTTGAGCACCGCAAATGGATAGGCGCTTGTAAAGGTTAAAAATACGGTCTTAATCGCCTTTTTGGGCATAAGGATAGTGATTTATGGTAAAAAACATTGTATCGGGCAATTGGTTTCATTTCGGACAAGATAATTGGCAAAGCCAAAAATTAGCAGCCCGCCCTATCCGTGCGGTTTATAAATCTGCTAGTCAATTGCGCGAGCTTGCCAATGAAATGGCAGGACATGAGCCTATTTCCTTGCCTGAATATGATCCTTTTGTGTTCGGTGGCCGCCTATCAGAAGATTCCAAAATCATTCTTTATGTCTTTCGCGCAACCGATGCAGCAGCACGTAATAATGAAACGGTAACACCGGCAGCGCAATGGCTGCTTGATAATCATTACACCATTGATAAAGCTATCCAGCAAACGCGGCGCGATTTTCCGCGCGGCTTTTTAAAGCAATTGCCAGCCTATGGTAATAATGACAAGATTGCCCGTATTTTCGCAATGGCTTGGCTTTATGTTGCCCATACCGATAGTAACTTTTCTCTAGAAACCTTGACTGAAATGGTCGAGGGCTATCAAGAAAAAGAGCCATTACGTA
This sequence comes from Bartonella sp. HY038, assembly GCF_014117425.1. Taxonomy (NCBI): domain Bacteria; kingdom Pseudomonadati; phylum Pseudomonadota; class Alphaproteobacteria; order Hyphomicrobiales; family Bartonellaceae; genus Bartonella; species Bartonella sp. HY038. Next base: position 3,181,626 of record NZ_CP059725.1, read on the forward strand.
TTGGTGAATTATGGGCTTTGCCATCAGCTATCCGCTTTTTACTCATCGATAATGCTCGCCGTCTTTGCTTGCGTATCGAAAAAGCCCGCCAAATGCGTTTTAACGCTAATGAAGTGGCCGACAAAATTATTGCCATGGGTGAGGAAGACGATGTCAACGAACTTTTTGCTGGTTATCGCGAATTTTTGGGGGACACAAGTTTTGCCGCCCATTTGCTTAACCGTTTACGTGGCGCATCGGTAGATTGTAGCCGAGCCTTAACCTTGATTGATGACGAGTTAAGCAGACAAAATATTGACAGTGAAACAATCATGGCCAATGAGCATAGTCGCCAAGCAACCGGCGGCGTGACCATGGGCAACGTCATAAAGTCTTTGAAAGCGATTGATGACGTTGATTGGACGTCATGGTTTGAAAGCGTCAGCCATGTTGACTTTTTGCTGCGTAATAATAGTGATTTTTCACAAGTTGATTTTCATTCGCGTAATAATTACCGGAAAATTATTGAAAAGCTTGCTCGTCGCTCGCCCAATGATGAATTGACTGTTACCCGTAAGGCCTTAGAACTTGCCGATGAAACACGCAGCGAAGAAAATCTTAAAGCAAATCCTGCTATCCGCTCGCTTGCTTGGTTTTTAGTCGGTGAGGGGCGTCGTGGTCTTGAAAAAAAATGCGATTATCAGCCAACATTTTCTGATAAATTCATGCGTTTTTTCAAGGGACTTGGCATTTGGAATATTGCTGTTCCAGTTACCGTCCTTACTCTTGTTTTGTTGGCAATTGTCTATTGCTGTTTGCATCTTTTGGGGCTACCGCAAAGCTTTGCACTGCTATTTACTGCTTTTGCCATTTTTCCATCGATGGATATTGCTTCTGCCCTTTATAATTTGCTCATTTCATGGACGGTGGAGCCCCACCGCCTTATCGGTTACGAATATAAGGATGGCATTCCTGAAGATGCCCGCACATTGGTAGTGGTGCCAACCATGATCAATTCGCGCGATAGTGTTGATGAGCAGGTGCGTAATCTTGAAGTGCATTATCTAAATAATCCCAATGGCGCAATTGGCTTTGTATTGTTAAGCGACTGGCCCGATGCCAAAGAAGAAGAAACTAAGGAAGATCTTGATCTTCTGGATTATGCTCGCGATGCCATCGCCAAATTAAACCACCATTATTTTGGTGATAATGTACCGCAATTCTTCATTTTGCACCGCCGCCGCTTATATAATAAAAGCGAAGGCTGCTTTATGGGCTGGGAGCGTAAGCGCGGTAAGTTGCACGAGCTTAATCTTTTATTACGCGGCGATCAAGATACATCATTTTTTCCCATCGACCCCAATTTACCGCGCAATGTGCGTTATATCATGACACTTGATTCCGATACGCGTTTAACGCCGGATTCAGTTACATTGATGGTGGGTAAATTATCTCATCCAATCAATCGTCCCGTTCATGATCCAAAAACCAATAATGTTATTTCCGGTTATGGTATTTTGCAGCCACGGGTAACACCATCGCTCACCACCGGTGAAGAAGCATCGTTCTTGCAACGTGTATTTTCGCTAAATCGCGGTATTGACCCTTATGTCTTTGCGGTTTCTGATACTTATCAGGATTTGCTAGGCGAGGGTAGTTTTACCGGTAAGGGGCTTTATGATATTGATGCCTTTGAACGCGCCATGGATGGCCGCATTGATGAAAATGCCGTTCTAAGCCATGACTTGCTTGAAGGTGGCTATGCACGTGCGGCTCTCGTTACCGATGTTGAAGTAATTGAAGACTATCCAACCGCCTATCAAGTTGACGCTGCCCGTCATCACCGTTGGGTGCGTGGCGATTGGCAACTCTTGCCTTATTTGTTTAAAAATCGTGGTATTAGCCTTATCACCCGCTGGAAAATGCAGGACAATTTGCGCAGGTCACTAACACCGCTTTTATGGTGTGCTGCCTCGATTGCTGGTTGGTGTTTAATGCCGTTATCAACGGCACTTTTATGGCAGGCATTTTTGCTTATTGGCATGTTTATTGCGCCAACCTTGGGTGTATTGCGCGGCATAATCTCGATTAATCGTGATTATTCAATGCGCGGCCATTTACAGGCGGTATTAACCAGCATTTCATCAAATACCGCAGAGGCTACTTTGCGGGTTACCTTTATTGCTCACACCGCTTATTATATGGTGGACGCAATAATTCGCACCCTTTATCGGCTTGGCATTTCTCATCATAATTTATTGGAATGGCGTTCATCGGCTGCAACAAAATCGGGGCCTAATAATTTAATCTCTTATATTGGTCTTATGTGGCCAGCAAGTATTATTGGTCTTTTTGCCATTGCCTTGCCAATTTTATTAACCGCACCTGCCGCATTACTTGCCCTTCCTTTTGGTCTTGTTTGGTTTTTTTCACCCTTTATCGCTTGGATTGTTAGCCGCTCGGCTGCAGTACAAGATTCGCTTGAACTTCATGCCAGCGATAAAGCAGAACTTCGCCGTATTGCACGGCGCACTTGGCTGTATTATGAAACATTTGCCGATGAGGAAAATAACTTCCTTCCTCCTGATAATTTTCAAGAAGAACCAGAACCAATTGTTGCCAAGCGCACATCGCCCACCAATATTGGTGTTTATTTGCTAGCAATTGTTTCAGCCCGTGATTTTGGTTGGATTAGTTTTAGTGATACTTTGCGCCGTCTAGAGCTTTCGCTTGAAACCCTTGGCAAGCTAGAAAAATATCAAGGCCATCTTTATAATTGGTATGAAACCGATAGTTTGCGTCCATTATTGCCGCTTTATGTTTCAACTGTCGATTCGGGCAATCTTGCCGGCCATTTGGTCACCCTATCATCAGCCTTGCGTTCTTGGGCGGAAGCGCCTGCCGTTTATGTACAAAGCGATTTTGCCGGTCTTAATGATGTCAATGATATTATTGAGGAAGCCTTGGCGGAAATTCCAAATGATCGGCGTGTTTTACGCCCCTTACGCGCGCGTATTTTTGACCGGACACAAAACTTCCGCCGTGCTGTTTTCCAATTATTGAATGAGCCGGAAACCGCAACCTTCCGTATTCATGATATCAGCCTAATGGCAAGTGATATTGCAAAATTGGTACGCGAACTTGACAGCGAATTGCATAGCAGCCGCTCTGCGCAAGCTTTGGCTTGGGCCGAACGTTTGTTAGACACTTGCGCCGCCCATGAACAGGATATAACCGGCGACCATGATAGCGATTTCTTGCGGGCACACTTAATCCGTCTTGCCGAGCAAGCGCGTCAATATGCCTTTGATATGAAATTTGATTTCCTTGAACGCAAGGAACGCCGTTTATTATCCATTGGCTACCGCGTTCAAGAAAACGAGCTTGATGAAAGCTGCTATGATTTGTTAGCTTCAGAAGCACGGCTTTCAAGCCTATTTGCGATTGCTAAGGGCGATCTTAAGGTTGAGCATTGGTTCCGTCTTGGTCGTTTGCTTGTACCTGTTGGCTGGAAAGGCGCTTTGTTATCTTGGTCTGGCTCAATGTTTGAGTATTTGATGCCACCTTTGGTGATGCGTGAGCCGCTTGGCTCGCTGCTTGACCAGACCAACCGACTTGTTGTGCGTGAGCAAATTCGCTATGCGCGTGAACGCTCATTACCTTGGGGCATATCGGAAGCGGCATTTAATGCGCGCGACCAGCAGATGAATTATCAATATGGTCCCTTTGGTGTACCAAGTCTTGGCCTTAAACGCGGCCTATCGCGTAATGCGGTTATTGCCCCTTATGCAAGCCTATTAGCTGCGCAATATAGCCCAAGTGAAGCAGTTAGCAATTTGCGTAATTTGCGCCAAATTGGTGCTTTGGGACAATATGGCTTTTATGATGCGGTTGATTTTACCCCAGCGCGTGTACCTGAGGGTAAGCATTGTGCAATAGTGCATAATTATTATGCCCACCATCACGGCATGTCTATTCTTGCTATATCCAATGTCATTTTTGATGGCATTATGCGCGAGCGTTTTCATTCTGATCCGGTAATTGAAGCAACTGAGCTTTTATTGCAAGAAAAAGCACCGCGTGAAATTCCCGTTGTCCATGCCAAAACTGCAAATCCCATGCGCTCCGATGCAGGCGGCTTTGAAGATGCACCAATGCGCATTATCAATGATCCATTGGCGGCAGCGCGTGAAACCTTATTATTATCTAACGGCAGCTATAATGTCATGCTCACTTCAAAGGGCGCAGGCTATAGCCGTTGGAATGATATAATGGTGACCCGTTTTGAGGCCGATAGCGCCCAAGACCAACAAGGAACTTTCTTATTCTTGCGCGATGTGTCAACTGGCCGGTGGTGGTCGGCAACCAGTGAGCCAACCCGTGTCAGCGAGGAAGATTGTCTTTGTGTATTCACCGCTGAAAAAGCGGAATATCACAAAACCGTTGATGGCATAAAATCAACCGTTGAAGTGATTGTTGCTTCTGAGGGCGATGGTGAGGGACGGCGAATTGAGCTTATCAATACCACGGGCAAAGATCGCATTATCGAGATTACCTCTTATGGCGAACTTGTTTTAACCACCGCAGATACTGACGCAGCCCATCCAGTTTTCTCGCGCATGTTTGTGGAAACAGAAATTGCGGATGACGGCGCAACTATATTTGCCCATCGCCGTAAGCGTAGCCCCAATGATCGCGATATTTATGTAAGCCATTTTGTTACCGATGCGGCAGGTGCTATCCGTGAGGCGGAAGCTGAAACAGATCGCGCTGCCTTTATCGGCCGTGGTAGAACCGTCTGGCGACCAACTATTTTTGATCGTGATAAGACATTTGTTGGTTCATCAGGCTGTGTGCTTGACCCCATTGCTGCTATTCGCTGCAAGGTTCGCGTGCCCGCCCACAAAAAAATTGACCTCGTCTTTTGGACACTTGTTGCCGATAATCGTGAAAAGCTAGAAAATAACATTGCTTATTATCGCCAACCAAATGCCTTCCCGCGTGAATTTGCAGTGGCTTGGACGCGTTCGCAAGTGACTTTATATCAGGTTGGCATTACACCAAAGCAAGCGCTTGATTATCAAAAATATGCTGGCTATCTCATCTATCCTGAGCGGCCTTGGCTGCCATCAGAGCGCATTGCAACCGGTCTTGGTAAGCAATCTGACCTTTGGCCAATGTCAATATCGGGTGACTATCCAATTTTCGTTTTACGCATTAGCAATGAAACCGATATTGGCATTTTACAAAATTTGCTACGCGCCCATGAATTTTGGCGCACACGCGGCTTGATTGTTGATTGCGTTGTTTTAAATGAGCGTGCTTTTTCCTATGCTCAAGACACACAGCGCGCTATTGATTGGATGTGTGAAGGGTACCGTAATCGCTCCAATGATAGTAATGGAAAGCCTCATATCTTTACCATTCGCCGCGACCAAATTAGTGATGCAAGTTTTGATACTTTACTTAGCAGCGCTCGCATTGTTCTTCATGCCGCTAATGGTACCTTGGCAGAACAGTTAAAGCGCATGGAAAGCATTGCCAATGATCCAATCAATGGCAAGCTTTCAAATGGTGTTGGTAATGACAAAGCATTAGGTAAATCTACGCCACATAATAGCCTCATCATTGCTAATGCTAGCGATGAAACAAGTTTGATTGATAAAGAAGCCAATATAAAACCAAAGGCAACAGCTATCGGCCTTATCAGTAAGGTTGATGATCGGCGCTTTGCCAATGGCAAGGATTTGCAATTCTGGAATAATTATGGTGGCTTTGATAGTGATGGTAGCTATGTCACGCGTCTTATTGGTGCCAATACCACGCCTCATCCTTGGATCAATGTCATTAGCAATGAGCATTTTGGCATGCATGTTTCAAGCGAAGGCGCAAGTTTCACTTGGGCTGGTAATAGCCGCGATTATCAATTAACGCGCTGGGCGAATGACCCAGTTTCAAATCGCCCCGGTGAAGCGCTCTATATTGTTGATCGTGATAGTTTGCGCAGTTTCTCACCAGTATCTGCGGTGGAACGCGATCATAATGTGGTTTATGAAGCGCGTCACGGGCAGGGCTATTCGCAATTCTCGTCAACCCATGACAAGGTGGATTATCAGTTAACCCATATTGTTGACCCGGTTAATCCGGTAAAATTGTCAAGATTGACGATTAAAAACAACTCGACCACGAAAAGGCGCCTACGTCTTTATCATTATACCGAATGGGTTTTGGGATCAGTACGCGCTAAAAATGCTCCTTACATTGTACCAACTCATGATAAGGCGCGCGGTGCTTTATTCGTCCGCAATCCTTATCAAACTGAAAAAGCTGATTTTGTAAGCTTTGTTGCCGCTTCAATTAAGCCAAGCAGTGTTAGCGCAGACCGTAACGAGTTTATTGGTCCATTGGGAGTGATTGAGCATCCGCAAGCTATCCGCGATGCAAAAGACCTTTCTAATCGTGTTGAAGCTGGACTTGATCCTTGTAGCGCATTTGCAGTTGATATTGAAATCGCTGCCGGTGAAACAACAGAGGTTATTTTTTATCTTGGCAATGGCAATAATATTGATCAGGCTAGAGTTGTTTTGGATGAAGCAAAAAAATCAAATTTTGCCGATCTATTGGCCAAGCAAAAACAATTTTGGCGCGATTTTACCGCACCTTTACAGGTAAAAACGCCAGATCCATCTTTTGATATGATGGTCAATCACTGGTTGCCTTATCAAGCCTATGCTTGCCGCATTATGGCGCGTGCTGCTTTTTATCAAGCAAGTGGTGCCTTTGGTTTCCGCGATCAACTGCAGGATACTTTATCCATGCTGTTGCTCGAGCCTAACCTTGCTAGTGAGCAATTAATCAATGCCGCATCACGCCAGTTTAAAGAAGGTGATGTTCAGCATTGGTGGTTGCCGCAATCTGGATCAGGTGTACGCACGCTTATTTCAGATGACGTAGTATGGCTTGGCTATGGCGTGTCGCTTTATGTTAAAGTTACAGGCAATAACGATATTTTAGACCAGAAGATCGCCTTTATCGAAGGAGAATTATTAAACAAAGGCCAGCATGATTCCTACTTCACGCCAGAGCGCTCAGGGTTAAGTGTTTCGCTCTATGATCATTGCGCTTTGGCGCTTGATTTAGCGATAAAACGTACCGGCGAAAATGGTTTGCCACTCATGCTAGGTGGCGACTGGAATGACGGTATGAATCTCGTTGGCATTGAAGGCAAGGGCGAAAGCGTTTGGCTTGGCTGGTTCCTTTGTGCCACTTTGCAACAATTCATTCCCCTTGCCAAAGCACGCGGCGATGAAGCCCATGTTAATGCTTGGAATGGTCATCTTGAACAATTAACCAAGGCCTTGCATGATAATGCGTGGGACGGCGAATGGTATCGCCGCGGTTTTTATGATGATGGCGCACCGCTTGGTTCGCATTTGAGCGATGAATGTAAAATTGACACCATTGCCCAGTCATGGAGTGTCTTGTCAGGTGTTGCCGCACCAGATCGCCAAGAACAAGCTATGGCATCTATGCTTGAGCATCTGCTCGATGAAGAGGGCGGCCTTATCCGTCTATTCTGGCCACCTTTTGATAAAACAGTACAAGAACCGGGCTATATTAAAGGCTATCCACCGGGCGTTCGCGAAAATGGTGGCCAGTATACTCATGGCGCTTTATGGAGCATTTTGGCATTGGCAAAAATGGGTAAAGCCGATGACGCCTATAAGGTATTTTCCATGGTCAATCCCATTAGCCATGGCCAAAAGCCTGAAATCTATAAGGTTGAGCCTTATGCTATAGCGGCTGATATTTATTCAGTTGAGCCAAGGCGCGGGCAGGGTGGTTGGACGTGGTATACGGGCTCAGCGGGTTGGTTCTATCGCGCCGCAACCGAGGCCATTTTGGGTATTCGTAAAGAGGCCGACCGGCTTTATATTAATCCATCTATTCCAAGTGATTGGAAACAGTTCAAGATTGATTATAAAAATGGTGATGCTATTTACCACATAACCGTTACGCCAAAGGGTAGCGAGTTGAAGATCTGTATAGATGAGAAGGATATAATAGCCAATGAGGGCATTAAGCTTGAAGAAAATGGCGAGTTTAATGTAACTGTTTCAATTCCTAAATTATAGGTTCTTGCCTTACAGTAAGTGCTTTTATTTTGGCCAAAATAAAAAAAAGCCCTTTGCCTGTAATAACAGTCAAAGGGCTTTTTTTGGCGTCGACTTTTTTAGCAAAAATCTGCCATTTTTAATTTAAAGTATTTTATGGGAAACCTTTATAAAAAGGTGCGTTTTTAAAATAGATGCATGGCTTAGCGCAAAAATAGCCCGCTTTCTACTGAGTTATTACGTTTTTTAATGCTAACCAATTGCATTTGTTTTGCAAAATTTCACGATTCTGTTAATCGCTTCCTTCGCTCGTGAGTTGAAAACATCAAGGCAAGGCTCAAATATAGCTTACCGGCTTTGCTTAAATATTGGAGTTGACTCTAGTTAACCTAAATTATCTAAGGTTAGCCTCTTAATTATTATTGACTATCTTCACTTTTGGCATACCAAAGGGCTTTAGGGCCAATTTTTTCAAGCAAAGCCATGTGGGCGGCTTTTTCTTCATCAGTTAATAGGGGCGCTAAAAATTTTGGCCGCGGTGGGAGAGTAATAACATTTTGGTCTTTATTGTTTTTGCCTGAATTGCTGCTTTTATTGTTAGCAGCAAGCCCCAACGCACCCTGTTTACCGCCGATAAGTTCAATGTAGACATCGGCCAAAATTTCAGAATCGAGCAATGCGCCATGCAATGTGCGGTGACTGTTTTCAATGCCATAACGCTTACAAAGCGCATCCAACGAATTTGGCCCCATTGGGTGTTTACGCCGCGCCAAGGCAAGCGTATCAATAATACGGTCAACACTAATTGGTAATTGGCCAATACGATCCAATTCAGCATTAATAAAACCAAGATCGAACATCGCATTATGGGCTACCAATTTAGCGCCATCGCAAAAGGCCAAGAATTCATCAACAATATCACCAAATTTTGGCTTATCTGCCAGCATTTCATTAGAAATGCCATGCACTGCCAAAGCATCTGGATGAACAGCTTTACCTTGCGGATTAATATAAACATGGAACGTGCGTCCGGTCAAAAATCGGTTTTCCATTTCAACGCAACCAATTTCAATCACCCTGTCGCTGGTTTTATCAAGACCGGTGGTTTCCGTATCAAATATAATCTCACGCATTTTTTGTATTTTCCGTTAGGGTCTTTATAATATTTTGTACCGCTTGTTCTGCTGCAATTAAACCTTGGCTGGTATCAATGATAAAATCAGCGCGCACGCGTTTTTCACTATCAGGCATTTGCCGTTTTAAAATGGCGGCAAATTTTTCCTCACTCATATTTTCACGGGCAAGAACACGGGTTCTTTGTATATCATAAGGCGCACTAACTACAGCAATTTTATCCACACGGCTTTCACCACCTGTTTCAAAAAGCAATGGAATATCAAGCACAACCAGTTTTTCGCAATTATCTTGATGAAATTTTATAAAATCTTGCTCTTTTTTGCGCACTAGCGGATGGATAATCGCTTCAAGTTTTTTCAAATTATCGCTATTGCCAAGCACGTAAGATGATAGATTTTGCCGCGAAACCTCACCATTGATCACTGTATTGGGGAAAGCCGCTTCAATAAGGCTTAAAGCAGGTTCTTCAAGGTAAAGCTCATGCACTGCCTCATCGGAACTATAAACCGCAATGCCATATTTTTTAAAAAATGCGGCGGTTGTGCTTTTTCCCATGCCGATAGACCCAGTTAACCCCAAAATAATCATGCAATTACCTGTCTTTTTCACCCATTGATTGCAAGATGCTTGCCCGCAATTCCGGTGTGACGCTTGGCTTCACACCAAACCAGCGCTCAAATCCGGGAATTGCTTGATGCAATAACATACCAATACCATCAACCGTTTTAAGTCCTTCTTGCGCAGCCGCCTTTAAAAAAGGTGTGTTAAGTGGGGTATAAACAATATCATTAATAATAACATCACGGCGCGCTTGTTTAAAGTCGATGGGCATCACATTTGCATCTTGTTGATGATTTTCAAGTCCCAAGGAGGTGGTATTGACGATGAGATCAGCCGCTTGCACATGATCATTCATATCCTGCCACTCGATCACATCGACATCATTGTTAAAATGCACCATTAAATTTTCAGCCCGCGATTTTGTACGATTACTCAACATAATCTTTTTAAATCCGCGTTCTCGTAAAGCATGGATAATTGCGCGGCTCGCACCGCCAGCGCCAATCACCAATGCGCAGTCTCCCGCCCAATCATCAACAAAATCATCAAGATTTTTGGCAAAGCCATAGGAATCGCTATTTGATCCCCAAAGCACATCGCCTTCAAACCATAAGGTATTAGCGGCTCCAATTTCATTGGCTAAATCATCACGCCGATCCACCAAATCATGAGCCATTTCCTTATGGGGAATGGTAACATTACCGCCGTTAAAACCGCTTTGCTTTAAGTTTTTAATAAAATTTTTGAAATTATCGGGCGCAACTTCAATCGGATCATAGCTGCCTTCGATTTCATGGGATTTAAGCCAATGGCGATGAATTTGCGGCGAGCGCGAATGTTTAATTGGATAGCCGGTGACAAAAGCCTTAGAAAGTTCACGCATTAATAATCCCCAATTGGCGTAATTTATTTAATAATGGAATAAGTGGCATGCCAATAATGGTAAAATAATCGCCATCAATCTTATCAAAGAGTTGAATGCCTTCCCCCTCAATTTGATAAGCGCCCACGCTTGCCAACACTTGATTGCCCACCCGTTCAAGATAATGGCCGATAAAGCTTGGCTCTAAAATACGCACATGCATATTGGCCGTTTCAACACTACTCCAAATCGTTTCTTGGTTTTTAACCAAAGCAACACCACAATGCAGGTAGTGAACCTTTCCCGACATGGCCATTAACCGCCGCCGTGCTTCTTCCATATTTTTTGGTTTATGAACCACATTGCCATCAAGTTCCAAAGTTTGGTCGCAGCCAATGACAAGCGCATTAGGAAAGCGTTTTGATACATCATAGGCTTTGGCAAGGCTTAAAGTTTCAGCCAATTTTATCGGACTAACGGCATCCAATTCACCCTCAATTGCGCGTTCATCAATGTGCGCGCCCTCAATCGCAACGGAAAGACCGGCATTTTTTAAAAGTCCTGCGCGAAAAGGGCTAAGGGATGCTAAAATAAGATCATCTGTCATGAAAAACCAACAAGGAATTAAAACAATAGGCTAACTTGGCCAACAAGCTTAATCTTTAACGATTATGATCTTTTAAAACAATTAAAATATTACAATCGGACTTTTAAAATTACCAAATTTTATAAAAATAGTTCCAAGGTCAAAATCTATGAAATATCATAATATAAAGGTAGCTAACTAATGTTGATATTTTTAAACAATAACAGTCCTGAAGATAGGCTGTATAAAAATCTCACAGTTATACGCGATCGAAAAATGGATTTTGATCCTTGGGTATTTTTAAGTGATGAAGAGATTATAAAAACAAGTGCTGGCATTAATAGCTACTATCCGTATCGAAACATATTGTGTTTTGCCCATCGCCAAGGCTCTGATGATTATGCTTGTCTTATCACCAAAGGCCAATTAACTGGTAAATTTATATTCATTCACTAGTTTGCATCGCCCGGATGGGAAACTGGAAAAGACTGCGAACTTGATAGTTTTGGTGATGTGCTTGAAGCAATTATCAGTGATATGATTGACAATAACATATTATAAAAAGCCTATTGTTAAAATACCTTCAATATATAGGCCGCCACTTTAAATAATGTTGAGATACAATTTTGCTGCCAAGGAAAAGATTTGAAATTTAGAGCACTTTTGCCGCCTTGGTAAAAATGCTCTCGAATATTCTAGCCTTGTGTTTAAACCCTAATTTTCCTCGTTTTTAGGTCCCTTATTCATTTGGCCTAAGGAAATATAACCAGACCAGATATTTTTACGCCGATTAGGTTCAAAGTGAGAAAAATGGCGATGTAAAGCATTGAGCACCATGCGTGTAGCGCCAAGTAAATGTGGCAATTCCCTATCATCGATAAGGATATATTGAATTGCCGCATAAAGATTTTCATTGCCATTATCAAATTGTGCTTCCTGAATTGCTTTCAAAGTCGCACTATAGCGTCTTCGTGCCCGTAAAACCCAGGCCGAATATTCTTCCATATTTTCACTGCCGAGCTGAATGCCGGTTGCTTCATAATAGGCGCCGGGTGATAAAAGAGATCGGCGATAATCATTACGAATTTCTAAAAATCGTAATGCTGCTTGATATTGATCGGCACTGATACCGCCTGCACGATCAAATAGCGATAGCCGTCCAATATAGCTTTGAGAACGGGGATCACTTGCCTGCGCAATTGTTAGTTTATGGGCTTTGGCTCGCGCTTCAATAGCCAATTTTTGGATAGGCTCTTTGGCACGGCTAACCCGACCATTGGCTTCACGTAATTTGCCTTTCAATTTAGGGCGACCGCGTTTTCTAATGCTGATTGAAAAATTGCTATTCATAAAAATTCCTCACATTTTTAATAATTGTTCTTGTTTTGTTCTTTTGACGATTATGAAGAAGTGATGATTTTGTCTCTTTCAAAAATCTTGAATAATTGGAAATGGAATAGAAGAGGTGGTTTGGTTAAAAATGATGAAATTATTTGGTAATCACTTGGCTTAATACATCTTTATCCAGCTAATTTTGTGCAATTGGTTTGTTTCAAAATCCAAGTGCCAGATTATAGAAATTATCATTCGTTTTTTCCATCTATTTTTGCAAAAAATCAAATGCACCCAACATATAATCATCATTGATGATTGCTTGAATATACGGTAAATTTACCGTTAAAATCAAGGTAAATTTATTGGATATTTTAACTACTGGTGGATAATTATCTTAAACCATTAAAATAAAAACAATATTATTTTTTAATGATAAATTGATTTTATCAGTATTTATGACAAGATATTAAAAATATATCGATTCGATTTTGTAAGGGATATATACCTGTGATCCAGAACAAAGACAGCCAAAACAATAAAAATAATTTTGACAGTTTGGCCGGCCGTATAAAACAGCGGCTTGAAAAGCTGGGCAAGAGTGAGCGCAAGGCCTCGCTAGAGGCGGGGTTGAGCGATTCCTTTTTGCGTAATATTCGTGAAGGGAAATCGTTGTCTCCGCGTATTGATACACTCGAAAAAATAGCCGTTGTTTTGCAGACAACTGCACAATGGCTTATGAACGGTGAAGGAAATGCGGAATTTTTGCACCAAAATGCCCATTTAGACCCATCATCGGGCATATATAACGATAATGGCAATGATCTGGCAGAGTCAGCCAATGGTATGATTGTTAAGGGGTTAAAATTTGGCACTCGGCGGCTGCCGGTTTTTGGCCAGGCCGTTGGTGGTGTTGATGGGGATTTTCCAATGAATGGTACGGTCTTATTTGATGTTCTATGTCCACCACAATTGGAAGATGTTGAAGATGCTTACGCGATCATGATTTCAGGCGATTCTATGTATCCACGCTATGAAGATGGTGAACTTGCTTTTATTGATCCAAACCGCCGTGTTAAAAAAGGTGATTATGTTGTTGCGCAAGTTATAATCAAAAATGACACCACGCCCCATGCTTTCATCAAAAAATTTCTGCGCCACAATGCACAAGAATTGGTTTTAGAGCAGTTTAATCCAATGAAAGAATTATCCTTTCCCCATGCAAATGTTGTATCGGTACATTTTATTGCTTTGGCTGGCGTGATTTCTTAAAGGAATTCACGCCAAATATTATTAATAGGCCCTGCCCCTAATGAATTTAGGGCTGTAAAGTGTCATGTGAAGTGAAAATTTTTTACTCTCACTTTGGAAGATATAAACCTACTCAGATTATTTACGCCAATTTAATATGCGTATAATGATAAATATTGGCACCACCACCGCTGCACCAACAAAAATAACATTGAGCAATTGGCTGGCAGATGAAAAGCCAGTACGCCATAAATGGGCAATCATATCCCATAGCCGTTCAAAAACATTAAATGGTGTCCAGCCAAAGAAGTTAAGCAAAGCACCAATAATAAGAGAAAATATTAGTAATTTGATAAAAACTCTGCCTGGTGAGTCACCCAAAAATGATTGCAACCATTTTGTCATATAAATTTCCGATCAATTACTTTTATTGGCATTTGAGAGCTGATTATTATCAGCCATTTCATCATTCATGATAATATAGGAGGTTTCAAGGCGCTTGTTAATAATCTATTATAGGTAAATTACAATTTCTTTCTTCTTTTTGGACTTTATATCCAATAGGGTATGTCGAGCATTTTTGTCGCAATAGGTAAGCTATGCAAGTCATCCATTTTATCTTATATTAAGGGCAGGGCTGAAAGTCGTTTGCTAAATGAATGAGGTGGAGTGAGCACAATTTAATGCTTGAAACCATTAATTTATAGTGATTGAATGAGCTAGGGTCAGGACCTATTAATTTGAACGAAATGGTATGAGTAAATTTTTGTGAGAAGAAGGAGAAGAGCCGCAGGAAATATAAATATTTTCAAGGGGCTTCGACAAAGTTATCGCGAAAATTTACCATATCCTGAAAGGACACAAAAACAGCTGTAATCTACTGCGTCGTAAAGCTTAACTGGGTATACCACCCACTTTTCGCTTTCCTCCTTGTATATTTTTGCTGTTTATTGTGCCATTTTATTTAAATTAACAGGTCCTGACCCTCGGCAGAATAAAATCGCTTTAAAGTATTTTATGTTCAAGGAGAGGCTATAATGAAATTATATCGCTTTTTAACCGGACCTGATGATGCTAGTTTTTGCCATAAGGTGACGGCTGCGTTAAATAATGGTTGGATGCTTTATGGCAGCCCCACTTATGCTCCTAATCCTGAAAATGGCGTTATGCAATGCGGTCAAGCAGTGATTAAGGAAGTTGATGGTATTCAATATACTGAAAACATGAAGCTTAGCCAATATTAAAATATTATGTAATAAAAGTGGTGGCGTACAAAATTTATTAAAAATTGTTTTGTTTTTGCATGAAATAACGCGAAACTATAAAATTAGAGCATTTTTACCAAGTTGGTTAAAGTGCTCTAATAATGATATTAATTGTAATGCTTATTTTATTGGACGCCGTACAAGACGCTATTCGCGTTTCATTTTACCTGCAATAGCAGCATTAATAATAGTAAGAGCTGCTTTTTGCGTAAAACGGATAGGATACATGTGGGCAAGTGGGTGATTAACCGACATTTGCTCAAGCATTAATTTTTCTTTGCGTTTTATCTTTGCTGTTCCCACAAGATTGGTCAATTTACTTGGTACGCTAGCCAAACGGCGTAATTTTAGCAAGGCTTTGGCAAGCCCTGTCGAGCCGCCTTTAATGCCAAGGTGGTTAGCAAGGTCGGTTAGTCGTGGGTCAAGCACCTCAAGATTATAGGTGAGGACATGGGGGAGAAGAAGCCCTGCAGCCTTGCCGTAACCCACGCCATAGATAAAACTTAAACAGCGCGCTAATGCAGCTGTTGCCCCTTGTCTTTGGGTGCCTGCAAGGCCTGCCATGACCGCCGCACTTAATAAATGGGCATGGATTTCGTGGTTTGTTGGATTATTGATTAATTGCGGCAATTGCGCAAATATAGTTTTGGTGGCCTCTAGGGATAGATTGTCAGCCAAGGGGTCAAAGCCACCTACACACCAAGCTTCAATGGCGTGGACAAGAATAGCAAGAGCAGAATCGACCAATAATGCCTTATTTTGTTTACAAGCAAGTCTTGTGTCAAAAAGAACGAGTTTGGGTAATTCTATTTTATGCAAAGTAACTGAGGGATATTTTTCACCGGTTTGGTATGAAAATCCATAAGGCAAAAATTCAGTTGTATTGCCAGCAGTTAGAGGAACCGCCATGACGGGTATTTTTAAGTTATTGGCCGCAAGCCGCGCAAAAGCTATGATACGGCTAGCACCAAGAGCGACAACGCAATCAAATTCGCCTTTCATGATAATTTCATCGGCAAAACTAATGCTTTGATCACTAACGTAACCAATGTCTTCTGAAAAACTACCAAATGAATAATTGCTGCGGTCAAGCCGGCGCAATAGATTTTTAACAATTGCCGAATTGGCAGTTTGCTTATCACAAATTATGATAGGGCTTTTTAAATTATAATGTTCAAGCTGCGCTTCAATTTCGCTAAAACGGCCTTCACCTAATAATATGCGAGTGGGAATATTCCACTCAGCCTTGGCAACACTATCATTCATCATAATAATCAATCTCTTTAAATCATTTTTCACCAAGAACAAAAGCTGGTTGCATTTATATCGGTCTATAATCTTTATATGGGGCAGCGAAATGAAATTGCTATAAAGTATTTATTGCTAATTAAGTAAAGTCTTATTTTAAGGAACGGATGAAACCAGCTCATTTTGTCCTTCAAATCGTTCCGCGTATTTTAACAATACGCTAAAATATTGGTTAGATTTTTTAAATTCATTCGAACAACATATAGATTTTATCAATCTATGCAAAAGAAATTGCAAAGATTGATATATTTATCGCGTTAAATAGCTATTTAAGGCATAGCAATGCTCAGTGCGGCGGCTTTAGGCCAATTGATTGTTTAGAGCGATTTTGTTAAAATGAAAGGCGTCTTTCATTTAAATACACATAATAAAAGACAAGGGTCAGCGCCAATTAACTTCAAGATATGGAAAATTTTCTTATACCATTAGCTTCAAATTAACGAGCTCTGACCCAATGAGATTTTTTATTAAAAACCGATCATATTTTTAGTTGTGCATATTTTTATCAAAAACTTTAATTTTAAGAGTATTAGCTATTATAGCTTCTGGTAACACGGTCAATAACGCGTCTTCCCATCAAGCTTGCAGCAAGGTCCATCATTAAGGTTGCGGTTTTGCCCCGCTCGTCAAGAAACGGGTTAAGTTCAACAAGATCAAGGCTAGAAACCAGCTTGCTATCGCTTAAAAGTTCCATAATCAAATGGGCTTCACGAAAGGTTGCCCCGCCAGGTACGGTTGTGCCAACGGCAGGTGCAATCGAAGGATCGAGAAAGTCCACGTCAAGGCTGACATGCAAAATACCCTTGGCTTGTTCAACCCGCTCCAAAAAGCGGCGCAATAAAACACCGACACCCAGCTCATCAATATTGCGCATGTCGCAAATGGTAATTGGTGTTTTATTAAGCGCGGTACGTTCAGCGCCATCAACACTACGAATGCCAAAAAGACAGATATTTTTAAGCGGAACTGGATTGGCAAGGGGAGGGAAATAACCTTCAAAACCTGCTTGACCACTGAGGTAGGCAACAGGTGTGCCATGTAAATTGCCACTTTTGGTACTATCAAGTGTATGAAAATCAGTATGGGCATCAAGCCATAAAACAAAAAGCGGTTTGCCGATTTGTTGTGCATAGCGTTGCATGCCGGCGACAGTACCAGCCGATAAAGCGTGATCGCCCCCCATAAAAATTGGAAACCCTTGGGAGCGCTCTTGATAGGCGCGCTCAGTAATAGCCTCAATCCAATCATGGACCTGTGGTAAATGATAGATTTCTTTATTTGGGTGGTGGAGTTTTGACTTAGAGGCAGGGGTTATATTGCCAGTATCAATTACATTATGCCCCAAATCTTCTAAGGCCTTTACGATGCCAGCTGCACGATAAGCACTTGGCCCCATATCGCAGCCCAAACGCCGTGATCCATCTTGCATGCCAATACCTACGAGGCGAATATCCATATTTTTTCCACTCTTTGTTAAAAAAATGCAAACTATAAACGAGTTATGGCATTTTTATGTGATATGATAATGACAACAATAACTGACGTTATCATTGTGTTTTTCGTTAGATTTTGTCTATTTAACTTGATGCTAATTAAAACTAGCTAAATATTCGTGTTCTAATAAGGTAATTAGATCACTTGCTGGTAAGAAACGGGCAAATGGTGCTCCTTGGCCAGCCCAATAACCGCCAATATCAAAATTTTGTTCCTTTGCCATAATGGACATGATCTGTTTTGTCGCATCATAGGCAAAAGGATAGTCGGCAATAATATTGGTATCAAGGCTCATGCCCCAGCCAACAAAATCATTCATAAGGCTACGAGCCGGCCGGCCAGAAATGACCTGCGTCATCGTTGTGTTATAGGCTGCATCAGACTTTAATAATTGCCGATAATGCTCATTTGCTGCGCTTTCTTTGCAGCCAATAAAGGCAGTGCCAAGTTGCACAGCACTTGCACCAATTTTTTTATAAGCGGCAATATCTGCCCCAGTCATGATACCGCCAGCCGCAATGATTGGAAGATTAAACCGGTTGACAAGAAGATTGGTCAAAACATGGGTAGAAAGCCGACTATCAAACTGGTCGATGTCGAACATACCGCGATGGCCACCTGCTTCATTGCCTTGTGCAATAATCGCATCAAAGCCGCTCTTGGCAATTTGTTCGGCCTCGATAAGGTTGGTTGCGCTGGCAATTAAAGTCGCGCCGGTTTTGCGAAATAGCGCAAGGATATTTTCATCAGGAATGCCAAAATGAAAGCTAATGATCTTAGGTTGTAAATCGCAAATAGCCTCAGCAAAAGACATATCATACTTTATCGAGCCATAAACCGCTTCAAGGGGCTTATCTAATTGGCAGTTTCCGTTAAATAATTTTTCATTTAATACTTGTCGCCAATGGCTTTCTTTTTGGCGATCTTTTTGTTCATCAAGCGAAGTTGCAGGCTCATGGCAAAAAAAGTTAATATTAAAGGCGGCATCGGTTAAGGTTTTGGTTTTCTCAATCATTAAAACCGCGTCATCTAGCTTTAAATTGCCAATACCAAGCGAGCCAATGGCACCAGCATTACTTACAGCGGCAGCTAATTGCGGGGTTGATACGCCAGCCATCGGCGCTTGAATAAGACTAGAGCGAAAATGATTATTATCTGTTGTTTGTTTAAACATAGCCTCCCCTTTCTCCATCATTATTTTTATTCTTATAAGAAAAATAAATTCATCATGCAAATTTAACGGCTGAAAATTGCTGCAATTTTTCGTTATATTAAATTTAGTTCGAGGGTAGGTGCATTTATTGTTGAGGCAATATCGTGATCTAATTTTTTATTTTGTTGTATTGTTTTCCGCAAAAATTGACTCAAATTTTGCAGGAAAAGATTTTAAAAAATGTGTAATCCTTTTCCAAAAAATTGAAATAAAAATTTGCTTTTCATCATTTGGCTTTCATGTAAAGCTGTGTAATATCGAGTTAAAATTTCAATTATATTGAGGCTCATTTATTTGAGCCGGTATAATGAGACAGCTATCGCAGGATTTTTTGATAAGAGGCAGATAAATGGTTAAACTCAACAAGATTTATACCCGTACTGGCGATGATGGTACGACTGGGCTTGTTGATGGCTCGCGCCTACGAAAATCCAATCCCCGTATTGAAGCTTACGGCACAATTGATGAAGCAAATGCCACAATAGGCATAGCGCGGCTTTATATTGAACAAGGCAGCATGCTTGATGTTATACTTTTGCGTATTCAAAATGATTTTTTTGATTTAGGCGCCGATCTTGCTACTCCTTTGCGTGATGATAATTTACAAGAAAGTCATGATTTACGTATTGTTGCCGCACAAGTCAGCCGTATTGAGCAAGAAATTGATGTTTTGAACCAAGCATTAGAGCCATTACGTTCTTTTATTTTGCCGGCTGGCAGCTATGCAAGTGCCTATCTGCATCTTGCCCGCACAATTACTCGCCGTGCGGAGCGTGCTATGGTAGGCTTGCAAGAAGTGGAGGCAATCAATCTTGCCGCCTTGCATTATGTTAACCGCGTTTCCGATTTGCTCTTTGTTGCGGCGCGCTATGCTAATAATGATAAGGGGGGGGATGTTCTTTGGGTGCCCGGTGAAAACCGCTAAATTTGATTGAGCTAGTACTCTTCATATAGGTGAATTTTTTGGAAGATCACACATGAAACGAGGTTCAATGCAAGAGACATCCTATATTTGGTATATTGGGGATTTATATCTTATTCTCCCAATGACAATGGCATTGATTATACCAATCAGGTTGGTGGCCGATTAAAGGACGAAATGAGCAGCGAAGGCTATTTATTGCCATTACCTATTTTTGATAATCAATCGCTAAAACACGAATTATTATCGCTGTTTGAACAAAGCTATGATGGTGGTTATTTAAATGACTATAAGGATATTTATCAACGGTTAAACCTGTTGCTAAGGCTCTTTGCTTTAGACGATAGTATTGCACTAGACGAGGAAAAATTACATGTTTCATGCAATCAATGGATTCATATTCTGATTAAAAAACCGCTTGCCTATGATAATCAATTAGATTGCGGTGACGTGTTTCACCATAAGGGTGAATCCTATCCAATAAAAGCTATTTTAACATGGAGCCTTTTATATTTAAGCGACATTGCCCCGATAAATCATCAGGTCGATATTGACTACTTAAAATCTGATATGAAAATTTATCAATCCTTAGAAGCACGTGGCTGCGATACGACAAGTTGGAAAGACGGGGTGCGAGGGCAGCAAACAAAACAAATCGGCAAATTATGCCGAAAACAAATGGATTATATGCAAATGAAACTGCAAAACATTCAAACCTATCGCAACAATATATCAGAATTAATTTCTTTGGCTCAACATAATTTACCTGATGATAAAGATTTGCCGGCTTTGTATAACATTTTGAAGTAACTGCCTCTAGTCAAATAAAACGTATATTAATTAAGAACGCTAAAATCACCGTCATTTTGCAATAGATAATTGAAGCTTTTTTAAATAGCTATTGATTGTTATAAATTTTGTTTGGGAAAGATGAAAAATACTTATTGCAATTTATAAATGCCAAGTTAGTCTTGATTTATCTAAAAATCTAAGCGGGGGTTTATGGTTTCTATTGAAAAAATTGAGCAAATAGCACCGGATCAAGCCTCGCTTGCCGCGGCCTCAAAACTGCGTAAAGCCTCCAAATGGCCAACTCTTGCCTGTGATGATGGCGGATTGGTATGGGGCGAGTGTCAGGGGTCTGGTTCCACGCCTTATCGCACTGTATTTTGCGAAAGTGATATGGGGTATAAGTGCAATTGTCCAAGCCGTAAATTTCCGTGTAAACACAGTCTGGCAATCATGTGGATGCGGGCGGAAACCCCAACGCAATTTGTAGAGGCCGAACGCCCCGACTGGGTAAGCGATTGGCTATCGCGCCGGCGTGGCCCATCAACCGCTGCAAAAGCTGGCAGTGACAAAGCCGATGATAAGCCAAAGCCAAAACTTTCTGCTGATCTTGCCAGTTTGGATATTGAAAAGCCATTAGATCCTGAAGATGCTGCAAAGGCTGCCAAACGCTCGGCTGATGCGCGCGAGCGTAGCCGAAAACAGCGTGAAAAATTGGTGGGCGATGGTTTAGACGCGCTTGATATTTGGCTTAATGACCAAATATCGCGGGGGCTTAATGGTTTTGATGTGCGCGCAATTAGTGATTGCCGTATATTGGCAGCCCGCCTTGTTGATGCCAAAGCTGGCGGCCTTGCAAGTCGGGTTGACCAATTATCCAGTGCAATTTTTGGCCTAAATGAAGCATTGCGCGCTGATTTTGCTTTAAAGCAGTTGGGCGTGCTGCATATTATTGCCATGGCCTATCGCAATCGTGAAGCATTGCCACCACTACTCTATAGTGATCTTTTGGAAACCATTGGCTGGAATGTTGAAAAAGAAGCTTTACTGCAAGATGCGCAAGCTTTGCGCATTAAAGCCGATTGGCAAGTGGTTGGTGCAAGCAGTGTTGTGCAGCCCGATAAATTGCGCCGTAATGAAATATGGTTGATTGGCAAAGATAGCAATGATCAATGGCAAAAGGCAGTCTTATTAGACTTTTTTCCGTTAAGCGTTGGCTCAGTCGGTTTGGCTTTTGCGGTTGGAGATTGTTTTTCAGCCGAGCTCGTGTTTTACCCTTCGCCCGTGCCAAGGCGCGCATTAATTGCAGAACAAAGCAGCGCAACCCAAACGCGGGCAAGTTTAACCGCCAGTGGACAAGATTTACAACAAAGCTTTAACGATTACCAACAGGCGTTAACTTTGAAGCCATGGCTCACCCAAGATTTGCTGATGGCTGATAATGTGCATCTTTACCAAAAAAATGATGGGCTTTATGTGGTGGGTGAAAAAATTTGTTTACCTGTTCATAAAGATAGTATTGATGAAATGCGCTTGCTTGGCGGTGTTGGTGCTTTCACGCTATTTGCGCTTTGGGATGGCACATGGCTGCGCGCACTATCAGCGCAAACGACTATCGGGCTTTGGAGGGCATGATTAAATGACGGATTTTTCCCCCCACCTTTTAGCGCAATCCTTTATGTTAGGCACAGCAAGGCGGCCGGTAAAAGACAATGATCTGCCGCTATTGGTTGACAAAACAGCAAATATGGACACACGCCAATTGGCAGCTTTTGCCCTTGCTACACAGGCTTTGCGCTTTGAGCCGCCAAGCTTGATTGATGACTTACAAGGCTTTGAACCATTAGCGCAAACATGGCCTTTTATGTCGACGCAAAGCCGCCGCGCTTTATTATCTTTTCTTGACAAAAATTCTGCAGATAGCAAACTTGCAGAAGCAGCTGCGATGCTGATTGATTATTTTCAGATTAGCCCTCACCCTTTTGATTTTTTAAAACTATCAAATTTTGCAAAATCTCACGCTGCTATGCTGGGTCCTAATTACCAAAAACTTTGCGGCGTTGAAGACGGCGGTAAAATTGACGAAATCCATTCTGAAGACGATTGGCAAACTGCCTCACCTTCAGCAAAAGTAAGGTATTTTTCTAAATTACGCTGGCGTGATCCTAAGGCTGGACTAGAGTTTTTAGAAAAATATTTTTCTTCTCAACCTGCAAATATTCGCTACAGTTTGTTAGGGCACATGAGTGCTTATCTTAGTGAAATTGACCGACCATTTTTAGAGGGACTGTCTACAGATCGATCTGTTCATGTGAGACAAGAAGCTGAAAAGCTAATTAAAGATTTACACATGACAACTTTGCTTAATGACAGAAATAACCAGCTTATCAAATCGATTGCAGTTGAAAAAAAAGGTTTTATAAAACGCCGTAGGACTTTAGCACTTGATTCAGCAACAGCACAGAAAATGAAGATAGCAAACAATGGGACTCCGTATGGGGTTATTCAAGACTTTCGCCATATTTCACTAAATGCGTTGATCGAAGCTTTGGATTTTGAGAGCGTTGAAAGTCTATTTGAAGCGGCCAAAGATGATGAAGCGCTTATTATTGGTTTTGCCGTTAGTGCTTTTGTCCATCAAGAATTTACTGCATTAAAAAATAGCGCCCATCTTTTGCCTGCTGATTTATGGCAGCATTTTTTATGCTTTCCAAGTTATAATATAGCTATCGAAAGCGATGATGAAATCGAATTTTATATTGAAAATTTATTTCATCCTGAAAAAATGACATCACCTCTATTACCTGATCACTTAAGCCATCTCTACACAATTATAAAAAAACCTTTACCAGTTGAAAAATTTGAGGCCTTAGACCAATCGGGACTGCTAGACCAATATATCAAAGATACATTAGAGCTAGAAGAAGAAGAAAGAAAAGTTTCTTTTCAACGTATGATGCATGCTTTTGCAGCATTAACTCCACCTCAATCCTTATCAATTTTAAAAAAATATATTGACAAATGTCCTTATGAATATGTGGACAATGTTCAATATTATACCAAATTTGCGACAGCCATAGCAAAGGATGCAGCCCAATGAGTGAGCAATTAAGAAAGAATGCCGAAAATCTTTATGCCCATGAGCTTGAAGCTTTACGCAAGGATGATGACCGTTCGCGTCCACCAGGTTGGCTTATGTCACCCAATGCTGTCGTTGATTATTTAATGGGCGGCACAACCAAGGACGGCACAGAAATTTCACCCAAATATATTGGTAATCGCCGTTTGATGGAAACCGCCGTTGCAACTCTTGCTACCGATCGCGCTTTGCTGCTGCTTGGCATGCCCGGCACGGCAAAAAGTTGGGTATCGGAGCATTTAGCGGCAGCAATTTCAGGTTCATCAGAGCGTTTGGTGCAATGCACAGCCGGAACCGATGAAAATCAGCTTCGTTATAGCTGGAATTATGCCATGCTTTTGGCCCATGGCCCATCGCAAGAAGCCTTGGTGCGCACGCCGGTTTTACGTGCGATGACGGAAGGAACCTTGGTACGCCTTGAAGAGCTAACCCGTATGGGATCAGATGTTCAAGATACACTTATCACTTTACTTTCAGAAAAAACACTGCCTGTTCCTGAACTTGATTTTGCTTTTTCAGCTAAGCAAGGTTTTAATGTTATCGCCACCGCTAATAATCGCGATAAAGGCGTTAATGAATTATCATCAGCATTAAAGCGCCGTTTCAATGTGGTGGTTTTACCCGCCCCTGCCACGATTGAAGAAGAAACCGCTATTGTCACCAAACGAGTTGGCGAAATTGGTGGCGGCTTAAAACTGCCAGAAATTGAACCTGCGGCGGAAGAAATCAGCCGTATTGTTACAATTTTCCGCGAATTGCGTGAAGGCCAAACCCTTAATGGCAAGCTAAAACTTAAAACTGTTAGCGGTTCACTTTCTACAGCTGAGGCTATTTCGGTTGGCATATCGGCTTGGGCACAAGCAGGACATTTTGGCTCTGGCCGTGTTGATGCGGTGAGCCTTGCTGGTAATCTTGTCGGCGCTATTGTTAAAGACCCCGGTGCCGATAGTGTAGCGCTTCAAGAATATATGGAAAATGTCGTGCGCACACGGAAAAATTGGGATGATCTTTATACCGCTTTGCGCGATGTCGCATAATTTTGCGAGCCATTTTTTAAAAAAGCTCACAAAACCAAAGAATAAAAAGCATCTATGCTTTGTGAGTTTTGAAATCTTGAAATGAACGAAGTATAACTAGGTTGGATTATATGGATAAGCGCGTTCATCTTTTTGGTATTAGACACCATGGGCCAGGGTCTGCGGCAAGCCTTTTGCATGCGCTTAATACCCTTGATCCGGTCGTGGTGTTGATTGAAGGGCCACCAGAGGCCAATAATCTTATCCATTTTGCCAATTATAAAGGCATGACACCGCCATTGGCATTGCTCATTTATGATGCCGAAAATCCTGCGCAATCCGTATTTTACCCCTTCGCCGCCTATTCACCTGAATGGCAAGCCATGCGCTGGGCGCTTGACCACGGTAAAGAAGTTCGTTTCATTGATTTGCCGGTTGGCATGTCTTTTGCCCTTTATGAAAAATATAAGCAAAAAGCTACTGATAAAGCTGCAAAAGAAGATGAAAGCGAAGATAAAAATAACCAACATGGTGATGAGAATGGTGATGAAGCCCAAAATGCCGAACTTCTCACCTCCCCAACCATAAGCGATGACAAACGAGAGATTAATGATCCATTAGAATTGCTAGCCAAGCTTGCTGGTTATGATGATGGTGAAAGTTGGTGGAATGCTCTTATTGAAGAGCGCGGTGCGGCTAGTGATGTTTTTCCTGCCATTACCCAAGCAATGAGCGCGTTACGCAATGAAATCGGCTTTTCGTTAGAGCGTAGTCCAATGGCAGTTGAGCGCGAGCAGATGCGTGAAGCCCATATGCGGCTTGAAATTGCCAAAGCGATCAAAGAAAATAATGGCGAAATTGCCGTTATTTGCGGTGCATGGCACGTGCCGGCTTTGGCTGAAAAACATGCTCAATCCGCTGATAGAGATTGTTTAAAAGGTTTAAAGCCAATAAAAACTGCAGCAACATGGGCACCGTGGAGCGAAACACGATTAGCAACTGGTTCTGGCTATGGCGCAGGTGTTGCCGCACCCGGTTGGTATGGTCATTTATGGTCAAAATATAAGGGCGATCAAAATGTCGATGCGGCAGAGCTTGCCTCCCATTGGCAAGCACAAGTTGGGCGTTTATTACGCGACCAAGGTTTTTCTGGCGCAACGGCATCGGTGATTGAAGCGGCAAGGCTTGCCCTAAC
This sequence comes from Bartonella sp. HY038, assembly GCF_014117425.1. Taxonomy (NCBI): domain Bacteria; kingdom Pseudomonadati; phylum Pseudomonadota; class Alphaproteobacteria; order Hyphomicrobiales; family Bartonellaceae; genus Bartonella; species Bartonella sp. HY038. The sequence continues at coordinate 3,207,789 of NZ_CP059725.1, forward strand.
CCTTGCCACGTTACATGGCCGCAGCATTCCTGATATTGATGATATGCGTGATGCTAGCCTTGCCGCTCTTTGCCAAGGCGAAGCTGCTGCATTCCACCTCATTGATAAAAAGCTATTTGTTGGTGAAAAAATTGGTAGCCTTGATGACAGCGTGCCGCAATTACCATTGATGGAAGATTTGCAACGCTGGCAAAAAAAGACAAGACTAAAGCCTGAAGCTTTAGATAGCGATATATCGGTTGATTTGCGCAGTGAGGCGGGGCTTATTAAATCAACTTTGTTGCATCGCCTTAATCTTATTGAAGTGCCGTGGGGTCAGTTAACTGCAAGCTCCGCCGGACGCGGTACATTTCGCGAGCAATGGCGGTTGCGTTGGCAGCCAGAATTATCAGTCGCTCTTGCTGAAGCCATGGTCTATGGCGTAACCATTGAAATGGCATCAGCCAATGCTGCTATTGCCAAAGCACGCGCTAGCCAAGCGATTGGCGAACTTGCAAAAATTGTTGAGGGCTGCTTACTTGCCGATTTGCCTCAAGCGGCGGAGATTATTATTGCTCGCTTACAAGAAGTTGCAGTTGTTGATAGCGATATTGGCAGTTTGATGAAGGCTATACCACCGCTTGTTTCTGTATTGCGTTACGGCACAGCACGGCGCATTCCTGAAAATGAATTGCGTAAATTGGTCGAAACACTGCTAAATGAAATCCACGTTAATCTTGAAATGGCGGTTCGCAATTTAAACGAGGATGAAGCAAGCGCACTTGCCGATATTATCGCTGATCTTGATCCAGCAATCAGCCAATTTGACAATAAAACTATTTTAGAAAATTGGGTTTTCACCTTAACAAAAATCATTAGCCACGACATGACAAGCCCTGCCATTGCTGGTCGGGTTTTACGGCTTTTGCATGAACGCGGAGCCTTGGAGCAAACAGTCGTTGCAACGCATTTTTCTCGCCATTTAACCCCGCCGATTGCACCACAAGATGCAGGGCTTTTTCTGGAAAGTTTTCTATCGGGGTCGCCTGAAATTTTGTTGCAAGATACCCATCTTATTGCGCTGGTCAATGAATGGCTGCTGCAAATTGACGAGTCGATCTTTATCGAATTACTACCGATTATTCGCCGCGGCTTTAGTGATTTTGATGCCATTGCTCGCCGTCGTTTAACCGCACTTGTTAAAACAGCAGCTGTGCAAAGTTCAACGCCAGAAAATTTTGCCCAACAAGGGCAAAATGTGTCAAAGGATGATAACGCAGCTTCCAATGTGACAGAAGCGTTTTATGCGGCTCTTCCCTTATTGGAAACCATTCTTGGTCTGCAAAAAGACACGATAGCCCGCAATAATAAGGGAGAAAGCCAATGACCTTGAGCGACCAACAAAGACGCTGGCAATTGGCCTTAGGTAGCGATGACGAAAATCGTGATTTATTAAGCAAGAGCGATCAAAGACTGGATTTAGCCCTAAGCGCTCTTTACGGCAATGGCGAAACAACAAAAAAAGGCAAAGGCGGCCTTGGTGGTTCGATGCCGCGCGTTGCCAATTGGCTTGGTGATGTACGCGAATTTTTTCCAACGCCAGTGGTGCAACTGATCCAGCGTGATGCCTTTAAACGGCTTAATCTAACCGCTATGATGCTAGAGCCAGAATTCTTAACCACTTTGGAAGCCGATGTGCATCTTGTCGCCGACCTTATCTCCCTGCGCGGTGTTATTCCCGATAAAACCAAAGATACCGCACGGCAAGTGGTTAAAAAAGTGGTCGATGAATTGATGAAACAGCTTGAGCAAAAGACTACCGAAACCATTCGCGGGGCAGTGCAACGCGGCGCAAGGACACGGCGTCCGCGCTTTGCCGATATTGATTGGCCACGTACCATTAATGCTAATCTTCGCCATTGGCAAAAAGACTTTAACACAATTGTACCGGAAACTTTAATTGGCTTTCGCCGTCAGTCACGCAAATTGGCGGATCTTGACAATGTCATCTTATGCGTTGATCAATCTGGTTCAATGGCAAGCTCGGTGGTGTATGCATCTATCTTTGCCGCCGTCATGGCAAGCTTGCCGGTTATTCGCACCCAACTTGTCTGTTTTGATACAGCTATCCTTGATTTAACCGAGCAATTGCAAGATCCGGTTGAAGTGCTCTTTGGTGTGCAATTGGGCGGCGGCACCGATATTAATATGGCGCTTGGCTATTGTGCGGATCTTATTGAACAACCGGCAAAAACCCATCTTGTACTCATTACCGACCTTTATGAAGGCGGCAACGCCCAACAAATGCTCGCGCGTGCAGCAGAGCTCAAACGCTCTGGCGTTAATCTTATTGTGCTGCTGGCATTATCAGATGATGGCAAGCCATCTTATGACCATCAACATGCCCAAAGCCTTGCCGCGATGGATTGTCCAGTCTTTGCCTGTACGCCGGACCGTTTTCCCTCATTAATGGCCGCAGCCTTGCAAAGACAGGACTTAAACCAATGGGCTGAAGCCAACGATATTGCACCACTTATTGACCAAAGCGCGCATTAAAATCCTTTAATACTATTATATGATTAAACGATTGCGCAAAAAATTATTGGGAAATTTAATTGAGGCTGTATTGATGTAATTATAGCCATATTAGTTGCACGAATATATTGGCTCAGTAATAACGCCTAAAATTTGACCATCTATCATCACGGTAAATGATAAAAGGATGGTGTATGGTTTTCAAATAGGTAATCCTATTGAAAAATATTATCTTCATTCAAACAAATTGAAAATTCTCTGGCATTATGGAGCAAATGGTATAGGCTAAAATGCGTGTCTAACAAATTTGTTGGCATCCATTTTACATGAAGCTTATCAAGGCTAATTTTAAATAGCTGCAAAGGTTGGATTGCATAAATAAAATTAATTAAAATTAACAAAAAAGGGAAAACCATGAGTAAAGAAATATTTGTTTCATTTGGTATAGATGTTGATGCTGTGGCTGGGTGGCTTGGCTCCTATGGTGGCGAGGATTCTCCCGATGATATTTCACGAGGCTTATTTGCCGGTGAAGTTGGTTCAATGCGATTATTAAAGCTGTTTGAAAAATATAATATCAAAACGACGTGGTTTATTCCTGGACATTCTGCAGAAACATTTCCCGAGCAGATGAAAGCCGTTGCTAATGCTGGCCATGAAATTGGCTTACATGGATATAGTCATGAAAATCCAATTGCAATGACAGCGCAGCAAGAAGAAGCAATTTTAGATAAGACAATAGAAATATTGACTAATTTATCGGGAAAAAGGCCAACGGGATATGTTGCGCCATGGTGGGAATTTAGCAATATTACCAATGAATTATTGTTAAAAAAAGGCATTAAATACGACCATAGTCTCATGCATGATGATTATACGCCTTATTATGTGCGCGTTGGTGATTCATGGACTAAAATCGATTATAGCCAACATCCAGATAGTTGGATGAAGCCACTTATTCGCGGTGAAGAAACCGATTTAATCGAAATTCCTGCCAATTGGTATCTTGATGATCTTCCGCCTATGATGTTTATCAAAAAATCACCGAATAGTCATGGTTTTGTAAATCCACGCGATATTGAGCAAATGTGGAAAGACCAATTTGACTGGGTCTATCGTGAAATGGATTATGCCGTTTTTCCAATTACGATCCATCCCGATGTTTCTGGACGAGCGCAAGTGCTTCTTATGCTTGAGCGTTTGATAGAGCACTTCAAGCAGCATGAAGGGGTAAAATTTGTCACTATGAATGAAATAGCAACAGATTTCGCCAATCGTCGTCCCCGCAAAAAATAATAATATATAATTGGGGAACAATCAGAAATTTGGGAGCAGAATTGAATGGACAACATTAAAAATGATGGTGACCAGTGGCAACCGACGCCAATTAGCCAAAAAGATATTAATTATGCGTCAATTATAACATTCTTTGCTTGGGTATTTGCAGTCTACGACTTTATCTTGTTTGGTATGCTGTTGCCGGTCATGGGACAAGACTTTGGTTGGGACGAAGCAAAACAGACAGAGATGGCAACATTGATTGCAATTGGCGGTACGGTAGTCGCATTTGTCATTGGTCCAATTGTTGATCGTATTGGACGGCGAAAAGGAATTATATTTACCGTTGTTGGGACTGGTATAGCCTCGGCTTTGACTTCACTCGGTATTAGTTTTGGTAAAATGGGGCTAATATTGGTGCGCTCGGTTGCAGGCCTTGGCTATGCTGAACAGGGAATTAATGCTGCTTATCTTACTGAAATATATGCAAAATCAAAAGATTTAACTTTTCAAAAACGCAAAGGTTTTATCTATTCTCTCGTTCAAAGTGGTTGGCCTGTTGGCGCATTAACGGCAGCAGGTTTAACCGCAATATTATTGCCCTATATCGGCTGGCAAGGCTGTTTCATTTTTGCGGCTATTCCTTGCTTTATTGTCGCATTCTTTGCACGAAAATTAAAAGAAAGCCCACAATTTGAAATCATGAAAAAGATTTCAGAATTGAAAAAGGCAGGTAAAAATGATGAAATTAAAGCGCTTGCCGAGCGTTTTAACATTGCAGCACCATCTCATCAACAAACCAGCATAAAGGTTGCTTTTCAAGGCAAGGCATTGCGCTCGACATTGGTTCTAAGCTTTGCCGTTTTATTAAATTGGGCAGCTATTCAGGTCTTTAGTGTTTTGGGAACATCGGTCATTGTCAATATCCATAAACTATCTTTTGAAAATTCTCTTTTAATATTGGTTCTATCAAATTTGGTTGGTTTTGCTGGCTATTTGGTTCATGGTATGTTGGGTGATCGCATTGGGCGGCGTAACACAATTGCAATTGGTTGGATTTTGGGCGGCTTTGCATTTAGCGCGATGATTTTCCTGTCGAGCAATCTTACTGTTGTCATTACATTGTATAGTGTTGGCTTGTTCTTTTTAACTGGCCCTTATGCAGCTTTGATGTTTTTCATGGGTGAATCATTTCCAACCCAAATCCGCGCAACCGGCGGTGCAATCATTCTTGCTATGGGGCCGCTAGGCGCAATTTTGGCCGGTATTGGTATTACATTTGTTTTAAAATCTGGTGGTGAATGGGCATCCGCCGCTTTCTGGTTTGGGGCGCTTCCTTGTTTCTTATCGGGATTAATGATTTTTGCAACACCGCATATCAAGCCTGAAAATATGCAATAAAGGGGGATGATCATGGAAAGAGAAACACCCGTTGCCTTAATTACTGGTGCTGCAAGTGGTATTGGTCAGGCTTTGGCTGTAGCATATGCACAAAACAATATTCGCGTTATTGGGGGATATTATGAAAAAGACCCCCATGACCCTGTTGTAACGCAACAATTGGTAGAAAAGCAAGGTGGTCAATGCCTTATGTTACCCTTAGATGTTGGCGATGCACAATCGGTTGAAAATGCCACTCAACAGGCTATTAGCCATTTTGGGCGGTTAGATTATGCAATCGCCAATGCCGGTCTATTAAGGCAATCATCTTTATTAGAAATGACCGATAGCGCATGGGACGAGATGATTAATATTGATCTTACCGGCGTAATGCGAACATTTCGTGCTGCTGCGCGACATATGGTGGATGGCGGCGCTATGGTAGCAATATCTTCCATCGCTGGTGGTGTTTATGGTTGGCAAGATCATGTTCATTATGCGGGGGCAAAATCAGGCGTTCCGGGTTTGGTTCGCTCCATCGCGGTAGAGCTTGCGCCGCGGCGTATTCGTTGTAATACGATTATTCCCGGTTTAATTGAAACGCCGCAATCGCTTGATGCTAAAAATTCACTTGGTCCTGAAGGTTTGAAAGCTGCCGGCAAGATTATTCCATTAGGCAGAGTTGGAAAGCCTGATGAAGTTGCGGAAGTTATTCAGTTTTTAACCAGCACCAAAGCGAGCTATATTACCGGACAAACGATTATTGTCGATGGCGGACTAACCATTCGTTGGCCCGATTAATCGCAATAAATTTGATTAATGGCAATAAACCAGATCAATGAGAATAAAAATGCCATCTTAAAAATTTAAGCTGGCATTTAAAGGCGAAACTTACAAATAGGTGTAACTTATGAAACCTTTAAATGAGTGTCGTGTTGTTGTTACCGGCGCGGGTAGCGGCATCGGTTCTGCTATTGCAATTGAATTTGCCAAACAAAATTCAAAATTATTAATAAGTGATATTAACGAGCAAGCAAACGCTAAAACTCTAGCCGAATGCAAGAAATACACCAAGCATGTTATTTCATTTACGGCGGATATTGGCACTGTTGCTGGTTGCCATCAACTCATTGATAGTTGTGTTCGTCATTATGATGGCATCGACGTGCTTGTTAATAATGCTGGTCTGTTGACCCAAGCGCCTGTATTAGATCTCACCCTTGACATGTGGGATCAAATGTTACGGATTGATTTAACCAGCGTTTTTTTAACATCTCAACGCGCACTACCCCATATGATAAAACAAAAATGGGGCAGAATTATTAATATAGCTTCGCAGCTTGGTATTAAAGGAGGAGTTGAGTTGGCACATTATGCGGCAGCAAAAGCCGGTGTTATTGGCTTTACAAAGTCATTAGCCCAAGAAGTTGCAAGGCATAATGTTTTGGTGAATGCCATTGCCCCAGGGCCAATTTCGACGGCGTTGGTCGATGGTATTAGTGAAAAATGGAAAACTGAAAAAGCTAAAGAATTACCATTGCAGCGTTTTGGCCAAGCTGAAGAAGTGGCTCCAACAGCTATTTTATTAGCCTCAGATCCTGGGGGTAATCTTTTCGTTGGGCAAACACTTGGCCCCAATAGCGGCGATGTTATGCCCTAAGGAGTTGTTATGTGCGGTTTATGCGGTTTAATTGGCGAAAAGCAGGAATGGAGTGATCAAGTTAAGTCTGATCTACCACTGCGGCAAAATAGATTGAAAAAAATAAAGTTGATTAATAAAATCCTTCATTATCGACGTTTAACCGTTTCAGATTTTCATGGTGTTAGCTATTTGCTACAGACCCCAACCGGTAAATCTGCCATTGTTAGTGGGCTTGATAATTTATGGGACGAATGTAAAAATATAAGCGGTCATTCTATTGATGTATTAAACCCTGATTTATTATCCTTTATTGAGGACAATAAATGATCCCAATCCATATTATAACCGGCTTTTTAGGCAGTGGTAAAACCAGTTTTATCAAACAATTGCTTAAAAATGGTTCGCAAGAAAATACCCTTGTTTTAATCAACGAGTTTGGCAGCATCGGTATTGATGATATTATGGTTCAAAATATTTCAGAAAATACCTATCTTATGCCTAATGGCTGTATTTGTTGTGCAGTCTTATCTGATTTAAAAATGACACTGTTTAATGTCCTTAATAAGCGAAATAATAAAGAAATACCCTATTTTGATAAGATATTAATAGAAACCACAGGGCTTGCTAATCCTGCGTCTTTATTGGCCACCATATTGAATGACGTTCATTTAAAGGGCAGTTTTTCAATGAATGGCTTAACCACTATTGTGGATGCTGAACATGCTAGATTGCAATATGATTTACACCCAGAATGGCTGACGCAGGTGGTGGCATCGCACCAAATTTTTATAAGTAAAGTTGATAGGGTCGAACATCAAGAGCTCATCTTTGTACAAAAATTGATAGAGGCCTTAAATCCTGATGCTAATCTTATTTTGAAAGACAACATGGAAACGATGAAACAGTTGTTTTTGCGAGATGAAAACTTGAAATGTGATTATCAAAAGGCTCTCATATTTAATAAAGATGAAAATAAAATTCACAATCAAGCTGTAAGTTTTACTATCACCCATGATAAGCCGATAAATTGGCTCATCTTTGGATTATGGCTTAATCTATTATTGAAAAAACATGGTGAGAATATTTTACGCGTAAAAGGCATTTTAAATCTTGAAGATTCAAAAAATCCAATATTGATCCATGGGGTTCAACATTGCTTATACCCACCAGAACATTTAGAATGTTGGCCGTGGGATGACCAATTTTCAAGATTGGTTTTTATTGTTAGAAATATAGAGCGTGAAAATATAGTGCGGTCCTTTAAGGCTTTCACATCATTGACTTAAGCTTGTTCATTCAAACGAAATGGCTTCTCATCTGAAGCAACATTCAAGGATTATAGGCGTTAAAAAATGCTTTAATATCACTAATTGATTGGTCGCTTGCCAATAATGCCCATAGCAATAGTCGTGCTTGGCGTGGGTTTAGCCATTTTGCTAATATTACCCCCTTAGCGGCAAGATCAATCTCGGAGCCACAAAACCCATAGGTTTTAGCTGCTGTGGAGCCGCTATAGGTTCTACTTGCTAGAATAATTAGTTTTTTATCCATGTAACGCGTAATGATTGCCATTTCATCTTGTGAAACATGGCCGGCGCCAAACCCAGCAATCACTATGCCGTGGTAATGATTTTGCTCAAGCATCATTTCTAACACGTCAACATCACCATCAAGCAGGCATTCATAAAAGCCAATTTTTACGCTTTTTTTAAGCAGCTGTGCATCTAATTTAGGTAGATCTTTTAAGGACGAGAAGAAGATAGGGCGGTCTTCAACAACATATCCTAGCGATCCACCAATGCTGGATATAAAAGTTGCAACATCAAGTGTATGGGATTTACGTATAAAGCGTGCTGCATGAATAGTGTTGTTTAGTACAACAAGTACCCCACGACCAATAGTATCAGGACTTGCTGCCGTTATAACTGACGATAAAATATTGGCTGGCCCATCAGCGCCGGCAGCATTGGGTGTGCGCATGGCTCCTGTTACGATTAATGGCTTATCATGTTTCCAAAAAAGATCGAGCAAAAAGGCAGTTTCTTCAAGGGTGTCGGTTCCTTGGGTTAAAACAATGCCATCTGCGCCATTTAAAATTTGTTGCTCAGCCCAATGTAAAACATCCATGATATGTTGGATTTTTAATGACGGACTAGGAAGCTGTAATAAGGTTTCAGCTTGTATATGTGCAAATTGCTTTAAATCAGGAACCGCATTTACTAATAATTCGGCCGTGAGCTTTGGAACAACACCGCCATGTTGCTCGTCCTTGACCATTGCAATAGTACCACCAAGACTACCTATTGAAATAAATGCCATCTTAATCATCCTGTAATTTATCTATGTATTCTTATCGGTCAAAATATGCCCAAGCCACTGATTTAAAGCAACGACAATAAGGAAGTTGAAACCTTAAATCGTCAGTTTTAAGTGCTTCTTAGTCTTAGCAAAAATATCCCTTTTGTTGAAGCCTTAAAAGGATTATGTCAAATTATCGCCTCGTTAGCCGATTGGTAAGTTTTGCCAAGAGAGATTAACCTGCAAAAAGCCGATCATCTTTGAAAGTCTTGCAAAAAAAACGCGTGGCAGCATTTTTATCTCTCGATGCTTTCGTCAAAAAATCAATGGAAACGCCGTGTTTATCAATTGCTCGATAGAGATATTTCTCCAAATCTAACCGCTAAATCAGTATTAGGCCCTTTAACCTTGATTGTGGTGTTATCAATGGAAGTGTAAAAATGGGCGAGAACTGCAATATTGCCGAATTATTTAAATTGGCTTTAAAATCATTCCTTGACCAATTGGTTTTTAAAGGCTGAAATAAATTAGTCTCTAATCTTTTAAGTCATGTCTCCCTAAAATAGGTAAACCCAAGGGGGTAGATAAGTCTCAAGGTTTTATATTTTTTACGTTTACGCAGATTACAAATGATATTTGCGACAGGGCCCTTTAAACCCTAAACTTTTGTCTAAATTTATTGTCATTTGCGGTGTGATTTTAAAAAAATATGCCGCGGGTGAGGGCGGTAATTTAAATTATTTTGCCATAAAACCAACGATTACTATTGTTACAAATGAAATATAAATTATTTAAATTTAAACAGGTCTAAGAAAACAACTCAATTAAAGTGATAATCATTGCTTTTTATTGGTTTTTTTTGTAGCGCTGGTTTAAAGAATTTAAAATAGTATTAGCGATTATCCAACTAAAATTGCAACTGCATCAAACCAATGGGGCGAGCCAAGGGACCGTGTCAAAAGGTGGTGATGAAGTGCGGAGATTGACATGAAGTTGAAGCGGCCATCCTTTACGGCAAATTCCATTGCATTGGGTGTTATTTTGATGATTTTGGGGCAATTTATGTTTGCCGCCAATGACACAATGGGTAAAATTTTGGTGCAAGGCTTTGCCGTGGGACAATTGATTGTTTTTAGATCAATTGGCGCATTTATTATTTTAACTCCAATGCTAAGCCAAAAGAAGCCGCAAGATATTATAAAGCCGCCTCGTCCCTATTTACTCGCTTTAAGGGGGCTATGCTCGGTTGGTGATGCCGTATTCTTTTATTCTGCACTGATTTATTTGCCATTAACCGATGTAATGACCTTTTATATGGCTGTGCCAATTTATGTTGCAGTCTTTTCGCATTTTTTCCTTGGTGAAAGAATTGCTTGGCGGCGGTGGCTTGCCATTTGTATTGGCTTTGTCGGGGTTGTCATTGCTATGCGTCCATCGACCAATATGATTTCACTCCCATCAGCCTTTGCCTTGTTTAGCAGTTTTTGCTTTACTTTCGTGCTGATTTTAGGGCGCTCATTACGTTCAACCAGTGATACAATATCGGTTGCTTGGCAAAATAGTATTGCACTGGTGATTGGTTTGTTTATGATTGTTGGCCATTGGCAAACTCCAGATTTTTCCCAATCCATTTCGCTTTTATTGCTAGGTATTGTTGCTTGCATCGCGCATTTGCTCATTTCACGCTCGCTTAAAATGGCACCAGCCTCGGTACTTGCGCCTTTGCAATATACCATGCTGCTTTGGGGGATTATCTTCGATATTGTTATCTTTAAACATTATCCTGATGCGATGATTTTGCTTGGCGCTGGAATTATTGTTCTTGCTGGTCTTTTCATCTTCCACCGCAAAAAAGTGGTTACCGATCATATTCCAAAGTCCGACGTGCCTAATATTACGCACTAGATCATTTTTAACGAAATGCTTGTCTAGTATTTTAATTTTCACATGGAGCTGATAAACTTATAAAAGCTTGGAAAACTTTGAAAGGGTAAAACTTGGTTTGCCCTTTTTAGGATAAATGCCTATATGACCCTTTGATAGAAAAATTCTAGAGATAGAATAATTATAGATTTTCGCTTTTGAAGAAGTGGTGGAAACGCAAATGACAGATGTAACAGCGATCAAAACGCCTTATTATCTTATTGATAAGTCCAAACTTGTCCGCAATATGGAGCTTATTGCCAAATTGCGTGAAAAGTCTGGTGCAAAAGCGCTTCTTGCATTGAAATGTTTTGCCACTTGGTCGGTGTTTGATTTTATGCGCGATTATATGGATGGCACCACATCCTCTTCGCTTTATGAGTTAAAGCTTGGTCGCGAAAAATTTGGTAAAGAAACCCATGCCTATTCGGTTGCTTGGGCTGATCATGAAATTGATGAAGCGATTTCTTATGCCGATAAAATGATTTTTAATTCCATCAGCCAACTTAACCGTTTTGGTGAGCAATCATCCTCTATTAAACGTGGTTTGCGTTTAAATCCACAAATGAGTTCATCAAGTTTTGATTTGGCCGATCCTGCGCGCCCTTTTAGTCGCCTTGGCGAATGGGATGCCAAAAAAATTGAAACCGTGCTTGATCAAATTAGCGGCTTTATGATTCACAATAATTGTGAAAATGGCGATTTTGCGCTTTTTGACCGTATGCTTAGTGAAATTGAACAGCGTTTTGGTTCGCTATTTAATCATGTTGATTGGATCAGTCTTGGCGGCGGTATTCACTTTACTGGTGAGGGCTATCCAATTGATGCGCTAGCAGATCGCTTGAAGCGGTTTTCCGACACGCATAATGTTACGGTCTTTCTTGAGCCGGGCGAGGCGTCGATTACTCGCTCAACTACATTAGAAGTTACAGTATTAGATGTGCTCAATAATGGTAAGGATTTGGCTATTGTCGATTCGTCGATTGAAGCGCATATGCTAGATTTGCTAATCTATCGCGAAAATGCTAAAATTTTGCCAAATAGCGGCCCTCATGAAATCATGGTTTGCGGCAAATCTTGTCTTGCTGGCGATATTTTTGGCACCTATCAATTTCCTGAAAAGCTAAAAATTGGCGATCGTCTATCGGTGCAAGATGCTGCCGGCTATACAATGGTTAAGAAAAATTGGTTTAATGGTGTTAATATGCCAGCAATTGCCATTAAGGAATTGGATGGCAGTGTTCGTGTACAACGCGAATTTGATTATAATGATTATATGAACAGTCTTTCTTGACATGAAATTGTAACATAAATGCCATAAGCGAAAATGTGAGATAATATCACGTAAATGGCTTAATAATGTTGATGAAACCGCTTATCAAGGCAACAGTGTTAATCGCAATCTTGCTAAGTGGGACGCGTTATATTAGAAGGGTTTTTAAACATGCGCTATGCGTTTTTTAAAGCCCTTAAACCTCACTGAAATATTGATTGGCATGGTGCCAGAACGGATATTTCATAACCATTGATAGCAAGCTATAAGGAGATAAACCGGGAATGAAAAAGAATGTCCTGATTATTGGCGCCGGCGGGGTGGCACAGGTTGTTGCCCATAAATGTGCTCAAAATAACGATATTCTTGGCGATCTTCATATTGCATCACGTAGAATTGCAAAATGTGAGATCATCATTGCTTCGGTCAAAGAAAAAAATTCCATGAAAGTTGATGGAGTTTTCAAAGCCCATAGCCTTGATGCCATGAATGTTGCGGCAACCGTTGAGCTGATTAAAAATAACAATATTGAAATTGTTATCAATGTTGGTTCTGCTTTTTTGAATATGTCGGTGCTTTCCGCCTGTGTTGAGGCAAAGGTTGCATATATTGATACAGCGATCCATGAAGACCAGTTGAAGATTTGCGAAACTCCACCTTGGTATGGCAATTATGAATGGCCACGCCGTGAGGAATGTGAAAAAGCTGGTGTTACCGCAATTCTTGGTGCAGGGTTTGATCCTGGTGTTGTTAATGCCTATGCTGCTTTAGCGCGTGACAATTATTTCGACACGATGGAATCGATTGATATTATTGATATTAATGCGGGAAGTCACGGGCGCTGGTTTGCTACAAATTTTGATCCTGAAATCAACTTCCGTGAATTTACTGGTCAAGTTTGGTCTTGGCAGGATAATAATTGGACATCGAATGAGATGTTTGAAGTGCGCAAGGATTGGGATTTACCAGTTGTTGGCACTAGCACAACCTATATGACTGGACATGATGAAATTCATTCCTTGTCTAAAAATCTTGATGTGCCAAATATTCGCTTCTGGATGGGCTTTGGTGAGCGTTATATCACTGTATTTAATGTTTTAAAAAATCTTGGTCTGTTATCTGAACAGCCAGTTAAAACAGCTGAAGGCTTGGAAGTTGTGCCGCTTAAAGTGGTTAAAGCTGTCTTGCCTGATCCATCATCACTTGCACCTGATTATACCGGTAAAACTTGCATTGGTGACCTTGTTAAGGGTAAAAAGGACGGTAAAGAGCGCGAAGTTTTCATCTATAATGTTGCCGATCACCGCGAAGCTTATGATGAAACTGGCGCGCAGGGTATTTCTTACACTGCTGGTGTTCCAGCCGCAGCTGCTGCATTATTGGTTGCAACCGGCGAATGGGACGTAAAAACCATGGCCAATATTGAAGAATTAGCGCCGCAGCCTTTCTTAGCATTGCTTGATAAAATGGGGCTGCCAACCCGCATTAAAGAAGGCGAAAATGATAAGCCATTAGAGCTTTAAATTTTTGCTTTTCAAAAATTGGAAATTATCAATAAACCCTGTTAGATTATCGTCTAACAGGGTTTTTTTTAAGGTTGGGGCAAAATGCAGGAAAATTGGCATTATGATTATAAGCATATAAAATCCGTTTGCTGCCACCTTATTTCCGAACCCGATGATTATTATGGGTGTGTCTTTACTGGCAATAGTGAAGATTTTATGTTGCTATGTGGCGAATGCTCATCAAAGCCCCAAAAAGACATTGAAAGCGCATTGCGTGACCCTAGCGATGAGACGTTGGCAATTATTTTTCGTGAAGGCTATTTTGATGAATTTTATCATAGCCCTGCGACTTTCGAGAAAGAGCAAAAACCTTATAACTTTGCCGCTATTCAGCTTTATCAATTTCCTTTCGAGATTGCAGCAATAAGCCCGTTTGGAAAAGATGAGTGGTTGGTGGTTTCCACGAATAGTCAAATTTATAAATTTAACCAATGTGACGATAGTCATGTTTTTCTCAGTAATTTTTCATTGCCTTTTGAGGAAGATGAAAATTTTATAGGGCATCATTTGGCAGTAAAATTGCATGTAAGCGATGATAGGCATTTTTGTGCTATTGTCCATGATTATGGGCGCTATGGCCAGCTTATTGATTTAAAGAATAATAAGACTATTTGCGATCTTGAAAGCGATCGCTATTATTGTTCAACTGTTCCTTTTAGTGTTTGCTTTTTTACCTATAATGAAAAAAACTATCTTATAAAGCGTCGTGACTGGAACCACCTTGATATTTTAGATGCAACTACCGGAGAGTGTTTAACTCAACGTCATTTTGAAAAGACTACTTATAATGATCCTGAATATTTTCATGGGGGGCTTTATTTGTCGCCCGATCAAGCTACAATTTTAGATGATGGTTGGGTTTGGCACCCAAGAGGTTGGCCGTCGCTATTTTCCGCTAAAACATGGCTGACGCAAAATATAAAAGAAAGTGACGAAAAATGTGCTAAGCAAAAGGTCTTAGCACGCGATGATTGGGATTGTGGTGCCTGCTGGTTAGATGAAAATAACTTTATTTTAGGCACAAAGACCAATAATAAAGCTAATCCCTATGCTTTTGTTTATGATATCAAGAATGGTACAATTACAGTTGTGCGCGGACCAAAGGGTCTGTTTTATAAAGCTAACCAAGGCTTAATATCCGTAGATGAAACAGGGCTTAGTCTTTGGGATATGACGAACTGGCAAAGATTGGGCTTTTTACCAAATTTCATGCCGCAAGCTTTTAATGATCAAAGCAATATAGCTGCATTTTTTGATGGCAATAGATTAAGTCTATTGAAACTCTAAACGCTTTTCATGTTGCAAAATGCAACAAGGCCAGATTAAAATATCCGGCCTTGCAAATTAATTATAGAAATTGTGATATTTTATTTGCTTAGTCAGCAACTGCAATCATTACATCCGATGACTTAACAACTGCTGCAGCTTCCATGCCAACGGTCAATTGTAGATCGTCGACAGATTCATTGGTGATTGATGCTGTTACAATTGTACCATCTACATCAAGGCGAACATGGGCAGTGGTTGCGCCTTTTTTAATTTCAACGATTTTACCTTTAAGAACATTACGTGCACTAATTTTCATTTTACTATCCTTTTTGTAAAATATGCGTGTCAACCATTTTTAATAATAATGAATAAACACAAATCCAATAATCAAGATTTTTCTTATTTTAGGGATATATATAAGACCTCATAAAAAAGACAAGGATTTATTTAAAAATAAATAAAGACAATTTGTCTCATTATCTGTGCGTTATAACGATTTATACTATAACGAAGTAAAGAAATACTTTGTTGTTATAAACTCATCCTTTATAGCGTAATGCATCAACTAAGAGGCGAAAGGCCATAGAGTGTTGGCGCTTGCTTGGATAATAAAGATAATAGCCTTGCCAAGGGGGAAACCAGTCTTCTAAAACGGGGATTAATTCGCCTTTATCAATCGCCTCTTGTGCTATATCTAATGGCAGATGGCCAAGCCCAAAACCTTTTTTGGCAGCTTCTAAAATATGGTAGCTTCCGTTAAAGATTAATTGACCTTCAACACGTACAGCAAGTTCATGGCCGTCTTTTTCAAATTCCCATGCATAAATTCCGCCGGTGGAAACAAAGCGCATATTGATGCAATTATGTTGAATAAGATCTTGCGGTGACTTTGGCTTATCGTGCTCTGCAAAATAGCTTGGAGCGCCGACGACAGTAAATTTAATATCGGGGCCGATGCGCACTGATATCATGCCATTTTGTAATTGTTCGCCAAGGCGAGTGCCGGCATCATAACGCTCACTGACAATATCGGTAAGGCGATAATCATCAATAAGTTCAATCTTGATATCAGGATATTGACGGCAAAATTTTTGCAGCTTTGGCCAGAGAATTGTATTAATGGCATAATCAGTGGTAGAAATACGGATAGAACCGCTTGGCTTATCGCGAAAATTCCCCAAAAGATTAATCTCGTCATGAATATCATCAATGCGGGTGCCTAGGGTAGAGAGAAGATGCGCGCCGACGTCGGTCAAGGTAACGCTGCGTGTGGTGCGGGTAAGGAGGCGCACGCCCAAACGTTCTTCAAGCCCTCTTATTGTATGGCTTAATGCTGATTGTGATACCCCAAGTTGAGCCGCGGCACGAGTAAAATTTTTTTCCCGTGCAACCACAACAAAGGTTGCCAGATCATTGAGGTTTTCCCGTGCCATTGCAGTCTTTCTATAAGGATGAATTAGCCAAGCTTATAAAGCTCTGGTCGTCTTTGATCAAGGCAGGGCAATTTTTCGCGGGTGGTTTTGACCTTTTCAAGATCAATATTTGCAAAAATAAGCCCTTCATCTTCGCCGCAACTCGCTAATATAGTGCCCATGGGATTATATATAACACTGCGGCCACTGTAAATATTGCCTACCTGATCGGCAACACACATATAAACGGTGTTTTCAAGGGCGCGCGCCTTGGATATAGATAGTAGATGTTCTTCCTTCATCGGGCCAGAAACCCAAGCGGTGGGTACGATAAGAATATCAGCGCCTTTTAAGGCAAGGGTGCGAGAAATTTCGGGAAAGCGCAATTCATAACACACAAGCAAACCAATGGTGCCAAAGCGCGTTTTGACCGGTTCAAAACCATTGTCGCCAGCAATAATATTGGCTGATTCTTGATAGGAAAACGCATCATAAAGATGGGTTTTGCGATAGCTATGGATAAGCTCGCCATTATCATTTAAAAAAATAATGGTATTATAGGCGCGAATATTATCACTGCTGGATTTTTCAAAAATGCCGCAAATAATGTGGATGCCGCTTTCTTTGGCAGCTTTTGCCAAGGTACTGACAAAAGGTCCATCAAGTGGTTCTGCCATATCGGCATAAACAATACCAGATTTTGGTCCAAGCAAAGCCATATAGACTTCTGGGAAAACAATAAGATCGGCTTTTTGTGCTTTTGCTTGTTTTATATAAAGCAAGGCCTTATCAAGATTTTCCTGTTTGTTTCGACTAGCAGAAAGTTGAGCAAGAGCGATTTTCATGAGCTATCCCGTTTAAAAACTTAATATCCTGTCTAAGGCTGAGACTAAACCGCCTAATGATTTATGACAAGCAGTTCTCATAAGTATTTATAATTGGCGCCTTGGCCAGATTTTGGCACCTTATTTTTGTCTTGTGGTTTAAGGATTGTAGCTCTGACATCTCTATGTCACGGATATTTGAGTGGCACCCTTGATTGGCCTTTGATCTATTACCATATAGTTATGAAGTGACAGTGCCAATAAAGGGCTGTCTTACTCGGTCGCTTGAACTTTGAGGACTGCAAATGACACGTATAGCATCTTTTTCAAATCCACTTTTATTAGGATTTGATACTGTTGAAAAAGCTTTGGAAAGGGTGGCAAAATCTGGTGATGGTTACCCACCTTACAATATCCAACGGCTTAATGATTTGGAAGATGAAACCGGCGAAGTGAGGTTGCGAATTACTTTGGCTGTTGCAGGTTTTTCGCCTGATGAGCTTGATGTGTCTGTTGAAGATAGTCAGCTTATTATTCGTGGCAAGCAATTGGATGATAGTGAGCATGAATATCTCCATCGTGGTATTGCTTCACGGCAATTTCAACGGGTTTTTGTACTAGCCGATGGCATGATGGTTATTGGAGCAGAATTGAAAAATGGTCTTTTGGCCATTGATCTTAACCGCCCACAACCGGAAAAGCAGGTGCGACGAATAACCATTTCAACAAGTGATGAGTAATATTGACGTTATTAAGCGTTAAATAATGATATCTCGGCTCTATGGAGGGATGCCATGACAAATACCAAAATGACTAATACAAAAACAACTAAAAAGCCTATTTTTACCTCAGCCGAATTTGCGCAGCTTGGTGCTGGGCGCATTGCTTATGTCAAAAAGGTCAATACCGACGAATTGGCAAAGAATTTCCCCGGCCTTCCCGAAATGACCCCTAATATTGAAGTTTGGGGGCTGTTTGGCGCAAGTGGTGAGCCAATAGTGCTTTCTGATGCTAAGGGGCAAGCTTTAGCTGGTGCCAATGAACATGAATTGGAAACAGTTACCTTACATTAATAATTTGCATAGTTTTTAAATTCTGTGGGTAATTAGACGTTATAATTTTATCAAAGCCAGCTTTTAATGAGACTTTTTCATTAAAAGCTGGCTTCATTTTATTAAAAAATTTAATTAAATAAGACGTTATTTGCCGGTCTTATTTTGTAGCCTCTTCCATGAATGTTGCAAAATGGTCTAAATTTATATTATAGCAGCCTGCAATTGCTCTCTTTTTAAGGCTTTATCAGGCGTTATAAGTCATATAATATTAAAATAATTTGAGCATTGTTAGTTAAATAGGATGAATGATGAAGCGCATTGAGTTATTAATTGAAGCAATTATTTTAGCCTCGCGCTGGTTGCTAGTTGTTTTTTATGTAGGGCTTGCCTTTGCCCTTGCGGTTTACGCGCTTTCTTTTGCTAAGGATTTGTTTTTATTTGTCCAACATGTGTTTACGTTGAATGAAAAAGCAACAATTTTAGAAATGCTTGGTCTTATTGATGCAGCGCTAATTGCTAGCCTAGTGGTGATGGTGATTATTTCTGGTTATGAAAATTTTGTTAGCCGTTTTGATGAAGGCGAAAATGATGTGCATTGGCTTGGCACTATTGATGCTGGCTCGTTAAAGGTTAAAGTTGCCTCAACAATTATTGCAATTTCTTCTATTCATTTGTTGCAAATATTTCTCAACTTGCCTTATGACTTCAATAAGGACCATGTTAAATGGTACACAATTTTGCATCTTACTTTTATTGTTTCCGCGCTTTTCCTTGCCTATATTGATAAGCTCACCGCCAAAAAAGACAAAAAGTAAACCACTATTTTTCAAAACGGCGTAATGCTTTTTATTAATTTTAGTTTGAAAATAATAAAGCCCATTGCAATAAAACTGCAATGGGCTTTAATTTTTAATGAAGACTAATTAGTTAGCACAATGTCATATGCAAGAAATCAGCCTTTTAACGGCAGTTTTATGCAATCGATGCTTTAATCCAATCAGCAAGGCGGCTTTTAGGAGCTGCTCCAACCATATTTGATGTCACTTCACCATCCTTGAACATCAACAATGTTGGGATCGAACGAACACCAAATTGGGTTGCAAGTTCAGGATTTTCATCAATATTGATCTTGGCAATACGTACCTTGCCTTCCAATTCTTGTGAAATTTCATCAAGAGCTGGGGCAATCATTTTGCATGGTTGACACCATTCAGCCCAAAAATCCACAACAACTGGTTGATTTGACTTTAATACGTCACTTTCGAAATTTGTTGTATCCACGGTTACAGTTGTCATGTTGAAATCCTTATATAGGCCTTGATCTTTCGGAAAGGTTTAAATCAGTTCGACTTTATAAAAAAGAGCGAACGGATTTAATTTTATATTTTCATGCATTTTTGCACGGTTAAATGCATATTTAAGTCAATGCATCTAACATTGCTATAGCTTATTAATTATCATGGCTGACCTTAGGTCTTACGTCAAGAACAAGCTTGTCGCAGTGCTAAGCGAAATAGGACATTTAAAAACCTAAATTTCCTGTATGGTTATAGTATAGCATGGATTTTTATTTTCTATTAGAATTATTTTTTAATTTTAATCCTAGCTCAAGCAAATTATCGTATAATTTACGCGTCTTGACCAAACAAATTTTTGTTTATCTGTGATAGAGGCAAAACCGTTCTATTAACTGGTAAATTTAACGCCAAAGCCGTTGCTAAATGAAAAGATGCTTAAAACAGAATTTCCCGTTATATTTAGTCATTTCAATATTTGGAATCCATACAAATAGAAAACTCAAACTTTGCCATATTTTGCCGATAAATTGCCCCTAAACTATTTTAAATATGCGCAAAGTGAGATTCTTATGCTTTACGTCATACACCAACTGGTTTAGGCATTGCTTGAAGCTGTGATCAAATCTAACCTAGACTTTACGCTTTTAAAATATTTATGATCTACCATCACTTTAGGAAATTAACCACGTGACATTAGCAATAACCTTTAACTATCAAACCCTAAATTATTTAAAGGGGGCGTAATGCACATTTCTGAGGATGATCGCGTCATAAAACCGACAACTAAAAAAAGCAAAAAGTCCAAAAATAGTAGCGGACAATCATCTTCCTCTAAACGACGCAAGTCAAAAAAACAACGAAGTTTTTTTGGTAGGCTTTTTTATTGGAGCTTTGTTTTAGGGCTATGGGGCATTATTTTTCTTGGCGCCTATATTACCTATGTCTGGCTAAGCATGCCGCAATTATCAACTTGGACGATTCCCAACCGCCCACCCAATGTGCGTATTGTTGCGCGTGGTGGAGAGTTGATTGCCAATCGTGGTACAACCGGTGGTGAAGCGGTCACGTTAAAAAATATGAGCCCTTGGATTGGCAAGGCGGTTGTCGCTATCGAAGATCGGCGTTTTAATTCCCATTACGGTGTTGATCCAGTGGGGATTGCGCGCGCGGTTTATACTAATGTTACCAATGGTCGTGGTAAGCAAGGTGGTTCAACCCTTACGCAGCAATTGGCAAAAAATCTGTTTTTATCATCCGAACGCACGCTTGATCGTAAAGTAAGGGAAGCACTTATTGCCTTGTGGCTTGAGAAAAAGCTTAATAAAGATCAAATTCTTGAGCTTTACCTCAACCGTGTTTATCTTGGCTCTGGTGCTTTTGGTGTTGAGGCTGCCTCACGGCGTTATTTCAATAAATCGGCTAAAGACGTCACTTTGCTGGAAGCCGCAACCCTTGCGGGTCTCTTAAAAGCCCCATCCAGCCTATCACCGGCGCGTAATCCCGAAGCTGCTTATGCACGTGCTAAGTTGGTACTTGCAGCCATGCGCCAAGAAGACATGATCAATGACACACAATTGCAAATTGCCCTTGCTGAACCCATGGTAAAGGCTGCATCCTATTGGTCGGGCGGCGAAAATTATGCGGCTGATTATGTGGTTAGCCAATTGCCATTTTTAATTGGCGAGGCTGACCGCGATATTATCGTGGAAACCACTCTTGACTATGGTTTTGAAAAGGCAGCTGAAAAGGCAATTAATACGCAATTATCAACATCTGGTAAAAAGAATAATGTTTCGCAAGCAGCGCTTGTCTCTATTGATAAAAGCGGTGCAATCCGCGCATTGATTGGCGGCGCCAATTATGCTGACAGCCAATTTAACCGCGCGACCGATGCTCGTCGTCAACCAGGATCAACTTTCAAACCCTTTGTATATTTGGCAGCACTTGAGCAAGGGCGCACGCCAAATTCCGTTCGTAATGATGCACCCGTAAAAATTGGCAAATGGACACCGCGCAATGCCGGCGGCAAATATATGGGGCAAGTTACACTGACCACGGCGCTTTCCCACTCGTTAAATTCGGTTGCCGCGCAATTGATTATGGAAGTTGGCACTGATGCAGTTATTGAAACAGCTCATCGTCTCGGCGTCCATTCTGGCCTCAATGATAACGCATCAATTGCCCTTGGAACGTCAGAAGTTAGCCTTATTGAAATGACTGGTGCTTTTGTACCACTAAGCAATGGTGGTTATAAGCCACAAATTCATATTATTCGCCGCATTACCGACACGAAGGGTAAAGTGCTTTATGATATTGGTGAATTAAGTGGCAGTCGCGTTATTGATCCACAAATTGTTGGCATGATGAATGCCATGCTTGAACAAACCATTTTAACTGGAACTGCAAAACGAGCTAATATTGGTAGACCTGCAGCGGGCAAAACCGGTACCAGTCAAAATTCACGTGATGCATGGTTTATTGGCTATACAGCTGATTATGTTACGGGTGTTTGGTTTGGCAATGATGATGGCAAGCCAATGAAGGGTGTAAGCGGCGGCGGGCTTCCAGTTAATGTGTGGAAAGATTATATGGGAGCTGCTGAAAAAAATATGCCTATACGCGATCTTTTGGCTAGCTATCAAATCGAAAACGCAATTCCTGGCGGCAATGATCTCTTGCCTGATGATGATAATACCCCATCACCTTATAATGAAAATGGCTATCATTATGGTGATAGTGATGATAATTTTCCACCACCGCCACCAGCTGTTAATCCACAAGCTAACCAGAATGTTGAAATTAAGAATAAAAGCTTGATGGAAATATTAAGAACTGAATAGATTATTAAAAATGCGTGTTGGTTAAGTTTATCAGCGATCAATTAAACCAACACGCATTTAACCATAATAATTTTCAACAACAGAACTAGAAGCATTGAAGAATAATGCAATTGATTGAATCTAATGATTTTAAACAAAGGTATACATCTTTAATTTAGTTTAAGAAATTGTTGCATGACCGCCTTTAAACCAGCTTCAGGTGCAGTTAAAACCGTTGAATGATTTATGTGTTTTGCGGCCTTCATCATTGACGATTGCACAAGTACAATATTTTGATAATCGTCTTTTAATGCTTCATTCGCGACTTTGGCAATTAATGCATTATATTCTTGCAATTGACTCGCTTTAAACAAATCCCAAGCGCCTTCGATTAAAATAATATCAAAACTATTTTCTTTGCCAAAATCTTGCGCATCAAATATTTGCTGGGTTGGTTTAATCGTTGTTTTAACACTACAAAATGCAGCTATTTTGCCTCGAAGCTTCGCCGCTTCACGGGCCAATTCTTCATCTGACCTAAAAAATATGTTTTGAGATTGTTCTTTTGCTAAAGTAACCGCAGCGCCAAGGGAAGAACAGGTTAGTAAAATAGCATCGGCATTTTTAGCTGCCACTCGCATTGCATCAGCGGTTGCTACTAAAGTGTTTGGAATATCGCAATTTTGCTCGATACGCTCGAGTAAATCAGGGCGAATAATGTGGCTTATTTCTAGGTTATAATCTGCAGCATCATCTAGTTTGCAAAGATTTAAAGCTGCTTCATCATAAAGCGCCACATTGCTTTTAGCCGTATGAAAACAACAAATTTTAACCATTTCCCCCTCCGTTCGTTGATATTAATATAAAAGAACATAAAAAAACTGGCGCATTTAACGCCAGTTTTGATCTATCCTAATATGAGCTTTTACACGTTAAACTTAGCGTGAAAGGCTAATTGGCGAACCTGACGAGGTTTGGCCACTAAAATGGGTACCATCTTGTGATGTAAGTGTTGCAACGCTTGCACCTGATGCATCAAAGAATTCAAGTTTTGAACCACTAATATTCCAAGAATTAACGCTTGAAATTGCTGAAGGGCAATTTAAAGGTGCAGAGCGGTAGCCTTGGCCAAATTTGGTCATTGGCGTTACAACTTTACAGGTCAGGCCACCAACATTGGCATTCCAAACACCTGCAATACTGGCTGCAGCAAGGTTAATACCAGTTGCTTCACTACCAAGGCTTGCAACTTGATTTTGACCATCCATGCCTGGCGCAGTTGGATAGTCGCCTGTTGGGGCTGGCAATTCAGACTGCGAAATTGATGCTGAAGGGCCAGTGCCTGTTGCTGGTGGGAATGGGCGCACATCAGCATTTTGATAATTGCCACTGCCCATACGGTCTGCCATACAGCCTGTAGTTACCAGTGCAGCCAAAGCTAACGCAACCAATGAAATTTTATTCAACGCCATGACATGCTCCATCATCCGAATCGGTCAATTTTGTTAACCATAAAAGGTTTTTTTGCTAATATTCGGTTTTCACTTATAAATGCAATGAAATTAAGCTTTTTTTTTAACAATGCGGCTTAATAGCAACACATTATAGTGCTTTTTAATAATTCTACTCAAGTTCAACTGGTATTTTTATTGTCTTTACGCCATATAAGGCACATCAATCAGATTTCATGTGATAATCTAAAATAAATCTGCCGGAATTATTAAAATGCCAGAATCTTTACTCAAGTCTGAAATGACAGCTATGCAAAAGCAAAGAGCAATGACACAACTTACCAAAATGAACGGTCTTGGTAATAAGATTCTTGTCGCTGACATGCGCGACCAAAATGTGCATATTGTTGCGGCTGCGGCGATAGAACTTGCCAGCCATGATGAAACTTCCTTTGATCAAATTATGGCAATTTATAATAGCCGCATTTCAACAACTGATTATTATATTGAAATTTGGAATAGTGATGGTTCAAAGGCCAAGGCTTGCGGCAATGGCACACGCTGCGTGGTTGAATGGCTCTACAATCAAAATGGGCAGAGCCATTTTATCCTTGAAACTGATGGTGGTATTGTGGAAGCAAGCCGCCTTGAAAATGGTCTTGTTTCGGTTAATATGGGTAAGGCGCGTTTAAACTGGCAGGATATTCCAACGCAACATGCGATCGATGATACCAACCATGTGGCAGTTGGTACTGGCCCCTTGCAGGATGCCTCGCTTGTTTCTATGGGTAATCCCCATGCGATTTATATTGTTGATAAGGATGTTTGGGATTATCCCTTGGGGGATTTAGGACCAATTATCGAGCATGATGCGTTATTTCCAGAACGGATTAATATTTCCATTGTCGAAATCACCTCGCCAACATCGTTTAATATGCGCACTTTTGAGCGCGGTGCGGGCCTAACCCTTGCTTGCGGTACTGGGGCTTGTGCAGCGGCTGTTGCAGCTAATCGTCGTGGGCTTATTGGTAAGCGCGCTGTGGCAACATTACCGGGTGGTGATTTAGAATTATTTTGGCAAGATGACGGCAATGTCCTGATGACTGGGCCAACCCAATACGAGTTTTCTGGATATTTTGATCCATTGTCGGGTCAATTTATCAAGAATGAAGCAAATTTGAAGATTGAAAGAGTTAATGCCTGATGGCGACTGAAATTGTTACCTTTGGTTGTAGGCTGAATGCTTATGAATCTGAAGTCATGCGCAAAGAAAGCGCAGCGGCTGGTCTTGACACGCTTGAGGGCGGCGCAATTATTTTTAATACATGCGCTGTAACCAGTGAAGCGGTACGCCAAGCCCGCCAAGCTATTCGTAAAGCACGGCGTGAAAATCCTGATGCACGTATTATCGTCACCGGCTGCGCTGCCCAAACCCTTGCCCCCGAATTTGCAGCCATGGGCGAAGTCGATTTGGTTTTAGGTAATGAAGAAAAATTGCATTCTCATTCTTATCGCCAATTGCCTGAATTTGGTGTTAATCTTTTTGAAAAAGTCCGCGTTAATGATATTATGGAGGTTAAAGAAAATGCCCCCCATATGGTTGACCTTATTGAAGGGCGCGCTCGTGCTTTTGTGCAAGTGCAAAATGGCTGCGATCATCGTTGCACCTTTTGCATCATTCCTTATGGTCGCGGTCCATCGCGCTCAGTTCCCATGGGGGCCGTGGTTGAGCAGATAAAGCGGCTTAATGGCAATGGCTATCAAGAAGTTGTATTAACGGGAGTTGACCTTACCAGCTACGGCCCAGATCTTCCGGGAAAAGCTGGGCTTGGCAAGTTGGTTGCAGCAATTTTGCGTGGTGTACCAGACCTTGAGCGGTTGCGGTTATCATCGATTGACTCGATTGAGGCGGATGACGAATTATTAGAGCTTTTAGCCTTTGAAAAACGCTTAATGCCACATTTGCATTTATCACTGCAAGCGGGCGATAATATGATTTTAAAGCGCATGAAGCGCCGCCATGCTCGTGAAGATTCAGTGCGTTTTTGCAATGATTTACGCGATAAACGTCCTGAATTTATTTTTGGCGCTGATATTATTGCTGGTTTTCCAACCGAAACGGAAGAGATGTTTGAAAATACCCGTCAGCTTATAGCCGATTGCGGTTTAACCCATACGCATATTTTCCCGTTTTCGCCGCGTGAAGGAACACCTGCCGCCCGTATGCCGCAATTAGAACGTGGTATAGTTAAAGAACGCGCTGCAATTTTACGCAGCGAAGGTGACAAAGCCTATGAAAAGCACTTGCAACAGGCAATTGGTCGCCGCCAACGGGTTTTGGTTGAACGCGATGGCATTGGCCGCAGTGAAGATTATACCTTGACCGAAATAGCAGGTGCGGTGGCTGGCACTATTATAGATTGCGATATTTCCCATGTTGAGGGTGATAAACTGATTGGTCATAGAATTGCGGCTTAACAATCTAACTTTTTTGGATTAGCAAAAACAATATTTTGATATATAGATGAGAAAAAGCCACGCCTGTGGCTTGATGTGTATTTAAGGATTTAAAACAATATGGCTGGTTTTTTCAAAAAGGTTTTTTCTTTTGCCGATAAGACAGATGAAGAAAATGCAGGTCAAGCACCAGCATTAACCCCTTTTGAAGCCCACCAACTGGCATTAAAACAGGCGCAAGAAGAAGCGGAAGCTCAAAAAGCTGCAAGTGAACACGCCACTCACCATGCCAAAGAAGCCTCCCCAAAAGAGGAAACCGAAAGCCAAAGCGATTCATCAAGTCCTAAACCTGATACAACACTTGATGAAACATTTGCTGAAATTGCTCAAGATAGCATTGTACCTGCAACAATTGATACAAGCCTGCTTGTTGATGAAGCTGAGGCAGCAGATGTTGTCACGGCATTTCCGCCACAGGAATTGCCAAAAAAAACGGGGCGCATCAGTGTTGGCGCCGATATTGAAGAAGTTATTGAACCAGAAGTTGTGGTGGTAGAAGAACCCGTTGCGGTAAAACGCTCATGGTTTGAGCGTTTGCGCAATGGTTTGTCGCGCTCATCACGTCAGCTCGGCGATTCAATTGGTGCTATTTTTACCAAACGCAAACTTGATGAAGAAACATTGCAAGATCTTGAAGATGTGTTGATTGCCTCCGATCTCGGGCTTGAAACGGCAATGCGGGTTACCGATTCCCTTGCTTCTGGCCGCTATGGTAAAGATATTTCTACCGATGAAGTGCGTGTGATTATGCGCGATGAGATTGAAAAAGTTTTGGCGCCTGTTGCCAAACCTTTAGAGCTTGATCTTTCGCATAAACCGCATGTTATTTTGGTGGTTGGCGTCAATGGCACAGGTAAAACCACCACCATTGGTAAATTGGCAGCAAAATTATCGCGTGGTGGCTTAAAAGTAATGTTGGCCGCAGGCGATACTTTTCGCGCAGCAGCAATTGAGCAATTGCATATTTGGGGCAAGCGCACCAATTCACCGGTTGTCGCAACTAAGCTTGGCGCTGATGCTGCAAGCCTTGCTTTTGAAGCCTATGAAAAGGCAAGGGAAGCGGGCAGTGATGTATTAATCATTGATACAGCAGGGCGTTTACAAAATAAAACCGAATTAATGGATGAACTTGCCAAAATTGTGCGCGTTTTAGGCAAGCATGATGCTGACGCGCCGCATACGGTTTTGCAAACCCTTGATGCGACCACTGGACAAAATGCCCTTAATCAAGTCGAGATTTTCCGCAATGTTGCAGGGGTCAATGGTTTGGTGATGACAAAGCTTGATGGAACAGCGCGCGGCGGTATTTTGGTGGCTATTGCAGCAAAGCACAAATTACCTGTTTACTTTATTGGCGTTGGTGAGGATATTGATGATCTTGAACCCTTTAAAGCCAATGAATTTGCCCAAGCGATTGCCGGAAAACATGATTAAGTAAACATGATTAAGCAAGCATAAATCTCACCTGATTGAATTAAATTTAAGTAAAATCCATGACCTTAGAAAGCATGATGAATGACAAAATCAATTTTTGAACCAAATCCAGATGATGCTGCAGCGGTAAAAAAGGCGCAAATGTCGCCAATGGGTAAGTTAATATTGGAAATGGGGCCGTTGGTTTTGTTCTTTTTTGCCAACTATAAAGGGCAATGGCTTATCGACAATATTAGTTTTTTTTCAAGCTTTGATAAGCCAATTTTTCCAGCCACGGCTATTTTTATGGTGGCGATTGTGGTTGCCCTTATCCTATCATGGATTTTAACCCGTACTATTCCGGTTATGCCCTTGGTATCTGGTATATTCGTGGTGTTTTTTGGCGCCTTAACTCTTTGGTTGCATAATGATATTTTCATTAAAATGAAGCCAACAATTATCAATACTTTATTTGGTATTATCTTATTTGGTGGGCTATTATTTGGTCGCTCGCTGCTTGGCTATGTCTTTGATTCAGCTTTTCGCCTAGATGCTGAAGGTTGGCGCAAGCTTACTTTTCGCTGGGCATGCTTTTTCATTTTCTTAGCGGTTTTAAATGAAGTTATCTGGCGTAATTTCAGCGATGATTTTTGGGCAAATTTCAAGGTTTGGGGTACAATGCCCATCACCATCATCTTTTTAATTCTGCAAACACCGCTTTTAGCTCGCCATTCGCTTGATCTTAAAGATAACCAAGATAAGTCTTAAGATTATCATATCAAAACGCATCAATAATTAATGAAATTTTGGAGAAGAAAATGGGCGCTTGGAGTGTAAAGCCTTGGGGAAATGACGAAGCGGCAGATTGGTTTGCAAATTTTTGGCAAGATAAGGATTTTTCGCCAATTATTACGCTGATTGAAAATTTTGATCCAGCCAATGAGGATTATTGCGCGTTTCGCGCTGCTTGTTATTTGCTTGAAACATTGGGTCGTCCCTATGTTTGGCCAAGCAATAAGCTTGATGATTTGCGCCCGCTTTTAACCAAAGCTATCGAAATTTTAGAAAATATGGTCAGTCCGCCTGATGAAAACTGGTTTTTTCTTGAGGAATGGGACAATGATCCAGAAATGATTGAAGCGCTTGAGCAACAAATTGCCGCTTTAACCAAAAATCTCAATCAACTGGCCTAAAGCTTTATTCAATAATGCAATTTGTAAAAGAGGATTCATAACACAATGATGCAGCCGCTTTAGCGGCTGTTATTTGTTTTTTGGTTAAGTCTTTGCCTATGGTATTTTGTAAGTGAAGATTGCGTTGATTATAATCGAAAGACAGTGCAAGCACGCTCCACATATAAGCTGTTTCTTTGTTTTGTTGAACGCCATTTCCCTCCATAAACATAAGTGCCAAATAATATTGTGATTCTGGCTCGCCCTTTTTAGCCGCAATGCTAAACCATTTTAGTGCTTCACTATAATTTTGCTTCACGCCATGACCGTAGTAATAAAAAAATCCAAGATTAGTTTGTGCCTTTATATAGCCCTGTTTAGCCGACAATTTAAATAAACGCGCTGATTTAGCATAATCTTGTTTAATTCCAGGATGATCGTTAAGATAGATAAGACCCAAATTATATTGAGCAGCCTTTTCCCCCTGATCTGCTGAACGGCCAAACCACTTTACTGCCTGTTCAAAATCGGGTTTATCATTGTTTTCACTGATATAAATCAAACCAAGATTATTCTGTGCAATAGCTAAGCCTTGATCAGCAGCTAATTGAAAAAGATATTTGGCTTTTGAGTAATCTTTATCTACGCCCATGCCGTCCATATAGATTAAACCAAGCTTATTTTGAGCTTCCGGATAATTTTGCGCAACAGCACGCTCGAACCATTCAATCGCTAAGCTATAATTTTGATCGACACCAGTGCCATTTTTATAAGCGACACCCAAATTGGTTTGAGCATCCGCCAGTCCAGCTTGGGCGGCAGTGTTAATCAACGCTACACCTTTTTTGTAATCAAGCTCTACACCTCTACCATACATATAAAGCATACCAAGATTGTTGCGAGAATTTATGTCACCTTGTTCGCTAGCCAATAAATACCATTTGGCAGCTTCCTTATAGTCTTGTTTAACCTCAATTCCTTCTTCATATATTTTGCCCAAACGA
Source organism: Bartonella sp. HY038 (assembly GCF_014117425.1). Taxonomy (NCBI): domain Bacteria; kingdom Pseudomonadati; phylum Pseudomonadota; class Alphaproteobacteria; order Hyphomicrobiales; family Bartonellaceae; genus Bartonella; species Bartonella sp. HY038. Next base: position 3,237,896 of record NZ_CP059725.1, read on the forward strand.
TATTGCGCATTAACATTGCCCTGCTCTGCAGCACGTTTAAAAAAATCGAGTGCTTTGCTTATATTTTTCTTAACTCCAATGCCGGTTTGATAAAAAACTGCAAGTTTGGTCTGGGCATATGCATCGCCTTGATCAGAGGCTAATTTGTACCATTTTGCGGCTTCAATCGCACTTTGCTCGGCCCCTTGTCCGGCAAAATAAAGATCGCCTAGATTTGTCTGTGCTGCAACATTGCCTTTAGCTGCCGATTGTTTGAAGAGTGATATTGCTTTAACATAATCTTGTTTAACCCCATCACCAGCACTGTAAAGACTACCAAGATTATTTTGAGCATCTGCCAAACCTTGATCTGCAGCTTTTTGAAACCACTTGGCAGCGATTGTATAATCAACAGGCATTGATTTGCCAAAATAATATAAAAGACCAATGGCATATTGGGCATTGGCATTGCCTTGCTCGGCAGATAAAAAATACCGGCGTTTTGCATCTTCAATATCTTTTTGAATACCAAGCCCATTTTCAATCATATAAGCAAGATTAAATTGCGCCATTGAATTATTTTGTTCAACCGCTAATTGAAACCATTTAAGCGCTTCTTTGTAATTTTCGGCAACACCTTCACCTCTTAAATACATCACGCCTAAATTGCTTTGGGCATCATCTAACCCAAGTTCTGCAGCGCGGCGAAACCATTTAACGGCTTCTGTTTTATCTTTAGTGACGCTATCGCCGTTTAAATAATATACGCCCAAATTATGTTGGGCGTAAGGGTCATTAAGATCGGCGCGCAGTCGTAAAGTGATATGATCGCCATAATGGATATAAAGAAAAGCAATGCTAGCAAAAGCAATGATAATAAAACCAATTACAGCAATAATAAAACGTTTCATTAAATCACCATGCAATTAAAACCCAAAGCAAGATCGCCGCATTTTTAATCATTAAATGTTAATTTTAGTCGTTTTTTCACTCTGCTTTAAAGAGGAAGCAACCGCCATCCACATATAAGCTGTTTCATAATGCGGAAGCAAGACGAAACCATTGAACGGCTTAGTGATAATCAAAATACGGGGGGCTTCCCCACTTGAAAAGTAATACAAAGGTGTGTTTCAAAAAGCAAAATAACGAGATATTTTTTCATCGATTAAGGCTCTACAAAATGGAGTTGACCTTATCCGCTTTAAACCTTTTTAGGTAAAAATGGATTGGCTATTTATGCGAAAATTATTTCAACCCTTGCGTTAACTTATTATCGATTGCATCATAAGCTTGTTGGTTTTCTTGTTGCTGAAAAAAATTCATTACGTTTTTTGTTTTTCCATCGATACACATTTTATAAAATTTGGTGGTCTTTGTAGATTTACTGTAAGTATATTCAGCTTTAATTGCTTCATTTCCCTGGTAATCAACTTTAGCCCAATCAAGATGGCTATTAGATTTTATAAAGGCAACGTAATCATCAAAGGTTTTATATTGGTTACAAAAGCCTAAATCATCAATATATTTAAAATTATAGCCGTCACTTATTTCAACGCGCATATTTTTTTGAGCTATTATAGTCTCAGGTCTGTCTAGTGTCTTATGATTTTCAAACTTTTGCGATAAAAAATTAAACAAATCTTCGATACCAACAAGATTTTCTTGGTTGATATGCGCCACATAAAAATTAAAATTTTCATCAATGTCAATATTCATTAACATTTTGTTAGGCTGAGGCCATAGGGCATAAAAATTGTACTCATTTTGAGCAATCTGCTCTGCAACAAATTCATTTTTAGCAAAATCGTAAAAGCCCATATTATTGAGGAGCCGCACAATATTATCACTCTTTGTAGCCTTTCGGCGAATAATCATAATACTTTGCTCTATTTGATCTTCAAAGGAAAATCCATAAACTTCGATTAATCCAAATTTTGTACGTGTAAAAGGATGCCATTTCTCACCAATAGCAAATGTCTTACCGTCGAAAGTGAAACTTTTCTTCTCGATATAATTATTTTTAATGATTTTTATAAGATTGTTACAACTTTCATCATGGCAATCATATCTAAGTTCCGAGTAGGTTAATAAATTTTTATATTGAAAAGTGTTTTCAGCGCATGGTGATAATTTATATAAGTCAATACTTGGCTTGCATAGTAAAAGCTTATCATCACGGTCACTATTATCGTGGTCAAAAATTCTTATCGTACTCAGACCATTTGATAAATAATAAAGATTAGCCCTTTTAGCGTAGGGTATTATTTCAAAGGTCCAATCATCGGGCAGCACTAATTTTTCTATATTGGGGCCAAAAGGCATGGTAATTTCAGTTGCTTTTGATTGGCTACTAAGCGAAAGCAAAACAAATAAAACAACCAATAATCTAATCATATTTTTCCCCAGTATAATTTATTAAATAAATTAAATAAAATTTTTCAAAAAATTTTAATAAATGCCAATTTAAAATTCAATTGGCATTTATTGTATTAAACTAACAAAGGTAATTATAAACCTTTAGAATTATAATGGTTGGTCTTCGTTTTGGCAGATAGATAGAACATAACCATTACAATCTTCAAAATCGGCAGACAAACCACCTGGAACTGGCGAAACACCATTAATAATAGTAATGCCTGCCTGCTCCAAGCCATCGACAATCTTATTAATGCCACCATTGGGTAAGTTAAAAACTGTAACAGGAAAAGTTGAACCTTCAACTTCACCTTCAAAGAAAACCAACTCAACACCGTCATTTTGATTAACAATTAAAAAGGTTTCGTCTTCATCTATAAGGCGGGTGACTTTTAAACCTAAAAGATCTTCATAAAATTTTTGCGTTTCATCAAGATCATTAGCTAAAAATATCAAATTACAAACTTTACTATCTTTCAAAAATTGTGGCTTATCACTCATGATTAATTCCCTCTTAGGTTACATATTACCCTTTTATACAAGATGAGCCTTACAACTATATGTCAAATAAAAAATGCCCCGCAACAACTTATGCAGGGCATTTTTTAATTTAAAAATTCAATCTTAGAACCATTCACCGAATTTGCGGATATAAAATACCTTCATACCTTGTGCAACGCAGCAATAGGCAAACAATGTACCGACAAGCCATGGGAAGTAGCTCCATGGTAATGGAACAAGCCCAACATAATGACCAAGGGGTGAGAATGGAATATAAATACCAATAGCCATAATCACGCTGGTTGTTAATAGAACAGGCAAGGCAGCCGTGCTTTGAATGAACGGAATCTTACGAGTACGCAACATATGCACAACCAAAGTCTGTGATAGCAAGCCTTCAATAAACCAACCAGATTGGAACAATGATTGCATTTCAGCCGAATTGGCGGCAAAGACAAACCACATAAGGGCAAAGGTGGTGATATCGAAGATGGACGATGTTGGCCCAATATAAAGCATGAAACGGCCAATGTTACGGGCGCTCCACTTACGGGGTTTGGCAAGATAATCCTTATCCATTTTATCCCAAGGCAAGGATAATTGTGAAATATCATAAAGCAAGTTTTGCAAGAGCAAGTGAATTGCAAGCATTGGCAAGAACGGAATAAAGGCACTTGCGACAAGAACCGAGAACACATTACCGAAATTGGAACTTGCAGTCATATTAAGATATTTCATAATATTACCAAAGGTTTCACGACCCTTGATAACACCTTCTTCCAAGATCATTAGACTTTTTTCAAGCAGAATAATATCGGCTGTTTCCTTGGCAATATCGGTAGCTGTATCAACCGAAATACCCACATCTGCATCACGCAAGGCTGGCGCATCATTAATGCCATCACCAAGGAAACCCACTGTATGGCCATTGGCTTGCAAGGCTTTAAGAACACGAGACTTTTGCAATGGTGTCAATTTGGCAAATACAGTGCGTTCTTCAACTTTTTCGCGCAATTCATGTTCGCCCATAGCCTCAATCTCGCGACCTAATAAAGGCACACCCGGCTCAAGACCAACTTCACGACAAACCTTGGTGGTCACAATCGCATTGTCACCAGTTAAAACTTTGACGGCAACACCATTTTCGCGCAAGGCAGCAATGGCAGGACGCGCAGTTTCTTTGGGAGGATCAAGGAAAGTTAAAAAGCCTTCAACAATAAGATCGCTTTCAATGCTAGTTTTATAAAGTTCCGCCTTTTCTTCCTCTTTCAAGCGGCGTGTTGCAACGATTAACACGCGGAAGCCATCACGATTATAAAGTTCGGCAATTTCAGTTAATTTTTGTCGTGCCATAGCATCCATGGGACGGGCTTCTTCGCCATCGCGCCAATAGGATGAAATAGAAAGCATTTCTTCAACTGCGCCCTTGGTGACAAGGATATGATCTTTTTTCATATTTTCAAGGACGATAGACAAACGCCGGCGCATGAAATCAAAGGGAATTTCATCAACCTTGCGATATGCGCGCATAGAAGGATCATCTTGGAAGGATTGGCCAGAGTGAACAACCGCCTGATCCATCAAATTGCGCATACCACTTTGGTGGAATGAGTTAAGCCAACCAAGTTCCAAAACGCGATTATCTTTGGCACCAAAATTATTGATATGGTGTTCAAGAATAATTTTGTCCTGTGTCAATGTGCCTGTTTTATCGGTACATAAAACATCCATCGCACCAAAATTTTGAATGGCGTTCAAACGCTTGACCACAACTTTGCGCTTTGCCATGGATACGGCACCCTTGGCAAGGTTGGCCGACACAATCAATGGCAGCATTTCAGGGGTAAGACCAACAGCAACCGCAACAGAGAACAGGAACGCCTCAAGCCAATCGCCCTTTGAAAGACCATTAATGACAAAAACAATCGGTACCATGACCAGCATGAAGCGAATAAGCAGCCAACTAACCGAATTAACGCCGCGATCAAAAGCGGTTTGTGAGCGTGTGCCCACTACCGATTTTGCCAAGGAACCAAAATAGGTTGATGGACCAGTTGCGATAACCAATGCCTTAGCATTACCACTCACCACATTCGTACCCATAAAGCATAAGTTGGGTAGATCAAGAATTTCAGTTTTTTCACTTGCTACTGCATCGGCATGTTTTTCACTGACAGCGCTCAATGTATCATATTTTTCGACCGGTAAAGCTTCACCAGTAAGAACGGCTTGAGACACGAAAAGATCACGTGAATCAATAAGACGCACGTCGCCTGGAATCATGTCACCAGCTGAAAGATAAACAATGTCACCGCTGACCAGTTCTCGCATGGCAATTTCCATACGCTTTGGCTCAGATGAATTATCTGCACGGCGTAAAACCGTTGCGGTTGTGCGCACCATTGCTTTTAAGGCATCTGCCGCTTTACCAGAGCGATATTCTTGCCAAAAGCGCAAAATACCGCTGATCATTACCATGGTAAGAACAATGATAACACCAGTAAGGTCTGTTTCTTCGCCAGCACGCAAGGGCAACCAATAGTCGGTTACAAATTGGATCGCCGCTAGCATAAGCAGAACAAAGATGAATGGATTTTTAAAAGCAATTAAAAGCTGGATAAAGGCAGGTGGCCGTTTATCATGAGCGACTTCATTTGGGCCGTCATTGCTAAAGCGAGCTTGCGCATCTGCCGTTGTCAAGCCATCAAGGCTCGCATGGAGGTTATTTAAGGTGTTTTCAAGGCTATTTTGCGCCTCGCGTGCCGCTTGGGCATTAAAGCCACCATTCTTCCCATTAGCTTTATGCTTAGAAGAATTGGACTTTGGGTCGTTATGTGACAAATTTTTATTGCTTGTCATGGCAAACTCCTGTCGCGCGCCTAAGCGAGCAACATTAAGGAGTTACCTTAAGGCTACTCTAACCACTTTGAGCGCGTTTTTGCATTCTTTAAATTCTTTATATTTCTGCCGACTTCGTCCTATATCGTCGGCGTCTATACTGTCGGGGTCATCCATATGACTATCTCCAGTGAAAAGCCGGGTGTTAGATATATCTGCCATTGGCAAATCCCTAAAACCAAGCTTTTATCTTGTAACTAATTCCAACTTTAAGCATTAGCGCTTTGATTTATGAATTAGTTGATCGATGTTTTTATTATTGTGCCAACAAAACTGTGATGTGTGAAACACATCACCCACTATTGTTGAAAAGAAAGGTTATTTGTTAATTAGAAAGCAAATGCTGCTGCTTAGCCTTGAAGGCCTCCATTATAAAGCCGCATCTTTTGCCTGTTGGAATTTTCACCCCAAGCTAAAACACTGATGCCACAGACTGCAGGCATAAAACAATTATCCATAATCATAGAAATGATATACCTAAGTATATGTTTTCTATGCCTATGCATGGTTGCCTTTCTTTCATGTGACAGGCAAAGTAAACAAATCCAATTTTTATGGGAAAGATGAAAATAATGCCCGACTGCGACAGTAGTTACATATTAAAAATAAGCCGTAAAAGCTTTTAAAGGTCGCAGTAAATGTGCCTTTTAAAGCTTTGGCTAGAAAGGCACTAAAATGACAATGAACACCAATCGCGGTTTTGCCCGCAATTTCTCTGCCAAAAATAATGGCCGTTTCTCAACCAATCCAGCTCAATTTATTGGTATTTACTTAAAAAGAAAATTTGCAGAAGTAGCATTGCAAAATGCAGCTCCTCAGCAGCGTCAAGTAAATGAGCTTAACATGGTTTGCAAATGGGTGCGTGATCCAGCAACTGGCCATATGGAATGCTTTTGGCAAAAAACAAGTTCCGATATGGAGACAAGATATGTTTGAAGCTATGACCCTTGCTGGTTTTGGTCAACAAATATTGGCAGCTTTAGTTGTTTTGCTCTTTGCTGGTGCAACATTTTTGAGAATCTATCTTATTTGCCCTTTGCATGCCAACTTGAGAGAGCTTTTTTCAGATAGTGAGCAAGACCAAGGAGCTTCGAGCGAATATGGTCAATTAAGTACAATTGAAGCAACGCTTGTTAAACAGTAAAGACCGACTTATTGCCTTAAAAGTGATAGGGATATTTGTCAATTTGTCCTCCCATTCCTATTCTATCCCTGCCAGGATTTTTGACCAATGAATAATTGGGTGGAGCTTGCAAATATCCCTATCACCTTTAAGGCATTTTTGGCTCATATTTTTTTGAACATTTTTCATTTAACAAAAATCTCAACCCATATTAGCTGTATTTAGACAAGATATTACTTGGCAACAAATTAAGACTATTTTCATTTTACAAAATGCGATAAAAAGGCATGACGACATTGGCATGAATAGGAATACAAGGCTGAAAATAAAAAATCTGTTCACCAAAGCTGCTCTTGCCCCGCTCCTTGGCATTATTTTTATTCTTGATACTATTTCAAGATTAGAAATTGCTGCGGCGGTTTTTTATATTGTTGTCATATTGATCAGCGCACGTTTTTTGAGTCAGCGCGGCATATGGATATTAAGCGTTATTTGTATTGGGCTCACGGTTTTATCCTTCTTTTTAACCCGTAGCGGCGCGCCAGAAGCAGGTCTTGTTAATTGTGTTATTGCTTTAATGGCTCTTATATTGACTAGCTATTTGGTAACGCGCGCACAAAATGCTGAAGATTTAGCATTTAAGGCAACGCAACAATTAAACCGCGTTGCCCGTATTAAAAGTCTAGGAGAATTAACCGCCTCTATTGCTCATGAAATTAATCAACCGCTTGCCGCCGCCGGATCGAGCGCTGATGCTTGTCGTAATTGGTTGAAAAAAGATCCAGTTGAGGTAGAACGAGCATTAATTGCCTTAGAACGAATAAACCGTGAAATTAGCCGTGCATCTGATGTTATTACCCGCATTCGCTCACTTGCTAAAAATGAAACGCCACATAAACAAGCCTATGATCTCAACGATATTGTTGAAGAGGCTATTGCCCTTGCGAGCCATTTAATTGAGCGCCATCTCATACACCTTGAATGGGAAAAAGATGAGCAGCCTTTGTTAATTAACGCCGATAAGGTGCAAATGTTACAAGTTATTACCAATATTATTTTGAATGCGATTGAAGCCGTCCGGCAAAAAAGACCGGAAGAACGCAATATACTTGTGGTAACCAATTATTATCAACACCGTGTTCAATTATCAGTTATTGATAGCGGTTGTGGGATGAGCGACCAACAAATAACCCAAATATTCGATGCTTTTTGGACGACCAGAGAAGGGGGCACTGGCCTTGGTTTAACCTTGTGCCGTGCTATTGTTGAGGCGCATCGCGGCATTATTACAGTCGAACATAATCCGAAAGGTGGGGCAATCTTTAGCATTTCCCTGCCAGAAAATAAAATTAATCGGAGTGAGCCATGACGGATACAAGAAAACTGGTTTATGTCATTGATGACGATCTTGCTGTGCGCGAAGCACTTGATGATTTATTAGCATCAGTCAATCTAGAAACAGCATCCTTTGCCGATGTGGAAACATTTTTAAGTGCCGAGCATCCCCATTGTCCATCTTGTCTTGTGCTTGATGTAAGAATGCCGGGCCAAAGTGGCATGGATTTTCACGATAAGATGAAAAATTTTGACCTCGATATTCCGGTAATTTTTATTACAGGCCATGGTGATATTGCTATGTCAGTTACCGCTATGAAGCGCGGTGCGGTTGATTTTTTGGAAAAACCGTTTCGCGATCAAGATTTATTAGAAGCAATTAACCGTGCATTGACTGTGAGCGAAGAAAACCTGCGCCATAGAGATAGTCATGTTCAATTGCAACGTCGTTATAGTCTACTAAATAGTGGTGAACGCGCTGTTATGGATTATGTGGTGCAAGGCTTTTTAAACAAGCAAATTGCTGCCGAACTTAATGTGAGTGAAATTACAGTTAAAGTACGACGTGGCAATGTCATGCAAAAAATGAAGGCAAAAACCCTTGCGGATCTTATCCGTTTTGGTCAAGAGCTTCATAAGGTAGGCGCTTAATGGCGATTTTATCGTGGGTGTGCATTTGTCTTTAAACACTTAAATGTAAAATATGCTCGTCATCCAAAATGAAATACCCAAAAACTGCAAATTTTTGAAACAAAAGCTCATGAAAAGCTCATGGGAAATCAGCTTTAGTTAATTGAACGGCTTTTAAAAAGCTATAACTATCGAATGACAGAGCAAAAGACGAATCATTATGGCGTCAAATGCGGCGACAAACATCAAATATGCAGCACTTCATAGCAGTGGCTTCGTTTAAATGTGCTTTAAAACATTTTTAAGAGCAATAAGTTGAACAAAGCGTCAATGTTTAACTCACCTGCAAATAAATAAACAATATCGCAATAATCTACATCAGCTAACACCAATTAAAAAAACTCAATCAAGTTTATGTTGCGAGCTCTATTTGCCTTTGGGTTATATCTAAAGACCATGAACTTTGGTGAAGAGGAAATATTTGATGAGCTTTCGATGACATCAATATTTTAACCTAAGAGGGGCAGCCCCCTAGATTATAAACGGCAATAAAAAAGCCCCGCGCAATGCACGGGGCTTTTCTAATAGAAACAAATTCAGATTAGAACTTGTAAGCTACACCAACGCGAACGTCGTTTGACTTGTAGTCAATCTTTTCTTTGAAGGTCTGGCCAGTTGTATGGGTATAAGTGTTTGTCTTATCACCATAATCAGCATAGCGGTATTCAAGACGTACAAGAACATTATCTGTTACTGCATAGTCAACGCCAGCGCCGATTGTCCAACCGGTCATTGTGTTTGAAGTGCTGTAACCAAGGCTTGAGCCTGGAACTTCAGCAAGGCTTGCTGGGTTTGCACTTGTCAAATAGTTACGACCATTAGTGTCAACTTTAGTGTAAGCAACACCGCCAGCTACGTAAGGCATGAAACGATCCATTGCATAACCTACACGAACGCGAGTAGCACCAGCCCATTTTTGCTTGATGTTGCCTTCGCTGTTGTAGTTATAAGGTGACAATGGGTCAATGCCATAACGTGCAACTGAAGAGTAGCTGTCTTTTACGTCGCCCCATACGAAATCGGTTTCTGCGCCGAGTACGATGTTGTTGCCAACTTCAAAGTTGTAACCAGCATAAAGACCGCCTACGAAACCGTTGCCATCTGGGCTCCAGTTAACACCTTGAGTGTAACCAACTGGCAAGAAGCCAATGTTACGTTCAGATTTAACATTTGAATCTGACCAAGTGCCACCGATCTGACCACCAACATATGCACCAGTCCAGCTAAATGTAGGAACTGTTACAACTGGAGCTGGCTCATAAGGAGCTGGCTGAACGATATCAGCTGCGTTTGCTGCTGTTGCTGCGATAAGGGCTGCAGCTGATGCTGCGATAAGATACTTAATATTCATTTTCATTTCTCCATGCAAAGAACTGCAATTAAGTTCAATATAGTCGCTCTAGCAAAAAAGTCTGTAGTAAAAAAGCCACACCTAGCGAAATGTGCACAAACTTACCGAAAAAAGCGAAAAAGCGAAAATTCTTTAGTAAACAAAATGTTAACTCATCTCGTTTTTGACATAATTGCGCCTTTGTTCGTCCATGTTCGATGCTAAACCATGGCGAATATGCCTTATTTCTAATAAAAGATGGGCGAATCTTTCAAATTTTAAGCAGAATCGAAACGGATTCGGTCAAAAAATAAAATAATTTCTTTTCTTAATTTTTTTATTTTTTGGTTTGCCAGATTGTCGGTCGTTAATTGCGAAAGAACTTTTACGCCTACTCGATAGATTCTGCCCAATGAGGGCAATTGCTGCAAATGGGCGGCTAGGGCAAATCGATTGTGAAATAAGTTACATTAAGGAATTTCCTTAGATGGATGCAAAGTCAATCGCGTGTAAACTTTGCCCATTACGTTTTAACCAAGCCCGACATTTTTTAGATTCGGGGCAAAGCTTTTCACATAGATTCCAAAAATCGCTGCTGTGGTTCATTTCAATGAGGTGAGACACTTCATGCGCAACGAGATAATCAATGACGTTGTGTGGCGCCATCATAATGCGCCATGAAAATGATAATGCCCCATCACTGGTACATGATCCCCAACGACTCGTTGTATCTTTAAAACGAATGGATTTTGGTTTGCGACCAACTTCGCTTGCATATTTTGCCACCAAAGGCGTAATCATCAATTCTGCTTGTTTTATGAGAAAATCTTTCAGCCGTCTTGGTAGATGCTTTTCTGCGCCATAAACCAAAATTTGAGGGTCGGCTTCACTATTCGGCACTAAGCTTGTTGTTCCGCGCCCTTCCAAATGACAAATGCGGTGAGGCTTTCCAAAAATCGGAATCTTGACGCCTGATTTAAGCATCGGTTCTTCAAGGCTCGGTGGTGGTAAATGGCTAAGTTTCGTCTCAAGCCAACCTTTATAGCGGTTTAAAAATTCACCAACTGCCTTTTTGCTGGTACGCGGTGGCACTGTTACCCTTAAGCCTTTGCCACCACTTACAATGCGGAGCGTTAATCTTTTGGCGCGGCTATTGGTTATAACTTTTAAAGGTAAAGTCCTATCCGACAGAACGAAGTTATCGCTATAGGCTTCTTTAATGGTTTTAGGTTTAAAAAACATGCTTTTCATTTACTATGCAAAGAATGTGCATCATATTAAAAGGAATTGGCAATGTACAATTTTAAATTGCTGGCGCACGGTTTTTAAATGAATCAAGCTCAAGCAGTGCAACTGCAGCCAAAACGAAAATAATTGCCAAATAGCTATTTAGTCCAACATTGTGATGATATGCAAATATATCAAGGGCAAGGGCAACAATCGGTGGAACATATACAATACTGGAGGCAAAAACCGCGCCTGATTTTTCAACAATATAATAATATGCGACATAAGCCACACCGGTACTTAATAAGCCAAGGCCAATAATTAAGCCAATCCATGCTTTGGGATCGTTAAAAATTGGGGCAATATTATTCAATGGAATAAACGGTAAAAGGATAATAATTGCAAACCCTAATTGATAAGTGGTTGATGCAATGATGGGAATATTAAGCGGCATCAAAAATTTTTGTGCATAGACAAAGGAAACACCAAGGCTTAATGACGCTAGAATCATATAGCCAATGCCGATCATATCAAAAGCATGGCTTTCAGCGAAGGGATTGCCAAGCAGCGCAATACCGCAAAAACCAATAAAAATAGCAAAGGCGTTGAGCCAAGTAATTTTTTGCTCTTTTAAAAATAATAAGGCACATAAAAAAGTAAAAAGTGGTGCAGTGCCACTTAAAAGACCAGCGGTGCTGACCGGTAGGCGTATCGCCCCTTCGGCATAAGCAAAATAATAAACGACCATCACCAGTAAAGCCATGATGATGAAGTGGTGGCAGTATCGCAGTTGCGAAACATGCAATGCTTTTTTATATAGTGCATAGAAAAAAACAGGGATAAATCCAAAAATAACGCAAAGCAAAGTTATTTGTGCAGCATCAAGATAGGGAGATGCCCATTTTATAAAAACAAAATTTGTTCCCCAAATAACCCCTAAAAAAATAAAGCTTAAAAGCGCTGTCTTATTCATGCCCTTGACCTAATTATTGCGAATATTGGATGATGGGATTAATTTTTTAACCATCCACAATACTGTTATTTTACGATATGCGTTTTTATTAAATATTACGCAAATTCTTTACCTACAATATAAGGATAAATATCGCAAATAGGCTGTTATATTGCAATGTCAAGGCATCCCAAAGAGTTAAAGCTTTAAGCCCATTTGGGATGTCTTTTTATTGGTGTTTGACTTTTAAAGTCTTTGATTAGTCGACAAAAGCACGCTCAACGACATAAGTTGCTGGTGCATTATTAGCACCTTCCACCAAACCAAATGTTTCGCACATCGCCGCGCAATCCTTAAGCATTGCCATTGAGCCGCAAATCATCACGCGGTCTTCTTCTATATTAATTGCTGGCAAGCCAGTATCTTTGAAAAATTGTCCTGAAAGCATGGTATCGGTGATACGGCCCATATGGGGCGACTGTTCACGAGTGGTCATAGGATAAAATTTCAATTGATTAGCAAATTCACCAATGAGTGGATCTTCATTCACTTGTTTAACCAGATCACGGGCATAATCTAGCTCCGCCAATTCACGGGTTGTTTGAATAAGAATCACTTCTTGATATTTTTCATAAGTTTCTGGATCACGGATAAGGCTAGCAAAAGGAGCAACGCCAGTGCCGGTTGATAAAAGATAAAGCCGCTTGCCGGGAATTAACGCATCCAACACCAAAGTACCGGTTGGCTTTTTGCGCATTAATACTGTGTCACCTACTTTAATTTTTTGCAAATGCTCAGTAAGTGGCCCACCTGGAACCTTGATTGAGAAAAACTCAATTTCTTCGTCCCAAAAGGGGCTAGCAATAGAATAGGCGCGAAAAACTGGCTTTTCAGCATTTGGCAAGCCAATCATGATGAATTCGCCAGAGCGGAAGCGAAAACTTTCTGGCCGCGTAATACGAAATTTGAATAAGCGGTCGGTATAATGCTTAACTTCCGTCACCTTTTCAGCAAAAACATTGGCAGGAATAGGAAAAGATGGAGCAGCCTCTTCTTGTAGGGCTTCAGCAACATTACCAAGCGGCGCATTCATGGGATATATCCTTAAAATTTATAAAAAGCCTTGGCTTCATTTAATCTGGCACATAGCCTATCCACCTTATAGAAGATGTATGAGCAGTTGCCAACATTTCCATTTTATAGTGTGATATATAAAGATAAAAAACTTATCCTTCTAGCTCAAATTTAAGCAATCCTATTTCAAAATGCATTTTTTTTGGCTTTTTAACTGTATTTTATGATCTGAAAGTTTAGAAGAATTCTCAGCTAAGTCATGGATTTTACGAATCTTTAAAAGACAGGACTTATCGTAAGGCTTTATAAAAATCAAAATACTGATTTCAATCACCAAATTTATTTTTCATTTATGTGGTGACGTATGAGAAAAAGTGTCTCTTGATTTTATCAATAAAATGCAACAGCATGACAATTTAGCAAAAGCAACGCATCCATTCATTCCAATTAGGGTAGATCTATATCATGGGCGATTTGAAATTTGGTACCAGCGGTTTACGTGGCTTGGTAGAGGAGCTTGATGATGAAATTTGCCAGCGTTATACGATCGCATTTTTAAGTTTTTTACGCCAATGTGAGGTTATCAATAAGGATAGTACATTATTGGTTGGTCGTGACTTGCGCCAAAGCAGCCAACGTATTGCCAATGCCGTGATGGCGGCAGCTATTGCAGAGGGTTATAAAGTTAAGAATTATGGCCGATTACCAACCCCAGCACTAGCATTATCCGCTCTTTATGAGCAAAGCCCCGCAATAATGGTGACAGGTAGCCATATTCCTGAAGATCGCAATGGTTTAAAATTCTATCGCCCAGATGGTGAAATTACCAAGGTTGATGAACAGGGAATTTTAAACTGTTTGCCTGACCATGCCCCCTATGATGACTTTGAAGTTTTACCCTATAGTTCGCTTGCCGCGCTTGATCGCTACCGCCAACGGGCTTTTTCAGTTCTTCCCTTTGCTAGCCTTTCATCAATGCGCATTGGCGTTTATCAACATAGCTCGGTTGCCCGCGATGTCATGGTGGATATTATTGCCGAGCTTGGAGCGGAGGTAATTCCGCTTCACCGTGCAGAATATTTTATCCCTGTTGATACCGAAGCTTTGCGCCAAGAAGACCGTGACATTGCCAAGCAAGCTGTCAAGGATTATGATCTTGATGCGCTTATTTCCACCGATGGCGATGGTGATCGACCATTGCTTGCCGATAGTGACGGTAATTTTTTGCGTGGTGATATTCTTGGTATGCTGACGGCAAAATTTTTAAATGCCGATGCGGTGGTAACTCCGGTCACCTCAACATCACTTGTTGAAACCTCTAACTGGTTTTCCCATGTTTATCGCAGTAAAGTTGGCTCGCCTTATGTTATTGCCGATATGAACGAAGCCGAGCAAGATGGCTCATCAATGATTATAGGTTTTGAGGCTAATGGTGGCGTATTGCTTGGCAGCGATGCCGCTTTAGAAAATGGTGTTCTACCAGCCTTGCCAACCCGCGATGCATTATTACCGATTCTATGTGTTTTAGGCCTAGCGCAAATGAATAATTTGCCGATTAATGCGCTTTGTAAGGGATTACCACTACGCTTTACCGCTAGCAGCCGAGTGCAAGGCATTCCAAGTGAAAAAACCGAAAAATTTCTTATCCTGCTTTCCAATGGTACTGAGCGTATTCGCTTTTTTAAACCCTTTGGTACCATTAAAAGTTGGGACGCAATTGATGGTTTGCGGGTTATTTTACAAAATGGCGAAATTATCCATTTTCGCGCCTCTGGCAATGCGCCGGAACTACGTTGCTATAGTGAAGCGTCAAGTCAGCAGCGTGCCAACCAACTGGTTGCGGAAGGTTTAGAACGCGCTTTGGCAGAATTATCATAAGGATAAAAGTTTTACGTAAATGAAAAAGGCACAGAGTAATCTGTGCCTTTTTATTTTTGCATTTGCTTTGAATAATTATTTTAACAAAGGTGACCAAGCTGGGTCTGATGCGTCATTTGGGGTTGGTAATTGACGTTCATTGCGGCCAGAAACATCGATTGTATAAAGCTTTGCGCCTCTGCCCTGATCTTGACGGAAAAACATGATTACGCGGCCATTTGGCGACCAAGTAGGGCCTTCATTATGGAAGCCACTAGTTAATATACGCTCATCAGTACCATCAGGGCGCATAACACCGATGGAAAATTGCCCCTGCAATTGCTTGGTAAAGGCAATATAATCTCCGCGTGGCGACCAAACTGGGGTTGAATAGCTACCATCACCAAAAGAAATTGGCTTTTGATCGCTACCATCAGCATTCATCACATAAAGTTTTGGCTTTCCAGAACGGTCAGAACCAAAAACAATCTTACTACCATCGGGCGAGTAAGATGCTGATGTATCAATTGCTAAGGTTGATGTAAGGCGCGTTGTCATATGTGAGCGCAAATCCATAACGTAAAGATTGGAACTACCATTATCTTGCAAAAGACTCATGACAACCTTTTGCCCATCGGGTGAAAAACGTGGCGCAATGGTCATATTGCTAAAAGGAACTGGCTCTCTTTGTCCGCTTTCAATTTGTTGCAAATAGACCCTTGGCACATTATCACTGCCATAGGCCATATAGGTAATTTCTTGCTGGGTTGGCGAGAAGCGCGGTGTTAAAACAAGCTCTTGTCCGGTAGATAAATAGCTAACATTAGCACCATCTTGGTCCATAATCGCAAGACGCTTAACACGCTTATTACGTGGACCTGTTTCGTCAATAAATACGATTCGTGTGTCAAAATAGCCGCTTTCACCAGTCATTTTTTCATAAATAATATCAGCGATTTGGTGGGCAATGCGGCGTTTTGAAGCTGTTGTCACAACCGAGGATATAAAATAGCGCCCTTCAAGCTGATCTTGTTTAAATACGTCCCAAAGACGGAAATCAACACGCAATTGACCGTTAGGTTGGGTTACAACGCGCCCTGTAACGAGACCTTGTGCACCAATTTGTTGCCAATCATTATAGCGTGGAATAGCATCAGGATTGGTAATGCGCTCTAAAAATGCCGTTTGATCAAGCGGTTGGAAAAGACCCGAACGCTCAAGATCTGCGGCAATAATTTGGCTAATTTCAGCCCCTGTTTGATCACCCGATAAAAAATCAGTGATTGCGATAGGAATCGGCTTAAACTGATTAGCCGTTACATCCACAACAAGCTGTGCCTGCCCTGGTCTTATCAATGCTGCCAGCGTGCCAAACATTAAACAGATGATAAACAAGGAATGCCGTGTAAGACGAAACATGTTTGATCCGAACCTTTCAAGAAAAATAGTTTTGTCGTTTATATCAATAATATCTTTTTGTTTGTTTAATGGCACAAAATTATTTTGGTTTATTTGGTGCATTTGATTTTTATAACAACCCAAAAGACGAATTATAATAAAAGCATACATAGCCTATAAATGTGGTAAAATGAACCCATTCACTATTAGGATCTTTGGTTCCACTAGCCGTGCCATAGTAACGCGATAGGCTTTATTCAATTTTGCAGCACCTGCTGCATTTCGCCAACTTCTATCATCAATAGCAAGGGGTTCAAAACTTTTGTTAAAATTAAAATGGGATTTATTTTAGCTCTTAAATTATGGAGTGACCTTATTAAAATAAACTCGTGGGCCTAGATACTTTATCATAGGCTCACCACATTTCCATTCATCGCTTACTGGGAAATATCCCATTAAAATGTCTTCATATCCATTGAGTTGTAATTCGACAAAAGAAGAAGGACGATATGATTCATTAATAAGGTCAAGATCTACATCACCAGATGGTTGATAATTTATGCATTCATCTGGTGATGCAAATGATACTGAAAATTCATTATCCCATGCTACAACTCCAATTGAATCTAGAGTGTAAAAAACAATTTCAGAATTGTCTACATTGGGATAAAAAAAGTATAACCTCAGTTTTACTTCCTTAACAGTGGATACTAAAGAGCTGCTTTTGGCAATTCTCTTAATAACTTTATTGGGATAAGGACTATTATAAATTTAACTTTTAAATATATAAAAATTATTTCTAACAAACCACCTAGCACCTTTAATGCACCTGTTTATGATCCCATCAGCAATAGGGTAATTATTGCATTAAGAGGGGATAATATCGAATTATAGTTTTTGATTTGACGATCAAACAGTGTTTGGGACTATTTTCTCTTAATTCTTACTATTGTGTGTATGAGTAAAGCTGCATTAATATTGCCACCAATTATACTGGGAATAGTTGTTGATGCTATGAATAATGCTATAGGCTTTAATGTGGTTGGACTAAATAATTGGCTTTTTCTCTTTGCTTTTGCAGCCTTGATACAAGTATTTTTTATCCCCTCAAAGGCAGTGATACTCACCAATTTTGTACAAAAAGCTGTTCGTAATGCATCGGTTAGTTGGACACATGCTTTGCTCGGCAAGGAATTTGCACTGTTTAATACAACACGACTTGGTCTGCTCATTCAAGGTTTTGAAAGAGATGTAACAGCCCAAGAAAATTTTTGCATTACGTCATCATAACCATTTTGCCACTATTTATACAATTAACTATTATGGTGGTTTTTGGGTAGTGCTAGTTGGGTTTTATATCTTTGCATAACTCATTATATTATAATTTATCGTCGCCAACATATTGATGATGTAGATGATTGTGAGGATAAACCTGTTGGTGAAATGACAATTGAGGTTGAATCGCTTTTGCAAAACAACCAATGTCTGCATATTATGCGGTTGGGCTAACTAGCTTAAGGTTTTTTTCATGCAAAAGGCATATGTTGTCAAACAAGGTAAGATCAATTGGATTAGGCAGTCGTATATCGATTAAATTAGGAAAATTGCGTCCGCTTAATTCAAATTTTCGATCAATTTGGCTGATGAAAATAAGAATAATTTTTTGCTGCATGGCAAATGTTTTTAACAAGGATATTTGTTCGATTAGTGGTGGCTTATCATGCCTTTGGTCTAATAATTGTAAATAATCAATAATCGCAAAAGATCTCGATGGCATTGTTTTTGTAATATTTATAATATAGTTGGCGCAAATATCTTCTGAAGTATCAATGATAAGCTTTTCTAGCCATTGATTTGGCGCAACACCAATTTTTTGTAAACGTTTATGAACGTCCATTTGGTTATATTCGAGAGTGAAAAATACACCTTTATGACCAAATGCGATTGCCTCACGCGCTATTTTTAAACTTAAAAGTGTTTTACCTTGCCTTGGTCGGGCTGCCACTAAAATCAAATCACCATTTTTAAACTTGGTAAATAAATCGCCGAATTTATTACTTTGATAAGCACGCAGCAGCAAGGTCCAGCTTTTATGCCCATTTTCCCTAGCAATGCGGTTCAATGCTTTCACATGGGCGATTTTTTCTAAGCGCACCAATTGTTTGGCTTGGCGTTTTAGTTGATGAAGTGGTATTCTTTGAATGTTGTTCATAAAATTAACAACCTTAAATCGCAAATTTATGATAATCCCTCCTCATATCATCTCGCGATATTAGCTGTTACTTAGATCGTTATACCTACACAAAAAGTGCTTTCCCATCTGGAGGGGGGAGGCTTGGCATAGCCTCAAATCTTCTATCACATTGTTGATAAAAAACCATATAAAAATTCATCATTATTTCAATTAAATAGGATTTTAACTGCAGGGTTCTATTTTTTAATTGAGCCTGTCTTAGATAATGAAAATTGTCGAAGGTTAGACTTTTTTTAAAAAACATGATTTTACCGAGCATATTTTTTACAATTTCTCCCCAAATAATGCGCTACCAAAACGAATGTATTACTAAAATTAATGTGTTAGCGGTGGTACATAATTATCAAGTTCTTTTAACAGTTCTTGCGCATTTTGATGGTTCTGCTCCGCCGCAAGATGCAACCATTTTAATGCTTTTTCTTTATCATAATTTAAGTTTTGCTCATTACTATAGAGTTGCCCTAAATGAAATTGTCCATCGGCATTGCCTTTTTCGGCAGCAAGACGAAACCAGTGCATTGCTTGCTGTAAATCTTGTTTTACATCCTCGCCATCTTGATAAAGTACTCCCAAATTTAACTGTGCGAATAGCTCATCTTGTTCAGCAGCAAGATGGAAAAGGCGTAGAGCTTCTTTCATGTCCTTTTCTACGCCTGTGCCAAACATATATAAAAAGCCAAGGTTAATTTGCGCGCCGGAATTGCCTTGTTCTACTGCGAGTTGATAGAGCTCTGCCGCTTTGGTTACATCTTGTTGAACGCTATAGCCTTGTTCATAGTAAATGCCGAGGTTAAACTGCGCCCAATGATGGCCTTGATCTGCCGCCAATCCATATAATCTTGCCGCTTCATCGATATTTTTTTTAACGCCTTCACCATCAGCGTACATACGGGCTAGGGCATATTGGGCGTTATCAAAGCCTTGATCTGCAGCTAATTTAAAAAAATGTGCCGCCTTTATTCTATCTTGTACAACATCATTGCCAGCCTCATAAATAAGACCTAAATTATATTGTGCCTCCATATTGCCTTGATCTGCTGCCAATTGACAAAGACGCACCGCTTCTTGCTTATCTTGTTTAACACCTTCACCCAATTGATATAGCATTGCTAAATGTAGCTGCGCCCAGTCATGACCGTTTGCGGCAGCAAGGCTATATAGGCGTACAGCTTCTTGCTTATCGGCAATAACATCTTCGCCAGTATCATATTTAGCCGCTAAGCAAAATTGTGCTTCAGCCATGCCCTGTTCAGCGGCAAGTTTAAAATACTCCAGAGCTTGTGGTTTATCTACTGCTACCCCATCACCATCGTATAACATGCGGGCAAGATTATATGTTGCAAGGTTATTGCCAAGTTCACTTGATTTTTTTAAAAGTTTTAATGCCTCTTTTGGGTTTTTAGGAACACCATCACCGGTAAGATGCATGATAGCGAGGCTATTTAGTGCTACCGCATCATTTTTTTCGGCTGCAAGACGGTTAAGCCGTAGGGCTTCAGCAGTGTTTTTTTCTACACCATCGCCATGTTGATACATATTAGCCAAAAAAGCTTGCGCAAAATTTTGTCCTTGCTTAGCGGCCAAACGGTACCAATGAATAGCTTTTTGTTTGTCTTGCTTTAAACCTTCGCCGGTCTGATAGGCTATAGCCAATTTGCATTGAGCATCGGCATCACCTTGTTCAGCTGATAATTTATACCATTTGGCAGCTTCGCTGCTATCTTTTTCAAAGCCCAAACCATTTTCATACATAAAACCAAAATAATATTGTGCGGTTCTATTATTTTGCTTTGCACTTAACCGAAATAGCCTCGCTGCCTCAACATAATCTTGTTCTACCCCTTGGCCATTTTGATACATTATGCCTAGGTTAAGTTGCCCGATACTATCGCCTTGCTCAACCGCCAAACGATAAAGGCGTATGGCTTCACTTTCATTTTGCTCAACACCATCACCATTTGCATACATAAGACCGAGGTTTACTTGGGCAGCTACAATTCCTTGCTCTGCGGCAAGTTTGCACCAATGGGCAGCTTCCTGCATATCTTGCATAACACCATTACCCGACAGATAAAGCATTGCAAGATTGGATTGTGCTTCTCCATTACCTTGCTCGGCAGCGAGACGAAAAAGCCTTGCCGCTTCTTGTTTGTCTTGGGGGATTGCCGTGCCTGATAGATACATGGCAGCCAATTGCACTTGTGCCTTGGCATCGCCTTGCTTGGCTTTTCCTTGTAAATCTGAAACTGAAATTTCATCTTTTGAGTTTTTAAAAAGAAAATTTTTAACAAATTTAAAAATGTTTTTCATTTTATACTCGCTTAAAGGTTTTTAAATTTATGAAGATAAAAATAGGGAAGTAAAATTATGATTTTTTATTTGTATTTTTAAAATATAATAAACGCAATAGGTTTTGATTGGCATAGATTATTTTTTTAACCTTTCTGATGCATCTTCATTACCTTGCGCGGCGGCCTGTTGGTAAAATTCTAAGGCTTTTGCTATGTCTGGGGCGACACCTTTGCCAAGTTCATAAATGGTGCCAAGATTATATTGCGCAATATCATTACCTTGTTCAGCAGCAAGCTTATACCAATGCAGTGCCTGCTGCCGGTCTTGTTGGATGAACTCACCTTGTTCAAATAAAGCGGCTAAGGTTAATTGACCAAACACATCGCCTTGCTTTGCCGCAAGATGAAAATACTTTAAAGCTTCATCCATATCTTTTGAAACGCCTTTTCCTTGATAAAAAAGTGTGCCAAGCAACAATTGGGCCCTTGCATATTGTTGGTCTGCGGCGAGACGGAGTAAGCGAACGGCTTCTTGCAAGTTTTGTTTAACGCCATCCCCATCTTTGTATAATAATGCAAGTAACATTTGTGCATTAGCATTACCTTGATTGGCGGCAAGGCGGTAAAGTCTTATTGCCTCATTAATATCTTGCTTTACATTTTTACCGTTGCAATAGCGTAGCGCAAGATTAATTTGTGATGCTGTGAGACCTTGTTTTGCTGCCAAATGATAATAAGCCATGGCTTTTTCTATGTCTTGTTCTACCCCGTCACCATTTTCATAAATGACTGCAAGATTATGCAACGCTTCGCTATAGCCTTGTTCGGCAGCAAGATGATATAAGCGCAATGCTTCTTTGGTATTTTGCTCTATACCATCGCCGCTTTCATATAATAAGGCTAAATTATTTTGTGCAGCTTCATGGCCTTGTGCCGCGGCTAATTGAACAAGGCGCAAGGCTTCTGCTTTGTTTACTGCACAGCCTTCACCATTGGTTAGCATAACCGCAAGCCTTGCTTGCGCTGGTGCAAAGTTTTGATCGGCAGCTAAGCGGTACCAATGGACTGCTTTGGCAGAATTTTTTTCTAATAATTCACCTAGATCATAAATAACTGCAAGGTTCATTTGTGCAAATATATTACCAGAATTTGCCGATAGACTAAATAAGCGCAGAGCCTCAGTTACATTTTTCTCAACGCCCAATCCTTTCCTATAGGCGTTACCTAACTGATTTTGCCCGTTACTATCACCCTGTTCTGCCGCCAATCGATATAATCTAATCGCTTCAGCAATATTTTGTTGAAGCCCATCGCCTTTTTCGTAGATAAGGCCTAAATTGGCTTGTGCGCCACTGTGTCGTTGTTTTGCTGCAAGACGATACCAAAAAATTGCTTTTTGCATGTCTTGCGGGATGTCATCACCAGCTTGATAAAGATTGGCTAGGGCAAATTGGGCTAGATCAGAACCTTGTTCAGCCGAAAGCGTGTACCATTGGATAGCTTTTCCTATATCCTTTTCAACGCCAGTGCCATTTTCATACATAAAGCCTAAGCAGTATTGGGCATTTTTAAATCCCTGTTCGGCAGCATAATAAAATAGCCTAAAGGCTTCATGGTCATCTTTTTTAATGCCATCGCCTCTTTGATACATGGCACCTAAGTTTATATGGGCAATAGCGCTTTTTTGTTCTATCGCTAATTGGTATAGCCGCACAGCCTCATCATAATTTAGTGGGATGCCGTCGCCAGTTTCATACATTAAGGCAAGATTAACTTGTGCTGGTACAAAATTTTGCTGGGCTGCAAGCCTATACCAATGCAAAGCCAATTGTTTATCTTGCAAAATACCTTGACCATGTTGATAGGCAAGTGCAAGATTAAACTGTGCTTGCGCATTACCTTGTTCGGCGGCAAGGCGATAAAGCCGATTGGCTTCTTGCTTATTGGCAATAACACCATTGCCATGGTAATACATAAAGCCTAATTCTGTCTGTGCGTATTGATCGCCATTTGCAGCTTGTTCTTGCAAATCAGCAATAGAATCGCTTGGCTTTGTATCGGCAAAAAGGCATTTAAATTTTTTAAGCAAAAAATTGAAAATATTTATCATGGTTTTCCCGCTAGGCTTTTAGCTAATAGATCGCGCAATTTCTTTTAAAAATTTAAGTGCATCTTCATCGCCGCTTTCTGCTGCACAATTAATCCATTTTAATCCCTCGGTTTGATTTTTTTCAACGCCGTTGCCATGATAAATCATGCGCCCCAAATTAAATTGGCCATCACTGAGCCCTTGGTTTGCGGCAAGGCGATAAAGGCGGAGGGCTTCTTGATAATCTTGATTTATACCCAAACCCTTTTCATACATTGAACCAAGATTGGCTCGACCGTAGGCACTTTCTTGATCGGCGGCAAGGCGATAAAGGCGGAGAGCTTCTTGGTAATCTTGTTTAACTCCGTCACCATCTTCATAAAGTGAGGCTAAGTTAACTTGAGCATAGGCGTTACCTTGTGCAACGGCTAATTGATAATAATAGGCGGCTTTTTCTTTATCTACGTCAACGCCGTCGCCTATTTCATACATATAAGCGATATTATTTTGTGCATATGCTAAACCTTTCGCCGCAGCGAGTTGGTAAAGGCGCAAGGCTTCTTGCTTATTTTGTTCAAAATATTCGCCGTTACTATATTTTACCGCTAAATTATACTGCGCCTCAGGACTTCCTTGCGCTGCTGCTAATTGGTAATAACGAATAGCCTCAGTTATGTTTCTCTCAAAATCCAAGCCATCATGATACTTTTCTGCTAATGCCAATTGTGCCGAAATATTTCCTTGTTCCGCGGCTTGTTTCAAAAAACGTTCGCATTCACGGTTATCATGTTCAACGCCTAATCCGTGATTATAAAGCCCTGCTAGCATGTATTGGGCTTCATCATCGCCCTGTTCTGCTGCTAAGCGATAAAAATAGGCAGCTTTTTGGTAATCTTGTTCAACGCCTTCTCCATCCTTAAAAAGGTGCGCAAGCGTGCGTTGGGCTTGTAAATGACCTTGTTCTGCGGCCAATTGGTATAACCTAACCGCTTCGCTAATATTTTTTTCAATGCCATAGCCATGTTGATACATGAGGGCTAAATTAATTTGTGCAACTTCATTGCCTTGCTCTGCGGCTAAGTGATAAAGTTGCGCTGCCTCTTCCAAGTAATGGGGAATATTTTGATCTTGCATATATAAAAGTGCTAAATTAACTTGCGCGGTAGCATTACCTTGGTCAACAGCAAGGCGTAACCATTCCATAGCTTGTTGTTTATCTTGAGTTACACCTTTTCCCTTGAGATGAAGATAACCCATATAGGCTTGTGAGGCAGCATCACCTTGTAAAGCTGCTTTGCGGTACCAGTAAGCGGCTTCGGTGATATTTTGAGGGATGCCATCGCCACGCTCATAATTTCCAGCAAGGCATATTTGCGCGTCTAGGCTACCTTGTTTTGCTTGTTCAATTAAATGTGGAAGTATAAATTGTTTAAGAGGAGCTCTTAAAGATTCATCGTTTAATATTTTAAAAAGCTCATCTTTGTCCACGAAAATGCTCCAGCACTAGTAATTTAAGTCTGATCTTATTTTATCGACTATGTATAATTAACCGCTATAATGACTTTTAAGCAATAAATTTTCTTCATTGTTTAAATAATAGATTGAAAAATAAGCGATAGACAGAAGCTATTGTTCTTTTGGTATTTTATGTTCTTTAAAACTTGTGAAAGAATAGAAAAAATATTCAATATTTATGCGTTTAATTATAAATGAATGGAATTATTATGGAAAATTCTAATCGCTTTGAAATAACTGATGGGGTCTTATTAGAAATTACTGAAAGTCCAGTGTTTTCAGACGCAACAATTCACTTTCAGATTGCGCCTACAGGAATATTTGCTTATTTGATAAAATCTCAAAACATCGACATTTGTACTCCATATGATATATTAACAAGCCAAGATATTTTTTGCTTTGATAAAAATGGGGAGTTCTCTTCGGTAAAATGTGCTTCTTCTAATCAAAATAGGAAGACAAAAATATATGACCGCCTTGATTATAAAAAAATAAGATTTGGAAAACTATCTTTATCTGGCACATTGCTGCCTTTTGAGGGAACATCATTTAGATATTTAAATCAAGATGAAAGATATTACCTTTGTTTTTACAAGATTGAAGATTTAAAAAATTCAGAAATTATTTTTTTATCTGATGATTTTGCTTTTATTATCAAAGATAGAAAATATGTTGGGTGGTATTTGAAAAATCCACTAAATTATTTATGTGACGAGCATATTCAACCCAAGCTACCATTTACTGATGTTAACGATGCTGATTATGAGGTATTTAACATTTTTTTAAATGTATTTTCTGACAATCGACTTTATGAATTAGATGAAGATTACGATAAATTAGCAGTTGAGATTTGGACTATTATTTCTAAAGTTGCGCCTAAAATTCAAAACGAACAGCGTCGTCAAATATTTTTAAATGCAGCCAAATATTATTATGATTTGAACGTTTTTGAGTAAAACTTAATTTATTTTGAAAATTTATGATTCAATGAAAATTATTGACTATTAAAGTTTTCACTGCATCTATTGGGAGTTCGTTAATAAATCAGTTTTTAGGAAACTGGAGCGGGCGATGGGATTCGAACCCACGACCCCAACCTTGGCAAGGTTGTGCTCTACCCCTGAGCTACGCCCGCTCATTTAGCGTATCGAAGCATTGCGCTTCGTTTCAAGACTGGCGTTATATGCCGCAATGGTGTTGAGAATGCAATAACAAAATTTGTTTTTTGCAAAAAAAAATGCAACCACTTGTTTTTATAATAAAATTTATCAATCTATATTATTGGATTTTTGTGATAAAATTTCGCCTTGGCAAAGATTTGATTCTTTTTTTTAATATATGAACACTTATATAATAAATTTAGATCCTTTTAGTTTTGCTTTTGAGATGGTATTAAAAAAGACAACCACCAATTTACCGCAGCTTATGAGGCTGATAAATGCTTTTGCTGTTGCTTAACCAAGCATCAAGCCTTAAATCAAAACTACATTTATTAAATCAAAGGATTCTTAGCAAAATGGCGCAACGAAAAGCCCATGAGGTGGATGGTTTTATTCTCAAACCCTCATCAACTTTTCCCATCGTTCTGGTCTATGGGCCAGATAAAGGTCTTGTGTCCGAACGCGCAACACTGTTTGCTAAAAATACTGGCATTGATTTACAAGATCCGTTTTCAACTTTAAAAATTGATGCAAGTGAAATTGATAGCGATCCTGCCCGCCTTGGTGATGAAGCTCGCACCGTGACGCTTTTTGGTGGTCAGCGTTTAATATGGGTACGCAATGCAAGCGCTCAAAAAGGACTTGCCGACGCGGTTAAGTGGTTAATAGCAACACCGCCACAAGGCGCTTACGTCTTAATCGAAGCTGGGGATTTGAAAAAAGGCGTGACTGGCTTACGCGGTATTGTCGAGGCTGGTTCCTGCTCCATGGCACTTCCTTGCTATAGCGATAATCAAAGTGGCATTGATGCGCTGATTGATCAAGTGCTTGATGAATTTTCCATGAAAATATCTATGGACGCGCGTAAATGGCTGCGTGAAAGTCTTGGTGCTGACCGCTTGGCATCACGCGGCGAATTGGAAAAACTCTGCTTTTATGCCAAGGGCCAAGATGAAATCAGCGTAGATGATGTTGCTCATGCGGTAAGCGATGTCAGCGCGCTTTCGCAAGATGAAATTATTGATACTGTGCTTTCTGGCAATATTGATAGTTTTAACCAGCATTTTGATCGGCAGGTTGAAAGCGGCGCAGCCTTATTTCTTGTATTAAGTGCAGCGCAAAGACAATTTCAACAATTAATGCAAATGCGAGCTCATATGGATAATGATAGGGCATCAGCGAGCCAATTGGTAAAATCCGCTCGTCCGCCAATATTCTTCAAACGAGCACAAATTGTAGAGCGCGCATTAAATAGCTGGACGATGCCGCGCATCATTCGCGCTATGGAGCGGCTGCAAAACGCCGTTCTTGAAAGTCGTAAATCGGCGGCACTTAGCGTGCCAATTATCCGTCAAACATTGCTGGCTTTAACGGTTGAGGCTGCCCGTTCATCACAACGTTGATAAAATGATAAGCGAACATTGACGTTTTTAAATGCCCTATAAATTTTACGGTCT
Source organism: Bartonella sp. HY038 (assembly GCF_014117425.1). Classification (NCBI taxonomy): domain Bacteria; kingdom Pseudomonadati; phylum Pseudomonadota; class Alphaproteobacteria; order Hyphomicrobiales; family Bartonellaceae; genus Bartonella; species Bartonella sp. HY038. The sequence continues at coordinate 3,265,441 of NZ_CP059725.1, forward strand.
TGGTGGATTTTATATTGGCTTTTCTTGAACTCTTATCTTCATCTGCACAATGTGCATTAAAACTTGCGAAGACTTATTTGGGGCTTTTTTTTAAAAGCCAGTTGAATAAGAGTTTGAGCGTTTACTCAACCTTCAAGGTTTAAATTTATATTTTAGATTGGATAATTATAATATATGCCTAGTTAAAGCCAAAAATAAAACTTACGAATATGTGGTATACACCACGTACTCCAAAATTTGGGATGGCGAAGCCTATGTTTATTGGCAAGCGTTCATCCTAAGCATTTTATTATAAAAATTAAATGCGCTTATTATAAATGGACAAAATATGCTTTCAACGATTGATACATTTTTAGCTCAAAGCCTTGCTGGCAGCAGTGAAACTCCAACATTGATCATTTGGTTTGGAATTTTTTGCGCCAAAGGGCTGCTTTATTTTATACCGCTTCATTTATTACTTTTATGGTTTGCAGGGGGGAAGTTTGAAAGACGTGCCGCTTTGACAATTGTCGCAAGTATCATAACTGGCTTATTTATTGGTTATTTAATAAGCCTTGGATTTTATCGAGAACGCCCCTTCGTCGCTGGTATTGTTGAAGCACTTATTCATCATTCGCCGAATGCGTCATTTCCGTCTAACCACGCTACCATTTGTGCGGCTTATTTTTTCAGTCTTTATTTATTACGCTATAAAATGGCGGCAAAATTTGCGCTTGGCTTATTAGTTCTTGTCTGCTGGGGACGTATTTTTGTTGGTGTTCATTATCCTTTTGATATTTTGGCAGGCATTATCGTTGGTGGTCTTAGCGCTTATGGCTGCACCCGCTTTGTTTTGCCTAGAATTCCAACGATTTTAACTGCTTTTCCAACTCAAAAAATGGAAAATAGATAAGCTGCTCTTATAATTTAACAAAGCTGATAAGCCTAAATCTATTAAAATGCATTTATTTTTGTTTTAAAATGCTAGCAATGATTCTTACTAAATAGCCTTGCTTCGGCAGAATATATTATTAGAATCTAATGTTTTAGGTGATGGCGTTTTTAAATCACTTGTAAGTCAGGCGTAATGCCGATAAAATGCGCCAAAAGAAATAAAAAGGTATTTTGACCAATATGGCAAAAAAAACACAGAAATTGTCAGAAAATGATATGACGCTAATCAAGCGCTTGCTTAGTGAAAATTTTCGCAAACATTTTTTTCACTATTTTCTAGCAATTATCTCCATGCTTATCATTGCAGCAACAACTGCCTTTAGCGCTTATATTATGAAGCCAATGGTTGACGGCTTGGTTGTTGACAAAAATAAAAGCCATGTTTTTATGGTGGCAATCTTTATCGCTTGTATTTTTGTTGTGAAAGGTTTTGCAACATTTTTTAATTCGCTTTATCTAGCAAGAGCCGGTAACAGCGTTGTGGCTGAGCAACAAAAGAAGGTCTATGCGCGTATTTTATCGCAAGGGGTTGCGTTTTTTCAAAAAAATGCGCCAGCTGATCTTTTAATGTTGGTAACCAATTTTTCGCAAATGGCGCGCGGTGTCATTGATTTGTTGGTGACGACCTATGTCCGTGATCTTTTCCAAGTTGTTGGTCTTTTAGCTGTGATGCTTTACACAAATTGGCTATTAACTTGCATTTCGCTTCTAATTGGGCCTTTGGCATTTTTGGGTGTGCGTATCCTTACCAAAAAAGTTAAAAAAATTATGGCAAAGGAAATGGCCTCCTTAACCGCCATTATTCAAATTATGCAAGAGACATCTATTGGTATTCGGGTGTTGAAAGCCTTTGCGCTTGAGCCAAAGATGCAAGCGCGTATGAACAGCGCGATTAGTGATGTTGAATCGCGCTCAAATTCCATTGCGTTTTATAGTGCGGCAACCGCACCGGTTATGGAAACCCTTGCCGGTCTTGCTATTGCTGTAGTCATTGCTTTTTCAGGTGTAATGGTGATTGATCATGGGGCAAGCCCTGGTGATTTAATGTCATTTATTACCGCTCTTCTTCTTGCTTATGAGCCAGCCAAACGTATTGCCAATACACGTGTCAAACTTGAGACTTTGATGATTGGTGTTCGCATGCTTTATCAAGTTATGGATCATCCTTTAACCCTCGTTGAATCCAAAAATGCCAAGACTTTAACTGCATCAAAGGGTGAAGTGGCTTTTTCTGATGTTAAATTTGCCTATCCTGAGGGTGATGACGTTCTCCATGGTATTAGTTTAGCAATTCCTGCCGGTAAAATGACCGCTCTCGTTGGCGCTTCAGGATCAGGTAAATCGACGATGATCAATTTAATTATGCGCCTTTATGATCCAACACAAGGGCAAATTTTTATAGATGGTCAAGATATTAAGGAAGTAACCTTTGCCTCATTGCGTGATGCAATGTCCTATGTTGGACAAGACACATTTCTTTTTAAAGGCAGCGTAAAACATAATATTAGCATGGGGCGCCCTGATGCTAGTGACGAGGAAATTATTGCTGCGGCCAAAGACGCAAATGCTCACGAATTTATTATTAAACTTCGTGATGGTTACGATACCGATATTGGTGAAAATGGTGGCAATCTTTCTGGTGGCCAACGCCAACGTATTGCCATTGCGCGCGCCATGCTACGCAATGCGCGCATTCTCATTCTAGATGAGGCAACCAGTGCCCTTGATTCAGAATCTGAAGCATCGGTACAACAAGCCTTGGATCGTCTCACTGATGGTCGAACCACAATCGTTATTGCCCATCGTCTTTCAACCATTGCCAATGCCGATAAGATTGTTGTTATGCAACACGGTAATATCATTGAGCAAGGGACACAAGCCCAATTGCTCGCCAAGGAAAATGGTGTTTATGCACGCCTTCATGAATTGCAATATCGCAATGGTGGGATTGGCAGCAATGAAAGTTTGGAAGATCTTATCAATGAAAATGACGATCTATCAAAAATCGAAGGTTATAGGATAGCAACGGCAAAATCTGCACCAGAGCAACTTAACCAAACTGATATGGAAACGGCTGAAAAGGATGATCTTCAAGATGTGCCAATGGGGACACGCGGTGGTCCGGCAATCCAACGTAGCTAAAATTTCACCATAGGTACAAATTTTATATCTTTATTAAGGGGTATTTTGTTTGAATACGAAATGCCCCTTAATTTATAACCATGATAGGCGCAGGAATTGCATTGGTTTTAACTGCAGCGTGACAAATATCTGCAATTATGCAAGCTTTGCAATCTGGTGTTCGCGCCTTGCACACATAGCGGCCATGTAAAATCAACCAATGATGGGCATTTTTTAAATAGGCTTTTGGAATAATTTTTAATAATTTTTCCTCAACCTCGTCAGGAGTTTTCCCCGGCGCAAGCCCAAGGCGATTACCAATGCGAAAAATATGGGTATCCACCGCCAATGTGGGCTTATCATAAATAATATTTAACACCACATTAGCCGTTTTTCTGCCAACACCAGCAAGGGTAATCAAAGCGTCACGGTTATCCGGCACTTGACTATGAAAATTGGCAATGAGTGATTTTGACAAGGCAATGACATTTTTTGCTTTGCTGCGCCAAAGCCCTATAGTGCGGATATATTCGCCCAACCCCTCCTCACCAAGCTCCACCATTTTTTCAGGTGTATCGGCAACTTTGAATAATTCCTTTGTCGCCTTATTCACCCCAATATCAGTTGCTTGCGCCGATAATGCAACCGCAACAAGTAAAGTAAAGGCATTGGTATAACGCAGCTCACTTTCAGGATTGGGTCGCTGCAATGAAAAGCGATGGAAAATTTCTTCAATTTCCTCTTTGGTATATAAAGTACCAGCAACGCGGCGTGCTTTTTTAATTGCAGTCATTATTGAATCGGTCCAATTGTAATGAGGTGATTTCTTTACTTAGAGCATTTTTAAAAAACTGTGAAGCAATTTCCAAAATCTGCATTGATAGATTTTGCAATCGCTTTACGTCTATAAGATGATATTTAAAGTCGCATTTTTAAATAGCGGCTTGTGGTTTTTCCTAAAACTTTAGCGTATTGGACAACAGGCATTGATTATCATTTGAATTGAAAGAGGATGAATACAGTTTAAAAGCTAAAACTTATCCCCAGCCGATAACGTTCATTGCCAAATTAATGCTTATTTTTGTCATAAAAGGCGAATTTTAAAAAATATTTGCATTTTTATACATTTTTTGAATTTTTGCTATTGCATTCTCAACACCGTTGCGGCATATAACGCCAATCTTGAACGAAGCGCAATGCTTCGATACGCTAAATGAGCGGGCGTAGCTCAGGGGTAGAGCACAACCTTGCCAAGGTTGGGGTCGTGGGTTCGAATCCCATCGCCCGCTCCAATTTTCCCAAAACATATATTGAAACGTAAATTCTTTGTTTGGCAATTTGAATTGTCACGTTTTTTAGTTAAAAAATAAAGCACTTTTATTGTTCAGTATAAAAGTGCTTTGTAGAACTAGCTTAGTAATTATTAGATGAATTACCTATTTGGTTCCAAACATGCGATCGCCCGCATCACCAAGCCCCGGTAAAATATAGCTATTTTCATCAAGACCATTATCGATGGATGCTGTGTAAATATCAACATCGGGGTGTTTTTCTTGCAAAAATTTCAAGCCTTGTTGAACAGCTAAAACGCAAACGAATCGTATTTGGTCGGCGCCACGCTCTTTAAGGCGTGAAATTGCCGCAGCTGCCGAATGCCCTGTCGCAAGCATTGGATCAACCACAATGACCAAGCGTTCACCTAAATCTTCTGGTGCTTTGAAGTAATATTCAATTGGCTCTAATGTAGTATGATCGCGGTAAAGTCCAATATGGGAAACCCGTGCCGATGGAATAAGCGATAACATGCCTTCTAATAGGCCTTCACCCGCACGCAAAATTGAGGCAAGTACAAGTTTTTTTCCATCAAGCACCGGTGCTTCCATTGGCATCATCGGTGTTTCGATGGTTGTTGTGGTCATCGGCAAGTCGCGTGTTACTTCATAGCCCATGAGTAGGGCGACTTCACGCAATAATTGACGAAAATCACCGGTTGACGTTTCCTTTTTGCGCATCATAGTTAGTTTATGGGCAACGAGCGGATGAGAGATAACATGAACTTGTGACACGGTTATTTCCTAATTTTTACAGTTAGTAATTTTAGTTTATATATGATGGGCGTATTTGATTGGGTTTAAAATCAAATGGAAATGACGAAATTTTTTTTCAAGAAGGTATAAATTTTGTCAAAATCTTATATCATGCTTTAACACGTTTTTAAATGACGCAAGGTTTAATAAAAAATATTTCTAAAACAAATTTGGCGTTAAAATCAATGGCTGTTTTCTGCAATTACATTGATAAATAAAATAAGCAATTAAGGTTTAGCGACGCTTATTTTTTATTGGCTTTTATCGAGCATTGCAGTTCAGTGCAGTCTATAGTAGATAGAATAAATAATTTGAATTTGATGAAAAAATGAAGCAGTGCAAAATGGTTTTCCCAAAATGGTTTTTGTTTTTGTTTTGTGTATTCACTAGATAAGATAGGCAGTTTCATCAAGTTTATGGCTTTTAAAGATGTGCCCATTTAAAAGGTTTTGTAAAAGAATTCGTTTTTGGCTTTTTTGGCTAAATAAACACGTTTTTTGAGAGATGATTTTGGGCATGGTGAGAACATATCAAAAGGGTTTTTAAAATGGCAACCGAAGATATCAAGGATAGCAATTCCCGTGTGGGCGCACTTGGTGGCATGGAAAATTCTTTTGGCTTTAAAGCTGTAAAAGAAGAAGAAAAGCAAAATATGGTCAATAGTGTTTTCCATTCTGTTGCCCGTAAATATGATATTATGAATGATGTAATGTCGGTGGGCATGCATCGTTTATGGAAAGATGCCATGGTTGCTTGGCTATCACCGCCTCATCTTGATGGTTGGACAGTGCTTGATGTTGCAGGTGGTACGGGTGATATTTCATTTAAAATTATCGAGGCATCTGGTCGCCATGCCCATGCAACGGTTTTAGATATTAACGGTTCCATGCTAGAAGTTGGCCGTGAGCGGGCCGAGAAAAAGGGGCTGCTTAATCATTGCAATTTTGTTGAAGCCAATGCAGAAAAGCTGCCCTTTGATGACCGTCAATTTGATGCTTATACGATAGCCTTTGGTATCCGCAATGTGCCGCACATTGATAAGGCGCTTTCTGAGGCTTTCCGTGTATTAAAGCCGGGTGGTCGCTTCATGTGTCTTGAATTTTCCGAAGTTGAACTACCAATTCTTGATAAGGTTTATGATCTTTGGTCTTTCCATGGTATTCCACGCGTTGGACAAATGATTGCAGGGGACGCTGATTCCTATCGCTATCTTGTCGAATCTATTCGCAAGTTTCCGCGACAGGATGATTTTGCCGATATGATCCGCACTGCTGGATTTTCTAAGGTTAGTTATCGTAATCTCACTGGTGGTATTGCTGCCATCCACTCAGGCTGGAAAATTTAATGTCAAAATTTCTTGCATCCTTGCGTTTGATGCGGGCTGGTTATGTTCTTGCTCGTGAAGGCGTGTTAAGTGCCCTTCCAGCCGATGGACTAACAGGGTTGCCAGCCCTAGGTCATCGTGTCGCTAAATGGATGTCGCGTGGTAGTGCAAAAAATAGCGAGCGTTCAGAGCGCATTTCTAATGCAATGAATAGGCTTGGCCCTTCTTATGTTAAGCTTGGACAATTTTTAGCAACCCGTCCTGATATTGTTGGCCGTGATGTTGCCGATGATTTATCTTTGCTGCAAGATAAGGTTAAAACCTTTCCACAAGCTGAAGCTATTGCGCAAATTGAAGGTTCGCTTGGCCGCAAGATTGATGATCTTTTTGTTGAATTTGGCGAACCAATTGCCGCCGCATCGATGGCGCAGGTGCATCCGGCATGGATTTTGGATGATAATGGCAACCGTAAAAAAGTGGCTGTTAAAGTCATTCGCCCTGGTATTCGGCGCCGCTTTGCTCAAGATCTTGAAGGATTTTACCTTGTAGCAAGAACGCAAGAGCGTTATGTTGCAGCATCGCGGCGGTTACGCCCGGTTCAAGTGGTTGAAAATCTTGAACAGACAACCCGTCTTGAAATGGATTTGCGCTTAGAGGCTGCGGCTCTTTCGGAACTTGGTGAAAATACTAAAAATGATCCAGGTTTTCGCGTTCCAACCGTTGATTGGGAGCGCACTGGCCGTGATGTTTTGACAATGGAATGGATTGACGGCATTAAAATGTCGGATCGCGATTCCTTGGTTGCAGCTGGTTTTGATCTTGAGGCCTTATCGGTCACTCTGATCCAGTCTTTTTTACGTCATACTTTGCGTGATGGTTTTTTTCATGCCGATATGCACCCGGGCAATTTATTTGTCGATAAGGATGGTATTATTGTTGCGGTTGATCTTGGCATTACCGGTCGACTTGGCAAAAAAGAAAAGCGTTATCTTGCTGAAATTCTTTATGGCTTTATTAAACGCGATTATTACCGCGTTGCTAAAGTGCATTTTGAAGCGGGCTATGTGCCATCGCATCATAGTATCGAAAGTTTTGCGCAAGCTAACCGCGCGATTGGTGAGCCAGTGCATGGCCAATCTGCCGAAACTATTTCGATGGCACGGCTTTTGACGCTGCTTTTTGAAGTAACCGAGCTATTTGACATGGAAACGCGGCCAGAACTTATTCTCTTACAAAAAACTATGGTCGTAGTTGAAGGAGTGGCGCGCACATTAGATCCTCATCTCAATATGTGGAAAGCTGCCGATCCTGTAGTATCTGACTGGATCATGCAAAATTTAGGACCCTTAGGTTTGGTAAAGGATTTGCGTGATAGTGCCATTGCTGTCACCGATCTCGTGCGCAAAACGCCAGAACTTACCAAGCGTTTTGATGAAATCACCGCCGGCATGGCACATATGTCAAAACATGGCATTGTTCTTGATGAAGCAACATTAAAGCGTCTTGCTCGCTATCAATCCCGTAGCGGACGATTCATGCGTTATGCCATTTATATTATTGCCGCTTGTATTCTTTATATCACCTTAAGAATGATATTTTAGCCTCTATTTCAATAGTGGCTTTGGTTGCATAAGTCATAGACAACGACATAAGGCATGTATTCAATGGATTTAAACGATAAAAAGATATTATTGATTATTGGCGGTAGTATTGCCGCGTATAAATCCCTTGATCTTATCCGCCGCTTGCGAGAAAATGGTGCAACTGTCACGGTTGTCATGACAAAGGCCGCGCAAGAAATAATTACACCACTTGCGGCTGGTGCTTTGAGCGCCAATCACGTTTACACCGATCTTTTTTCGCGGCTTGATGAGCAAGATGTCGGCCATATCCGCCTTGCTCGCAATCATGATCTTATTATTGTTGCACCTTGCACTGCAAGCCGCATGGCAAAAATGGCAATAGGCATTGGTGATGATCTTGCCGGTGCGATAATTTTAGCGCGAAACTGCCCAATCTTATGCGCACCTGCCATGAATCCAATGATGTGGAAAAATCTAGCAACCAAGCGAAATCTTAAAACTCTTCAAGATGATGGTTTTTTCTTTATTGGCCCTGAAAAGGGCGAGATGGCTGAAGCTTATGAAAATGGTCTTGGCCGCATGAGTGAGCCATTGACTATTGTTGAGGCTGCTAAAAATATTTTATTATATAAAAACAACCGCCCCTTATCTGGCCGTCATATCATTGTGACATCAGGCCCCACCCATGAACCAATTGATCCCGTGCGGTATATTGCCAATCGCTCTTCAGGAAAGCAAGGGCATGCAATAGCCAAGGCTCTTGGTTATTTGGGCGCTAAGGTAACACTCGTTTCTGGTCCTGTTAGTGTTGATGATCCACAAAAAACTCCTTTTTTGGATATTGAAACCATCCATGTAGAAACAGCTCATGAAATGCTACAGCAAGTTGAGATTGCTTTGCCGGCAGATGTAGCTATTTTTGCTGCAGCCGTTGCAGATTGGCGCATGGATAGCCCAAAAAATCAAAAAATGAAAAAGCAGCAAGGGCAAGATAGCCTTACTCTCTCCATGGTGCAAAACCCAGATATTCTTGCAACGATTGCTCATGGTGATAATCGCCCAAAGTTGGTTATTGGTTTTGCCGCAGAAACCAATGATTTGATTAGCTATGCCCAAAAAAAATTAGAAAAAAAGGCTGCTGATTGGATTATCGCCAATGATGTTTCAATGAATGAAAAAGGCGAAAGCATTATGGGGGGCGATGAGAATCATATTCATATTGTGCAAAAGGATAAGGTTGAGGAATGGCCGCTTCTTAATAAGCAGCAGGTGGCCGAAAAATTAGCCGAAAAAATTGCAGATTATTTTGCTTCTCAAAGATGACAGTTTAAAAGCTTTATTCTCTATATTATTCAAATGCATATGTGTAAAATGGGCGGTGATAACCGCCCTTTATTTTGTTGATAGTGCTAAAAATAACTCAAATTCTAACCTATGAATTCGATAAAGGTGCAGATGAAGCTACTTGCGTGCTGCGAGGGCCATTTTTCATTAAAGCATCAATATGATCGCGCTCACGTTTGAAAGCGATAAGATCATCACCGCGAAGAGATTCTTCATCGGGAAGGCGGATACGCATCGGATCGACTTTTGTGCCATTCACAACAATTTCGTAATGGAGATGTGGCCCGGTTGAAAGTCCGGTAGAGCCAACAAAACCGATAACTTGCCCTTGGCGCACATGCATGCCGGGCTTTAACCCTTCTGCAAAGGCACTTTGGTGGGAGTAACTGCTAATATAGCCGTTGGCATGTTGGATTTCTGTGTGGTTACCATAACCACTACTCCAGCCTGCTTTTAAGACAATACCATCACCGGCAGCAACAATCGGTGCTCCTCGTGGAGCTGACCAGTCAACACCTGTATGCATGCGCACATAGCCAAGAATCGGATGGCGTCTTGGGCCAAAGGGCGAGCGAAACACACCATTGGGTACTGGTTTTCTTAATAAGAATTGCTTGGAGTTACGCCCTTCGCGGTCATAATAATCAATTTTCCCGTCTTGGGATTGAAAGCGGTAATAGCGCTTTACGATGTCGCCAAAAGTTGCTGCAACATATAAAATTTCTGGATTTGCATTAGCCAGCGTCTTATCTGGTTTTGGATAAAATACCTCTAAAGAATCAGTGGCTGATATATTCGATTGCATATCAACATCATTTGCTAGCATACGTACTAATTGACGTGCGCTATCCTCACCCATATTGTAAGATAGAGCAGCTTGTACAACAGCATCATAGACCGAAGGTAGCTTATCTGTGGCAACACGAATGATCGGCATATCACCATCAAGAGCAGAAATTAAAAGCTCTGTCGTTTCAGGTTCTGCGCAGCGTATAAAATTATTATTATCGTCAAGCGCGATGCTCATAACATGTTTTTTGTCATTATAAATACTAGCGCGTACTATAGAGCGTTTTCCGGTTTTATCGGTTTCAACTCCAAGTCGTAAAATGCTACCGGCGGGTAAATCATCTCTTTTGGTCATCGCGTTAAGAGCGTCGGCGATGCGATCGGCATCCTCGCCTATAAAGTTTGCGCGATTTAAGATATCAATTATCTTTTCATCACGGATAAAGGGTAAAATATCCTCAGAATAGTTTTCAATAGCTTGGCGATTATTCGATCCCATTGCGATAGAGACGTTTTCTTGGAAAATTCTAACGTCAAGCGCATCAGAAAAGCTGACCGATCGGCTTAAACTCTTGACTTGGGCTGGATCAATATAATGCAATGCGGCAACCTGTGCGACACCAGTACCCAATGAACTAGCCGCAACTTTTACCGTGTGCTCCACTTCCTCGGTGCTTAATTGGTCAATAACGTCTGAAAACTGCGCATCGAGGGGGAAGTCGCGCATGGGGAGTTTTTCCTCCGGTGCGGCTGGCACAGCATAGGATATTGATGCAGTATTGGTCGCTGCAATCGGCGCAACATCTTCAAAAAGGTTTAACGCATTAAATTTGGGGTAGTTGTAAGTTTGGTCATGTTCTTCAGCAAGCGGCATATTAACAAGTTCAAATGCTTGAGCTTTTACAATTTCCTTGCCGCCTACTTTTTGCACCATAGACAATTCAAAGCTACGATTGTCATCAAGTGGAGTTTTAGGCTTGATTGGTATAAGGCGATCACCTTTGACACCACCTGATTTTGCAATGACCCGTTTTGGAATTTCATTGCGGCCAAGTAGTTCGGGTGGGGTAGCTAATTGTTCGTGCCCATCAAGAGCCGCAAATAAAGCGACCCCCATTAAACTAAAAGAAGTAAGACCAGTTAAAAGTGTTCCAACAAGCCATCGTGCGGATATCTGACGCCGATCAGGGCGCCGGTTACCATTAGCGATTATGGCCGGTTCATTACCAGGATCAACTTTTATATTCTTGTGCTTACCCATCCGCTTTAAATCAGTTCCATTTTTGAATTAACCATTAAATGCGAGTTACAAGTGCAAATCTAGCACTACCTCAAAGTCGGTATAGTTTATGCCACTTAATAATTTATAAAGCCGCATTACTGTTTTATCGTTATATAAAGTGCACTCTTATATATTGTGCGTGTGATTTCCGGTCGTCTTCTGAAGATAAAAATCTTAAATAACTTAAAACCATTTATCCTGCTATTGATAATAGGCAATTTAGGTCTAAATATCCGCTGATCAGATCTATTTAGCCCTATAATGGAATCAATCGCAATAAGATTCAACGTTTTTAATTCGAGAATCCGGTTTGTTTATGGCAGGTCATCGGAGTGAGTAACTTTTCATAAAATATTTATTGTTATATATCAATCACTTGTGTATTAATGTTACGATTTTATGAAAAAGGTTTATGGGTGGTGTTGACTCTTTGGCAGGTGTGGTATTATAAGTCGGTCCAACGAGAGCAGGGCTCTGCTAGCGACGAGGTTTTGTCGCTGTAAGGTAGGGATTTTGTTTTACGATATTGACTGAATATGACGTGCTAGAGTTTTTACGGGTTACGGCTTTTATTAATGATAGACATTATGGTTTGGT
>NZ_CP059725.1:3280000-3300000 GCF_014117425.1 Bartonella sp. HY038
GCTTAGTAGAACGCCTGTTCTGATGAAATTGTGAAGAGAAGATATATTCGGATAGCTGTTCCGATCCTTTTAAAGGTTCGGCGCTTTATTCCTGCCAGATATCTGTTTTGATTTTGGATAAGAGATTCATCGTCTTTTATTTGAATAGAGACACTAAAGATATTCGGATAAGGGTTTAGTGACAAGATACACTATGTCGTAAGGGAATGCTCAAAGCCCTTACCTATGATTGGCAAGCTTAACCGCACCATCGAATATATCTCAAGAAGCTGGTCTTTCTGCTGATATTCAGCTTAAAAATCTGCACAGGTTTTTAACAATAATTGGATATTGGCAATGAGAACGATCAAGTGTCTTAAGGGCATTTGGTGAATGCCTTGGCATGCACAGGCGATGAAGGACGTGATACGCTGCGATAAGCTACGGGGAGGTGCGAATAACCTTTGATCCGTAGATCTCCGAATGGGGGAACCCACCTTTGATGGCTAGAAAAGTTAAGTTGTTCAGCAATGGACTGCTTAGGTTTCTAGCTATCTTTAAAAAGGTATCTACATCTGAATAAAATAGGGTGTAAGAAGCGAACGCAGGGAACTGAAACATCTAAGTACCTGTAGGAAAGGACATCAAACGAGACTCCGTTAGTAGTGGCGAGCGAACGCGGACCAGGCCAGTGGCTTAAATGAGAAAAGTGGAATAAGTTGGAAAGCTTAACCAAAGTGGGTGATAGTCCCGTACACGTAAATTGATTTTAAGTCCTAGAGTAGGGCGGGACACGTGAAATCCTGTCTGAACATGGGTAGACCACTATCCAAGCCTAAGTACTCGTGCATGACCGATAGTGAACCAGTACCGTGAGGGAAAGGTGAAAAGCACCCCGACGAGGGGAGTGAAATAGATCCTGAAACCGAATGCCTACAAACAGTCGGAGCCCAAGATTAGTTCTGGGTGACGGCGTACCTTTTGTATAATGGGTCAGCGACTTAGTCTGACGAGCAAGCTTAAACCGATAGGTGTAGGCGTAGCGAAAGCGAGTCTGAACAGGGCGTTCAGTTCGTCGGATTAGACCCGAAACCGAGTGATCTAGCCATGAGCAGGCTGAAGGTAAGGTAACACTTACTGGAGGGCCGAACCCATATCTGTTGCAATAGATCGGGATGACTTGTGGCTAGGGGTGAAAGGCCAATCAAACTCGGAAATAGCTGGTTCTCCGCGAAATCTATTTAGGTAGAGCGTTAGTTTTATTCTCCAGGGGGTAGAGCACTGGATGGGCTAGGGGTCCTCACCGGATTACCAAACCTAACCAAACTCCGAATACCTGGAAGAACTGACTAGCAGACACACGGCGGGTGCTAACGTCCGTCGTGGAGAGGGAAACAACCCTGACCACCATCTAAGGTCCCCAAGTTATGGCTAAGTGGGAAAGGATGTGAGGATCCCAAAACAACCAGGATGTTGGCTTAGAAGCAGCCATCATTTAAAGAAAGCGTAACAGCTCACTGGTCTAAATAAGGGTCTTTGCGCCGAAAATGTAACGGGGCTAAAGCCATACACCGAAGATGTGGATTTACACGTAAGTGTAAGTGGTAGCGGAGCGTTCCATAAGCCTGTGAAGGGATACCCGTGAGGGATCCTGGAGGTATTGGAAGTGAGAATGCTGACATGAGTAACGATAAAGGGAGTGAGAGACTCCCTCGCCGAAAGTCCAAGGGTTCCTGCTTAAAGTTAATCTGAGCAGGGTGAGCCGGCCCCTAAGACGAGGCCGAAAGGCGTAGTCGATGGGAACCACGTTAATATTCGTGGGCCTGTGGGAAGTGACGGATTGCGTAAATTGTATCATCTTATTGGATTGATGATGCAGTGAAGCAGTTCCAGGAAATAGCTCCCACATTATAGACCGTACCCGAAACCGACACAGGTGGACCGGTAGAGAATACCAAGGCGCTTGAGAGAACTATGTTGAAGGAACTCGGCAAATTGCACGCGTAACTTCGGAAGAAGCGTGACCCTTTAGCGGGCAACCGTTAGGGGGTGGCACAGACCAGGGGGTAGCGACTGTTTACCAAAAACACAGGGCTCTGCGAAGTCGCAAGACGACGTATAGGGTCTGACGCCTGCCCGGTGCTGGAAGGTTAAGAGGAGATGTGCAAGCATTGAATTGAAGCCCCAGTAAACGGCGGCCGTAACTATAACGGTCCTAAGGTAGCGAAATTCCTTGTCGGGTAAGTTCCGACCTGCACGAATGGCGTAACGACTTCCCCGCTGTCTCCAACATAGACTCAGTGAAATTGAATTCCCCGTGAAGATGCGGGGTTCCTGCGGTTAGACGGAAAGACCCCGTGCACCTTTACTATAGCTTTACACTGGCATTCGTGTCGACATGTGTAGGATAGGTGGTAGACTTTGAAGCAGTGGCGCCAGCCATTGTGGAGTCTTCCTTGAAATACCACCCTTATCTACATGGATGTCTAACTGCGTTCCGTTATCCGGAACCAGGACCGTGTATGGTGGGTAGTTTGACTGGGGCGGTCGCCTCCTAAAGAGTAACGGAGGCGCGCGATGGTGGGCTCAGAACGGTCGGAAATCGTTCGCTGAGTGCAATGGCATAAGCCTGCCTGACTGTAAGACTGACAAGTCGAGCAGAGTCGAAAGACGGTCATAGTGATCCGGTGGTCCCGTGTGGAAGGGCCATCGCTCAACGGATAAAAGGTACGCCGGGGATAACAGGCTGATGACCCCCAAGAGTCCATATCGACGGGGTTGTTTGGCACCTCGATGTCGACTCATCGCATCCTGGGGCTGGAGCAGGTCCCAAGGGTATGGCTGTTCGCCATTTAAAGCGGTACGTGAGTTGGGTTCAGAACGTCGTGAGACAGTTCGGTCCCTATCTGCCGTGGGTGTAGGAATATTGATAGGATCTGTCCCTAGTACGAGAGGACCGGGATGGACGTATCTCTGGTGGACCTGTTGTGGCGCCAGCCGCATAGCAGGGTAGCTATATACGGAAGGGATAACCGCTGAAGGCATCTAAGCGGGAAACCCACCTAAAAACGAGTATTCCCATGAGAACCGTGGAAGACGACCACGTTGATAGGTCAGGTGTGGAAGTGTGGTAACACATGAAGCTTACTGATACTAATCGTTCAATCGGCTTGATCGTTCCCATTACCTATATCCAGTTAATAAAAAAGCAGAAAATAATCCAGCTTCAATTCGTTCATGCCTTTCGCCGACCTGGTGGTTATGGCGGAGCGGCTGCACCCGATCCCATTCCGAACTCGGCCGTGAAACGCTCCAGCGCCAATGGTACTTTGTCTTAAGACACGGGAGAGTAGGTCGCTGCCAGGTCTGCAAAATGCATGTATGAATATTTTCTCTTCACCATCAAACAAATCAATTTGTCTAGCTGATAAATCCCAAGCAATATAAGCCCTATAGCTTAAATCATTCCTTGGAAAAAAGACACAAAATCAAGATAATAACGCTTCCTAAAAGCATGACATTATTTTAAAAATGTGCCTTAATATCAGATACTCCTTCACAACATACCGGTCGTGAAGAAGTAAACAAAACCCTTGACGCGGGGTGGAGCAGCCCGGTAGCTCGTCAGGCTCATAACCTGAAGGTCGTAGGTTCAAATCCTGCCCCCGCAACCAATAAAACCCATCAGCAAAATAATAGACACAGTGTTTAGACATATACCATAATCCCCAAAAAGCACTCGTGGACGTTTCTAACGCTATAATGCCAATTCGGTACATGCGCCAAAACCGGCACTGCTAATATGGTAGAACACACCTCTTCCCAACCAAAGAAAACCATAACCAAGATGTGTAAGCAATATCTCAGCAATAAAATAAGATAACTAACACCAAGTTATACAATAACCGACAAAGGGGGCTCTTGGCAGTTGAGCTGATTATCTTAGTCTCAAAATTACGAAAACTTAACGTTCGGAAAAAGGCAATATAAATGCAATCTTGTATGGTTATCAAAAAAAGCTCATAGTTTATTGAATAGGTGAGGCAAAGTTAGCTAACAAAGAAATTTTCTTTAAAACAATATAAAGTTAATTATAGAACTCAGGGGACCCGACAAATATTCGGTATCTTGCATTGTAGTTTTACAACGTATTGGAATTATTTGGGCAATAATTTATCGAGTTAATGGAAAGATTAGTGATGTAATCTTTAATATGCTTTGCAAAAATGTAGGGTAAGAAAGATAGCCGTGTCACAATGGTACATCCGGGCTCTACATGTGATTTGCGGCATAGGATTTTGGCTGAAAAGCCAAGTTTTATTACGTGAAATCGTATTACCGACCTATCGTTCGCCTTGATAGGCAAAATTGTTTTGGTAGCCGTAAACTTCTAAACAATGTTTATGAAAATTGGGGTTTAAGACTTCTAAATCGTGCCCCAGTGTTAGCCCGTAATTGACCTCAAACTCGTATTTTAACGGCCCTAGTATTAACGCACTTGTAAAACCTGTTGGTTGTCTGTGAAGTGGATCCACCAAAATGCTGAGGCCACCATAATACGCAAATTGGGGTGGTTCCATTTCTCGATAATATTCGTCCGAATTAATATGGATGTTAATTGAGCATATATCCGATTTGCCAATGGCAAAGGCCGACAATGTCGGTATAGAAAAACCACAAGTTTGGGCGATATGGCAACATAATAGTTTTGCAAAATAGCGCCGCATATTTAGCTTGGCGGTAGGGGTAATACAAGCAATTCGCCAGTTTATAATAGCGTTTATATTTTCATGCCTCTGATATAGTGACATTAGGTCGTTATGGAAGTAATCAAAGTCGAGATCGGCTGGCTGGGTTAAACTCCCATTACATGCCGCACAAATCGGGACAGCAAAGTGGAATTCCTTTGATTTTGGACCCTGTGCGATCCTGTATCCATCGGCGTTGGCAAACGTCCCGATCAACATTTTATCCCTACCGAAGATTTTTTTGATGCCTGAAGCTTTAATTTTGTGCTCGTGCGTTAATTGGTTTGTTGAACCGCAAAGGCAACAGCAATTGCTTCTATAGGTTTTTATGAGCATTTTAATTAATTTTCTCATCAAATTAGGAGAAGTCGCGTTATGTTAACACAAAGATGAAAAATATCGATCAATAAATTCATAGAAAAATAGGTTAATTTAGTTTGCAGCTAATACCTGAGTGAATATGAGGTAGTGTTTTTCAAATATGTAAGGCAATGTAGAGTAACAACAAATAAGCAGTTAGAGCTTAAAAGATGTTTCATTGCTAACTCAACCGCCAGAAAAGCTAGAAGTCCAGTTGGGTGCCATCGCAATGTCATCGCTCGTCTCTTGCATAAATTATTGTATTTAATTGCGGTCAATCAAAAGGAATGTGCGGTTGAATTTACAGGTGATATCTAATTAGACGCAAGCCATTTTAAAGGTAATCGCAAAAACGCGCTTGCTCCAACCTTGGCGAGTAAAGCAGTTGTTTTTGGCGTGATTAAGTAAGGTGGTTTGATGACTTAAAAATTATCAGTAAATTATGGTTTTAGGTATTAGTGTTTACTTATCTTAAAAATTATATCATAGCTTTACGACAATTAATTGCCACTTAGCTAGGCAAGCCCCTTAAAAAATATGGTCAGGCATATTGCTGAAAAACATACCTGACCACATGATGTATTGATTGCATATTTATAGGTTTTTACGACCTTTTAAATTGCTCACCTATAATAGTCGTCAATGATTTCACAGCCTTTCTTTTCAAGCTCACGGTCAATCCAAGAATAATCCCGTGTATTCTCTTCGATTGCTTTGATAATAGCTTCTTCATCGGCATGCTTTTTACGTGCCTTTTCAATCAGCTCTGGTGCCTCTTTGGGGGAAACAACAACAATGCCGTCATCATCGCCAATAATAATGTCACCAGGATGGACAACCACGCTACCTACGCTGATTGGCGTGCCAATTTCGCCTGGCCCATCTTTATAAGGGCCTGCAGCAGTAACGCCTGCCGCATAAATAGGCATATCCAATTGAGATAAAGTAGCAACATCGCGAATAGCGCCATCAATGATAACGCCACCCAATTTTTTAGTGAGAGCTGTCCGCATCATGAGTTCGCCAGTGATTGAATTGGTAATATCACCATGAGCATCGACAACAATGATATCACCGGGTTGTGCCATATGTAACGCTTTGTGGAGCATTAAATTATCGCCTGGTCTTACTTTTACAGTAAAAGCGCAGCCTAGTAGATCGGGGGTGCTAATTTTTTGTATACGTGCATCAAGCACGCAGCTTCGATTCATTATGTCGGCGACGTTGGCAACAGGAATACCACGAAAGCCTTCAATGAGTTCAGCTGCAGGGCGATTAATCTTTGTAAAAACTCGAAAACCTACATTTGTCATTTTAAATATCTTTCTTTTTGAACTGCAAGCAGCAAATGATTGTTGGTGTAAACGTGAAGAACATTCTTAAACATCTGCGCACCAGAAATTAAAATAGACCAAGCCAACGCCAATAAGTAACTGCACATAGGCTATAAACAATGACGGCTACGGTACAGATTGGTATACCGACTTTAGGGAAATCACTCATTTTTAATTCTCCTGTACCAAAAACAAGCAAGCTTGAGATCGTATTGTAGAATAAAAATAGAGGGAAACCGCCGATAATCATACCTGCTGGCATTGCGAGAATTATAGGGTCAATATTAGCAGCTTGCGCAACGCTAATAACGATAGGAATCAACATTGTTGTCATCTTGGTGGTGCCCATGAAGGGAATATGCAAGAATTGGACAATAAAGATAACAATAATAAGCAGACTGAGCACCGAAATAGTACTGACATTAAGGGTGCTAAATAATGTTGTTGCAAGCCAATTTGCTGCACCAGTTGAGATCAAAAGATCAGCAACGATAAAACCGCCGCCCATGATAAGCATAAATTGGAATGCTGATGACTTTGAAGCATCAGCCCAATTGACAACGCCCAATAAGAACATCAAGCAAACACCCAACAAGGCTGCGATTGTTGTGTTAATTCCCGTTAAGCTACCAGTGAGCCATAGGACGACAACCAAGAGGAAAATCATACTTGTTTTCCATTCATCTACCGTCATTTTTCCAAGGCTAGTATATTTTTCAAGGATATGCTCTTTGCCTCCAGGAATTTCATTTAGCTCTGCTTTAAATACAGTTTTGATGAACCACCATGCAAAAAATGTCATGATAAATGCTGGGGGAAAACCATACATTAGCCATTCAACATAGGAAATAGTATGGCCAGTTGCTTTGGCGATAAAGTCAGCAGTGACGGGGTTGGGGACTGTTGCAGTAAGAATACCAGCGCTAATAATTGAATTTGTAAAAGCAAGTGTTAAAAGAAGGCTGACCGCAAATTTACTGCGACCTTCCTGATGACTGTTCTTTCTATAAATTTCAATGATTGCTATGCAGATTGGCAATAAGGCAGCAGTTCTTGCTGCTGTTGATGGGATTAAAAATGCTAAAAGAATGTTAGCAAGGGTAATACCTAGCGTGATGCGAATTGAGGTACAACCAATTTTTGACAGCAGCCAATAAATCAGGCGCTCTGCAAAGCCAGACTTTGACATTGCAGGTGCCATTAATAATGCTGCTACGATTAAAAAAATTGAAGGTGTCGAGAAATTATTTAATGCATCTTTTACAGTCATCATTTGGAATAGTACGACCACTACTGCCATAATGAGACTGCTTATTGCTAGGGGCACTGGTTCCAATGCCCATAAAACGATGATACCTGCAAATAATGCTAAAGCTTGTTGACCAGTAGGTGTTAACCCTTCTGGATTAGGAAGAAAACTGATGATAAGGACAACGAGTGCGGCGATGCCGATACCTATAAATCTGGCTTTCTGTGTTTTCGCTTTTTTCTCCGCCATAGGAGTTCTCCATTTTTTGTCCTCCCGATTTAAATGTATGGCAAAAACATGGCGACGAAAAGAAATTATTTAAAATTGTAGCAAAGATTGTATTGGTTTGAAGATTTATGTTGAAAACTTTTATTTTGTGCAGAAAGAATATATCATTAATAACTAATATCTGAAATAGTAAATATTTCGCGCCTTATTTAAACACTATCTTGAATTATATTGTTGATCACAATAGTAAAGCTAGAAAATGTCTATTCTTTGACTGGTTTTTGATGTAAGTTATTGATATAATTATTATTATATCTAATTTGGATATTAAAAAATTCAAATAAATTTTTGATAGAAAGCTTTAAGTTAAGTCTTATGCTAAATGCACTTAGTATTTGAACCAAGTTATAGAATGCGATAAAGAGATTCTTAAATGAAGCAATTGCCTGTTATTTTGCAGATCTCTTACGCTCTTTAGTGGCTATTATTGCCAAAATTTGATATAGCTCGCAAAGCGAACCAGTAGCTTACAATATTTAAAACTGCAAATATCGGTGAAAAGCACCGCCGTCTATTGCGCTTGGATATATCTTTTAAGGATTATAATGCAAAAACTTTTTACCGAAGCTGAAACAGCGAGCAAAAGATTAGACCAATGGCTCGCCACCGCATTAGCTGCAGATTTTTCTAGAAGCCGTCTGCAAAGTCTTATTCAAGAAGGGGCTGTTTCTGTTGATGGCAAGGTGGTTTTAGAGCCCAAGTTTAAATTAAATGGCGTTCATGAAATTACCCTTATTTTACCAGAGCCTGTTGATCCAGAACCACAAGGGGAAAATATCCCCCTCGATATTCTTTATGAAGATGATGATCTGATTGTACTCAACAAACCACAAGGATTGGTTGTTCATCCTGGCAATGGTAATTGGCAAGGCACTATGGTGAATGCTCTTGTTTATCATTGTGGCGATAGTCTTTCGGGCATTGGCGGCGTTAAGCGGCCGGGTATTGTCCATCGTCTCGATAAGGATACAAGTGGTGTTATGGTGGTTGCCAAGAATGATTTTGCCCATAAGCATCTAAGCGCACAATTTGCTGATCATGGTCGCACAGGTGCTTTAGAGCGGGTTTATAGTGCTATTGTTTGGGATGTACCAGCTCGTAATACTGGCACAGTAGACACCTATCTTGGGCGTTCACCCCGTGATAGAACCCGCCAAGCCGTGGTAAATGAAAGCCGCAGTGACGCACGTCATGCCATAACCCATTTTAATGTAATTGAAAAATTTGGTGCACGCGAAGATGCTGGCGCATCGGCAAGCCTTATTGAATGCCGCCTAGAAACCGGACGAACCCACCAAATTCGTGTTCATATGGCGCATATTGGACATCCACTGCTTGGTGACAATGATTATGGTGCGTCGGTTAAAACTAAAGCCAATCGTTTAGATGACGATGTAAAGGCGGTTGTACAAGCCTTTCCTCGCCAAGCCCTTCATGCTGGCCAATTGGCTTTTGAACATCCGCAAACTGGCGAGGTTATGCATTTTGAAGCACCAATGCCACAAGATATGCTTGAATTAGTAGAGGCATTACGCAAAATTGAAGTTGCAGCAGCTGCGCCGAAAAAATGGCAGGTAATTTAATTGCAAAGCCATTAAATTTAATCATAACATCAATTATGAAGTATCAAAAACGGGAACAAGTAAGTCTAATGACTTAATTGTTCTTATTCTTGACCCTACATAAATCACTGAAAATGCATGAGTCATCGCGCCATTGAAACTGTGTGATGGCTTTTAAAATGAATTTGGTAAACTTTATGGATGATGAATCCTTGGTTGAAACTGCCAAATAAACTTTTGGCCTTGTGCAAAGACTAGATAAAATGCCATTTGCCTTTTGCAATAAATGTGGAAAATTAACAAGGGCAGACATTCTAAATGCCGCATCAAATAAAAATATAGGATTTTTGAAAGTACAAAATTAGCCGGTTAAGATAAGTTAAATCGCCAATACCAATTTTTGCTTTAGTGATTATAATTGATAGAGATCTTCAAACAAATTGGATTTATCTTATTCAATATGATGGCGATAATCAGCATAGAGGAAAGTTGGCCATTATTTTGATTTTATATAGCCAAAAAGTCACTATTCAGGTTGTGAAGTGTTTCGCTTTTTAAAAATGGCCTTGAACTGTTTGTTGTAGTTATCGACAGCGAAATCACTTTAAAATATTACAAATTTCTTTCATTAATAAAGCTTTTAAAAAGTTTAGGTAATGTAAAGGCTAGAAAAAATCATAAACGCCATTATCTACTGTTACAACCCATTGACTTTGTTTTAATTTTAGTAAATGGCTCACAAAATTCAATTCCGGAAAACCGGTGGCAGTATAAGGCTGAATGGAGAAGATCCGAAATGCAAAATAATCACAATCATGGTTATGACGACGGTGATTACACTTATGAACAGAACCATTATGAGGAAGCTCCTGATCCAAACCGCCTTGATCCAGCCGTAGAGCGAGTGCGGCGCAAGTTGATGCGCTTGATGATTGTATCAGTTACCATTACTCTTTTATTGGTTATTGCTGTGTTCATTGCGGTTATTTATAAAGCAACCCGTACACCGGACAATGCACCAGCAACACAGGTAAATCAGCCTGCAGTACCTAATGATTTAAGTGTTGTGCCTTTGAATGATACAGCTGGTCAAGCGGTAGTAGGACAAAATACTGTTGAGAATAATAAGCCAGTAACGCTGCCTGCAACCATTAACCGTGAAATTGATTTGCCTGCCGGTACTCGCATCCTATCTCACAGCCTATCTGGTGATCTTATTTCGCTTGAAACTTTAGCACCATCCGGCGGCACAGAATTGGTTATTTATAATTATAAGCAAGGAAATGTGGTTGCACGTCTGCCAATTCCGGCTAATGATATGCCATCTCCCGAGTTAAATAATAATTGACGTTAGTTTTTATGGCTTTGCTGTAATTTAAGTTTTTACGGCAAAGCTTTTCAAGTCTTCGTGTAACATAATGGCACGATGGCGTGATATTTTAAAAAATTCCATCTGCATGGGTTAAATAGCTCAAAAATTCCTCATTCGGCACCATAGAACCTCCTGTTGCCCATACAAGATGCGTGGCATTTTGTATGTCTTGGCTATTTATATTTTGGCGTTTTAAATAATCGCGATTTTGGAGCACGAAAGAAAAGCCTGCAAAGCCTGCAGTCGCTGATGGCTCCAATTTGATGTTTTCACAGTTATAGATCTCGGCCAAATAGTTAAAGAGGGTTTTATCTTCCACTGTATAATAGCCATCAATCAGTCTTTGCATGGCTTTGCCAACAAAGCCAGATGGTCTGCCAACTGCAAGTCCATCAGCTGCGGTTTTATTGTCAATGCCAAAATCTTGGACGCTGATCTTATCATGTAGCCCAGTGTAAACGCCAAGAAACATCGCAGGTGAATGGGTTGGTTCTGCAAAAATACAATGGACATTATCGCCAAATACGGTCTTTAAGCCAAAAGTAATACCGCCAGGACCACCACCAACGCCACAAGGTAAATAAACAAAAAGCGGATGCTCTGCATCAACCTTGATGCCTTGATCATCAAATTGTTTAACCAGACGCAACGCCGCAACACTATAACCTAAAAACAGATTGTGTGAGTTCTCATCATCAATAAAATAACAATTAGGATCATTTAAAGCCTGTTGACGTCCTTCTTCGACGGCTTTGCCATAATCGCCTTGGTGTTCTATAACATGTACGCCATTGCCGCGTAACTTGTCTTTTTTCCATTGTTTGGCATCGGCTGACATATGGACATAGGTTTGAAATCCTAGTTTGGCCCCTATAATGCCAATAGAAAGACCAAGATTGCCGGTAGAACCAACTGCAATCTTTCGATTTGACAAGAAGTTTTTTATTCGCGAACTTTCAAAAAGACTATAATCATCATCTATAGTCAAATGTCCAGCTGAAAGCACAAGGTCCTCAGCGTGCTTTAACACCTCATAAATACCACCGCGCGCCTTGACCGATCCTGATATGGGCAAGGCATTGTCTGACTTGAGCCATAATTTGCCTGAAAACGGCAATTCGCTCTGTATTTTCAAAGCCTCCTGCATTTTTTCAAGGCGCAAAATAGATGATTCTATTATGCCATTTGATGTAATTGTTTCTGGAAAATTTTTTGCAATAAAGGGAGCAAAGCGTTGTAATCGTGCACTTGCATCATTGATATCATCACTTGTCAGTCCGACATCCGTGAGAGATTCATTAATGGTAGACGATGCCGGATTAAACCAACTGGTTGGGCGTAAGGCAATCATGTCTCTTAGTAAGGGATATTCTTTGCACCATTGATCAGTGTTTTTTGCTAAGATTACCATCTTCGCCCCCGTTTATGAATTTTAATATATGGCTGATACTAAGGTGATTCATAAAAAGAAAACGTTAATTCATTTAGGGTCAGGACCTATTAATTTGAACGAAATGGTATGAGGAAATTTTTGTAAGAACCCAAAGATTAAAGATGAGAAAATCCACAGGAAATATGAATATTTTCAAGGGTCTTCGACAAAGTTATTGCGAAAATCTCCCATATCCTGAAAGGACACAAAAACAGCTGTAATCTACTGCATCGTAAAGCTCAACTGGGTATACCACCCACTTTTCGCTTTCCTCCTTGTATATTTTTGCTGTTTATTGTGCCATTTCATTTAAATTAATAGGTTTTGACCCTAAATTAAACGTAATTGCGGCAGCAATTATAATGTAGTTTATGAGGAAAATATGGCATTGTTTAGAGAAATATCACTTAACTAAATAATTTGATAAAAATCAAAATAATTTTCTATTTCAGTGATAATAATAAAATATAATATATTTATATATTAAAAATATCAATTATAAGATAGAATATATAGTATATTAATATTAATTCTTATATTTATAATTTAATTTATATGTAAAATAATAATTATCAAAATTTTATATTTAACGGGTTAGGTATTTTTTTATGTTAAATATGAATTGTATCATTTTAAGACAATTTATGGCAAAAAATCAAAAAAAGACCAGTTTTTCGTAAATACTAACTAAAAAAAATGTTAATTTAGTTTTTAATTATTGACGAATATAAATATTATCAATAGTCTTGTTTGCAGATCAATCAGCTTTTGACCATTCCCCCCCCCCCGCAGGTCTTCTGATTGATCTTATCTGCCCCTCATAAAGCAACTGCTTTATCTGATGAGGTAACAAGATGCAGCAGAGTTATGCCACCCCCGCCATGCTCTGCTGTATTCTTGAGGCACCTTGTAGGTGCCCTTGTTATTATGGCATTATATGTTTTCATGAATATTTGTTTGTTTTTAAAATTTCATTGCGACACACGTGCATTTATACATGATGGTTGATCATTTTAGAGCAATTTTTTTAAAAAAAGACAAAGTATTATTTCTAAAAATTTTGAAATGCTAATTTAAAAATCTTTTTATATTTTGTTACAATTTGTTAATCGACTAAATCAAATAAAAATTTTAATTATCATAAATACGTCATTTATTTTTTTTATATTAATACTTTTAAATATACAAAATATTATAATTTTGATGGAAAGGCAATGATGCGCATTACTTTAAGACAGGTTGAATATTTTATCGCTACTGCGGAAACTGGTAGCATTAGTCTTGCGTCTGAACGTGTTAAGGTTTCCTCGCCATCAATATCGACTGCGATTGCCAATCTTGAGGAAGAGTTGCAAGCAAAATTGTTCATTCGACGTCATGCTCAAGGGCTGGCTTTGACTTCAGCAGGTAAAAAGGCACTTATTCAAGCGAAAAAAATCATTGATGAAACTGAAAAACTTTATAATGTAACGGATGATGTAACAAGCCAGTTGCGCGGACAAATTGCCGTAGGCTGCATGGTGACTCTCGCGCCGATGATTATGCCGGCATTATCCAAGGCATTTACCCAACAATATGATGCGATAACTCTCAACCAAAGCGTTGCGAATCATGATGTTTTGTTAAAAAGCATTCAAGATGGAGCGATTGATGTTGGGCTTAGCTATGATAGTTTTGTACCTGATTTTTTTGATTTTACACCGCTTGCGGATTTGCCCCCCTATCTTATTATCGCTGAAGGTCATAGCTTCGCCAATCGCGTTTCTGTTTCATTAAAAGAAATTGCCGATGAGCCTTTGCTGCTTTTGGATTTGCCTCACAGTCGAGAATATTTCTTTAGTCTATTCAATCAACAGGGGCTTTCGCCCAATATTGCTATCCGCTCACCGCACCAAGATGTTATACGCACAATGGTTGCTAATGATTATGGCTATTCTATTGCTAATGTTGCGCCACGCTCACAGATTGCACTTGATGGTAAGGTAATTCAATATATTCCTATTGCCGATGAAGTGCCCATAATGAAGATTGGTCTTTTTAGCCTTAAAAGTACGCAACACACTCAGGCAATTAAGGCTTTTTATCAGTTTTGCCAACAGCAAATAAACAGTGATCATATCCCGGGAATGGTATCCCATTTAGCTTAGTATTTTTGTTTTAAATTGGTTCAATATAGTCAGCTTTGTCACTTTGGCAGAGTAGCTGTTTTGTAAGCGAAATATGGGCAGTAAAGATGCAATGCGTAATCAAAGGCGGCTAAAACTGCACTAAAAGGCTTATCGGATGCATCATCTTTCCGAGCATTAATTGAAATAACAAGGTGGTTTTTGTTTTCTAAATAATCTTTAAATTGGCATAAAAAAGTTTTACCCATATCCCATTTAGCATCAATAATAAGAACAAAAGAGCCGGCATTTTGGGTATTTTTTGTTCGCTGCGCCCAAGTAGTTAGCGATAAAAAAATTAGAGTCTTTCTCACTGTTTAAAAAATCATATGCCCATATACCTCTAGGTCGGTCTTTATAATTTCCTTTATTAATGGCCTGTATTTTCACTTCTTCCAGTTGATGGTTTTTTAACAAATAATACAAGAACGGTTAGGCTTGCAAAAAGTAAGGTTAAAATAAAGAATGAATCGATAAAGGCCATAACCGCTGCTTGACGGTGGACGAGTTGGTTAAGTTCCGCCAGAGCTCCAATATTGGAGGGATTTTCTGGTGTACCTAAACGCTCGGCAAGACCGGTTAAAAACTCCATTGCTTGTGCATTGCCCCAATGGAGTGTTTCGGCTATGCGGGCAAAGTGTAAATCGCTTCGTCTCATGATTACAGTATTGATGACGGCAAGGCCTATAGCGCCACCTAAATTGCGCATAAGATTAAACAAGGCGGCGGCATTTTTTATGCGGCTTGGCGGCAATGTACCAAGAGCGATATTATTGATTGGCACCATGCATAGCATCATCGAGCCTCCACGCAATATTTGCGGCCAAAACAATTCCCAAAAATCCCAGTCGGCTGTCATACCCGTCACCAACCAAGTGCCAACACCAAAGCCAGCAAAACCAATGGCCATCATGAGGCGTGGATCCATCTTTTCAGAAAGAATCCCGGCAAGTGGCGCTGCAAAAAACATGGCAAGGCCAGATACAAACATGGTTTCACCGATCATAAGCGCATCGTAGCCACGGATTTGTCCCAAATAAAGTGGATATAAATAAGTCAGCCCATAAAGACCTATGCCCATAATAAATGAAAAAAGTGATCCAAGGGCAAAATTAACATCGCTAAAAGCCCGTAAATCGACAATCGGTTCTTGACTGGTAAATGCGCGCCAAAAGAATAGCACACCGCTTATCATAACCATAACAGTTAAAACGCTGACTGTTGTATCATCCATCCAGTCATTGCGCGGCCCTTCTTCTAGTACATATTCGGCGCCGCCTAGTAATATCGCCATAAAAATTAATCCCCACCAGTCAAATTTGGCAAAAAGTGAGGAATCGCCTTTATCAAAATCGATGAAACGCCATGCAGCAAAAGCGACTAAAATTCCAGGAATAAAATTAATCAAAAACAGCCAATGCCATGAGAAAGCATGACTCAAGTAACCGCCAATAGTAGGACCTATCGTAGGTGCAAGGGTTGCAACAAGGCCGATAAGGGGAGAAACAATGCTGCGCTTTGATGGAGGAAAAATGGTAAATGCTGCGGCAAAAACGCTGGGAATCATACCGCCGCCAAGAAAACCTTGAATAGCGCGGTAAACAATCATTTGCTCAATTGAAGTGGCGGTTGCGCAAAGCAAGCTTGCAAAGGTGAAACCAATGGCCGAAAGGGTGAAAAGCGTTCGAGTTGATAATAAACGTCCTAAAAACCCCGATAAGGGAATCATAATAACTTCTGCAATAAGGTAGGACGTTTGTACCCAAGATATTTCATCGCTGCTTGCAGATAGTCCAGCTTGAATTTCGGCTAGAGAGGCTGACACAATTTGGATATCCAGAATCGCCATAAACATGCCAAATACCATGGCAATAAACCCAAGAACGTGACGTGGGTTTATCTTGTCACTATGATCATTGGTTGTAATGGCATCAGCGCTCATAAAATTTTCACTCTATTCCAACAAGAACATTTTCCAAGAGCTGATGATGTGTGGTCGCTTCAAGGTCATCGCTTTTGCTATAGGCTATTAAATATCATTATTCTGCATGAAAGTCTGTTTTTTGTTCTTAATAGATAATGCAGGTAATGCAATATTAAAAAAAATCAAGCATTCATACATGCTATTATGCGGCATATATTTTACCTCAACTAACATCTTCATGTTAAGTTTTTGGGGCTTTAATGGATATTTGGTTGTTGGTTGGTAGAGGTGTTTTTATTAACAAATAAGACAAGGGTGGTAAGCACTATAAATAATATAGTTAAAATGAAGAAGGCATCAATAAACGCCATGACGGTTGCTTGTTGGCGTACTAATAAACTCAATTGTGATAGAGCAGCAGTGTCGGAAGGATTGCCGATTGTACCAAGGCGAACCGCCAATCGATCTAAAAATTGCATAGCTTGTTCATTGCCGGCATTGAGAGTTTCTGCAATGCGGTGAAAGTGAAAATCCGATCGTTTAATAATAATGGTATTGATAATGGCTAGTCCCATCGCGCCGCCAAGATTGCGCAAAAGGTTGAATATGCCAGAAGCGTTTTTTAATTTACTTGGTGGTAGTGAACCAAGCGCAATATTATTAATTGGCACCATGCAGAAAATCAGTGATGTACCGCGTAAAACTTGCGGCCAAAAAATTTGCCAAAAATCCCATTCGGCGGTGAGGCCAGTTACAATCCATGTGCCAAGAGCAAATCCACCAAAGCCGATCAGCATCATGAGGCGTAGATCGATTTTTGTTGAAAGATAGCCAGCAAGAGGCGCTGCCAAAAACATTGTAAGACCGGATACAAACATGGTTTGCCCGATCATCAAGGTATCATGGCCACGAATTTCACTTAAATATAGCGGGTAAAGATAAGTTAATCCATAAAGACCAATACCCATTACAAAGGGAAAAAGCGATCCTAGTGCAAAATTACGATTATTGAAGGCATCAAAATCGATGATTCTATTTTTGCTAGTAAAGGTTCGCCAAAAGAAAAGCACGCCGGCAATGGTTGAAATTACAATAACGGTTTTGATAGTTGAACTTTCTAACCAGTCTTTACGTGGCCCTTCTTCTAAGTAATATTCAGTACCACCTAAAAACACCGCCATGAAAATTAAAGCTGACCAATCAAATTTTTTGAGAAGTGATGGATCGCCTTTGTCAAAGTTGATAAAGCGCCAAGCTACTATAATAACGATAATGCCTGGAATAAGATTAACGAGAAAAAGCCAATGCCACGAGAATGCATGGCAAATATAGCCACCAACTGTTGGTCCTATTGTTGGTGCAAAGGTGGCTACAAGTCCAATGAGTGGTGATACTATGCTGTTTTTTGAAAGAGGAAAAATTGTGAAAGCTGCGGCATAAACACTTGGAATCATGCCGCCGCCCAAAAAGCCCTGCAAGGCACGATAGACAATCATTTCTTGGATTGAGGTTGCCGTTGCACAAAGAAGACTTGCAAGCGTAAAGCCAATAGCCGAAATCGTAAAGAGCATACGAGTTGACATTAAGCGCCCTAAAAAGCCCGATAAAGGAATCATGATGACTTCTGCAATGAGATAGGATGTTTGTACCCAAGATATTTCATCGCTGCTTGCTGATAGGCCTGCTTGAATTTCCGCAAGCGAGGCAGAAACGATTTGAATATCCAAAAGCGCCATAAACATGCCAAATACCATGGCTGTAAAGCCAATGACTTGGCGGATATCAATTTTTTCAGCTGCCGCTGGTTCGCTAGATGCAGAACTCATGTTAAGACCAATTTTCCTTAGAGCAATCAAAAGCCGCAACTTTGTTGCCTATTTGCCGACTAATGCATCAATCTAGTTTTGTCCGCGTATCAATTATTGCATGAACACTCATACCAGCTCTAATCCGGCCAGTTTTCAAAACTTCATCGGGAATGGATATGCGTACAGGGATGCGCTGAACAATTTTTGTGAAGTTACCTGTTGCATTTTGAGGGGGCAAAATAGAAAATACCGCACCAGAAGCAGGCGATAGTGACAATACCTTTCCTTCAAAGCCGTCTCCTTCAAAGCCGTCAATAGTAATGCGGGCTGTTTCGCCGCCAAAAATTTCAGCGATCTGCGTTTCCTTATAATTGGCATCAATATATAAGGCTTTATTGGGTACTAAAGCGGCAAGCTGTTGACCATTGACTACAAGATTACCCTTTTGGCTAGATAAGTTGCCAATAATGCCATCGATTGGTGCGCGAATAATTGTAAAGTCCAAATCGCGTTTAGCTTTCGCTCGCGCTACTTGTAATGATCGAGTGGCACTTTCTGCTTCGTTATATTGCGCTTGCAGTACCGCAATATTAGCCTTGGCAGCAGCAATTTGAGCGCTGGCACGTGTGGCATTAGCAACAGCTTGATCTAACGCAGATTGCGCAGCATCGACCATGGATTGTGATACGGATTGGCTTTGCTGTAGGGTTTGGGCACGGTTTAGTGTTAAATCAGCATTGGTTTTAACTGCAATAGCTGCATCATGAGTCGCTTCAGCTTCATCAAGACTAGTGCGGGCTGCATTGATTTGGGCCTTTATCCGCTCAAGTGTGCGCGTTTGTGTTACCAGTTTTGCATCTGCATCAGCTAGTGCTAGCTTATAATCGACATCATCAAGGGTAAAAAGTACATCACCTTTTTTAACCTCTTGGTTCGCAGCAATGTTTACTTCTTGTATATAACCGCTTACCTTTGGAGCAATTGCCGTAATGTCGCCTTGAATATATGCATCATCGGTTGAGATTAAAAAACGCCATTCCGTGACATAGCGAAAACCTAAGAAAACACCAATTAATAGTATTGTTGCGGCAACCGCATATAAAACATATTTTTTAATGGCTGAAGGAGCGATTTCGGATGTCATAATAATTAATTCCGCTTTATGGTAAGTAGTAATTATTTTTTGTGTCATACAATGGAAATATCCAATAAGATAGTAAAATTTATCATATTGATCTATAATTTAAGAAAATTTCCTGAAAATTGGATCAATATCATGTGTTTACATCTAAGCTTTTAGAATATTTATAGTAATTATCTAATTTATGGAAAAATATTAGCTGGCTATATATTTTAGTTTCACTATCTTTAGTATTTTAAGTTTTATATATTATATCTTAATTTATAAATTTATAATTATATTTTAAAATTATAATATATAGAATAGATTAAACGTTTGGATTGGGAGTGCTGCCTCTGTTTGCTAGTTGTATATTTCGACTCGGCATGGGAATCGCTTACAGAATCAGGATATTTTGTTTGTATTTTTGATAAGTTATTCTAATTGTTTGGTTATTTCCATTAGTGTATTATAGAATACGTAAATAGCATCTTTTTCGGTATGCTGTTTGGGTTTGTTGACGGCTAGATAGGTGTTATGTTTTTTTGGGATGGTTGGCAAAGTTTGTATATTATCGGCAAATATTTATTGTTATATATCAGGTATTTATATATTAATGTTACGATTTTATGAAAAAGGTTTATGGGTGGTGTTGACTC
>NZ_CP059725.1:3305000-3368120 GCF_014117425.1 Bartonella sp. HY038
CGTGCACCTTTACTATAGCTTTACACTGGCATTCGTGTCGACATGTGTAGGATAGGTGGTAGACTTTGAAGCAGTGGCGCCAGCCATTGTGGAGTCTTCCTTGAAATACCACCCTTATCTACATGGATGTCTAACTGCGTTCCGTTATCCGGAACCAGGACCGTGTATGGTGGGTAGTTTGACTGGGGCGGTCGCCTCCTAAAGAGTAACGGAGGCGCGCGATGGTGGGCTCAGAACGGTCGGAAATCGTTCGCTGAGTGCAATGGCATAAGCCTGCCTGACTGTAAGACTGACAAGTCGAGCAGAGTCGAAAGACGGTCATAGTGATCCGGTGGTCCCGTGTGGAAGGGCCATCGCTCAACGGATAAAAGGTACGCCGGGGATAACAGGCTGATGACCCCCAAGAGTCCATATCGACGGGGTTGTTTGGCACCTCGATGTCGACTCATCGCATCCTGGGGCTGGAGCAGGTCCCAAGGGTATGGCTGTTCGCCATTTAAAGCGGTACGTGAGTTGGGTTCAGAACGTCGTGAGACAGTTCGGTCCCTATCTGCCGTGGGTGTAGGAATATTGATAGGATCTGTCCCTAGTACGAGAGGACCGGGATGGACGTATCTCTGGTGGACCTGTTGTGGCGCCAGCCGCATAGCAGGGTAGCTATATACGGAAGGGATAACCGCTGAAGGCATCTAAGCGGGAAACCCACCTAAAAACGAGTATTCCCATGAGAACCGTGGAAGACGACCACGTTGATAGGTCAGGTGTGGAAGTGTGGTAACACATGAAGCTTACTGATACTAATCGTTCAATCGGCTTGATCGTTCCCATTACCTATATCCAGTTAATAAAAAAGCAGAAAATAATCCAGCTTCAATTCGTTCATGCCTTTCGCCGACCTGGTGGTTATGGCGGAGCGGCTGCACCCGATCCCATTCCGAACTCGGCCGTGAAACGCTCCAGCGCCAATGGTACTTTGTCTTAAGACACGGGAGAGTAGGTCGCTGCCAGGTCTGCAAAATGCATGTATGAATATTTTCTCTTCACCATCAAAACACCCTATTAATCTATCTGATCATGCTTATATAACAACCCAAATACATCAATCAGATAATGACTTTGCTCGATTATCAATAA
Organism: Bartonella sp. HY038; assembly: GCF_014117425.1. NCBI lineage: Bacteria > Pseudomonadati > Pseudomonadota > Alphaproteobacteria > Hyphomicrobiales > Bartonellaceae > Bartonella > Bartonella sp. HY038. Next base: position 3,306,135 of record NZ_CP059725.1, read on the forward strand.
TACTTCTAGCAAAGACTATAGGTGACGCGGGGTGGAGCAGCCCGGTAGCTCGTCAGGCTCATAACCTGAAGGTCGTAGGTTCAAATCCTGCCCCCGCAACCAAATCCCCCCTCAGCAAAATAATAGACACATTGTTAATGCGAGTTATTTTATAATAACGTCAAAATGGCTATATGTTAACATTGATTGGCGCTGAGGTGCTGCTAATATGCTGACACGTACTCCTTCGCAACCAAAGAAAATCATAACCAAGATGTGTAAGTAATATCTCAGCAATAAAACAAGTCAACTAACACCAAGTTATACAATAACCGACAAAGGGGGCTCTTGGCGTTCTTACGATTATGAAAAAGCGGTACATGCACGAAAATGAGTACTGCATGGTTATGACGTAGCTAAATGAACGATGTAGATAGAGCTAAGTTCCAAATTCATTGATGGTAGAGATAAGCTCTTCCTAAAGTCAAAAGCTTTATAAAATAGGTGTAACAGCCTCAAGACATTAATCCTGCGTGTGGTCTCGGTTATTTGGCGTGATAACCTAACCCTAAATTTATTCTATTCTTAATCACCGTAGAATTAAAAGACATTTAAACTAGTTTTTGGTGATCTTAATACGGTGTTGGTGGTCGTTTTTTACGAGATATTTTTAGGTGATATAACGGCGTAAACATTGCGAAATAACCTTAATACAAATTTTTATATCTAATTTTGTTTTTGCACGATGGTGTAAATTTTTGCTTGTTTCATTCAACTTCCTTTGTAGTTTTAAAAGGCAAAGCCAACAAACCGTTTAAAATTGTTTCTACATCTGCATCAAGTTTAAGGTCACGCGTAGTGTGCACGCAATATAACCCCGCACCAACTACAATTTGATTTTTAGGATTGCCAAAAAAACGCGGAGCGAGCTCACATAAATAACGTGGTTCAAGTATATTCTGTTGCTTAGTTTGTCTATCGACGCATTTATATAGCGCATGAGCAACAAGGTCAGCTAACTCTAATAGAGGTTCCTCGCTCTTCTTCTTTACTGTTATTTTTTTAATGTCAATATATTGTAATTTTTGCGTATTTTCATGTCTCGGATTTGATTGGCATGATCGTAGCAAATTACGCATTTTATTGTAGTCCACGTTGGCATCTTCAAAAACAATATCAAGATTTTCCGGCGGAATTTGTCGTGACTCCATAAACCAACCTACGCGCTCCAACACATATTGGACACATTTATTATAGTACATTTTACTATTATCATCAATGCGACTTTTATAAACACCCAAAGTTTCTTTGCGTGATATAACCCCGAATAGGCGCATATTCTGTTTAATAATTTGCCTAGCGAAGTGAATTATTTGGTAATGTTTTAGATCTGAACAGTGAAGAGTTTTTTTTCGTAATTGGGTTCGAACCTCTACTAAAGTATTTTCAATGGCTTCTCGATCACGATTAGCGATAAGGCAAGCGCCTAATGTCATATAAGGGGATGCACCGCTGGAAGATTCAGAGCGAATTTTTTGAATGCCGGCCTCGCCACTTTCATCAATAAAAATTGTATATCTTTCTTCCATAATGAAGACCTTATAAAATTTTGAAATCGATACAAATTATACTACAAATTTGAATTTGTGCGAATATTTAATCTAGATGATTTACTTATATTTAACATGTATTCATTGTGATACGGCTGTGTGTTTCTTTCATGAATTATGGTGTTCCTGATATCTAGATAATCATGCTTGCGTGGCGATCAACTTTGTTAGATCGAGCCGAAAGCCGTTTACTCGTCTGCTATTCAGCGTCTGTGCATTAACTGAATATCTTATCTTTTTTATTATTAATATCAGATAATATTCAATTTTATTCGCGTCTAGGTTCTTATAAATTTAAAAATGGTATAGTATGTTATAAAACTGGACCCTATAAACGGAACTTGGGGAATGAGAGTAAATAACCTTAAAAATTCACGATTAGTAATTGTCGTATAATAAAATGATAACTGTAGAAAAATGGTTTAAAAACAAACAATTTAATTGTGAGTTGGAGATATTTGGTAAATTATTAGATTTTGATTACAAATTAAAGCTATTTGACGTAGATTATTATTATAATAATAATGATGATATTATAAAAAAGAGTGATTACTTTATTACTGTCGATTCCCAAAAGTTAAGAAATTTTTTATATTCCAATATGATGTTACGGGCTGGCGGTTTAACCCAAGTTCCAATTAAAGCAAGTTTAACTGGCATTATTAATTGCGATAATATTTTGACTGATTTAAAATTTATTTGTTTTCCAGAAACACAAGATTTTGGTAAAACATCGCCTCTTAACCAACCACCATTGGTTATAAATATGGATGATATAGAAAAATACGTTGGCAATAGTATTGTGGCGGATACTCACTATGACCCCCGAAAAGACTATTTTAGACTTTTTGCAGACGACTATGATGATGAAAAAGATAACTCTCTTTCTCACTAATTCATTGTCATAAACCGCAAATTTTATTCATGAAAGCTAGGGTATGTTGAGATCCATTTTAAGTTTATGATTGCGGCCCCTAGATTTATTATGGATGAGAAATTTTGATTGGTTTTCCAGATCCCATTGCACAGACTTTAAATTTTTTCAGTTTGCAAAAGAAGTTTTCAATAAGATGGCGCCAATTGTATATTTAAAAATCAATAGAAAGCTGCGCTTTTTGTGAAACTAAGATAGCTTCAATAAATAACTGGTTGTCGTTGCCATGCAATTGAACGCGTGATGTTTGCCTGAGCAATGTGGTACGTTGAGTAATCACTGATGGTCGGTTAAAACTAGCCTAACCTTGATCTTCATCCTAAAAAGATCATGGAAATATAATTTGAATTATTCTGGAATCTGGTATTTCAAAACACCTTAGATTGCAAATGAGGTGCTTTTGGGAAAATAATCTTGGATATCATGGCGAACGGAATAGACAAGGCACAAAACTAATCGTCCTTTGCATTTTTATAACCACATTGCTCCATTATTGCCGATTTTGGATTAGATCGAAACCTAAGATAACTAATTATTATTATTGGTTTTAAACTACATGGAACATTGACGTTATTAGGTTGGTAAATTTGTTATGCTTAAGGCTTTTAATTGTAATAGACTTGGTAAACCTTTGCTTTTCGATTGGTTTTGTTTATCAATAAATCCTTAGACTTTTATATAATCGCAAATAAAATTGCCTTGACCTTGATATATGAATTATTCATTTATGTTGGGCGATATGTCAGCGCTCTCGAGCAACGCTGGCAAGTGCTGCTTTTAATGCTTGAAAGCATAGTTTAGCCGTATGTTCATCAGGAATAAAACCTGACTTCATTTGCTCATAAGGATGGATATAATTGCGAAAATCGCGGAGACCGTGGCTAAATTTTTTAACATCGGGCTTTAATAGACCTAATTGAGAAGAAACATCAATGAGTTGCGCCAAACTCCATTCATTAAAACGTTTCACATCGCCTTGGGCATTGTTAGGACTAGATGAAGTTTGATTAAAGCTGACAGGCTCTCTTTGCGCTGCTCCTAATAATACCGCTTCCAATACACTACCACAAAGAAATATGACTGAAAGATATGCGCCGGCTGCTAATGCATTCTTTGCCTCAGTTAGGCGGCTTTCAATTATTGGAATTGCTTGCGGATTAATAGGTAACTTTTGTATATTGGGGATATTAAATTCATTGAGCAAAAAATCATCTTTTATATCTGTTCTATTGCTAGAAGATGATCGCAGATCGCAAATGCGTTCAATTATCTGACGACATCGATTTAGTACTTTTTCATCAATCTCTTGATTTTTAAAGTCGCAATTGGCTTGATAGGCATCTGTCAGCTCAGAAAGATCCTAGCTACGATTTCATCAAGTTCCTGTTCCCAAAAACTCCGCAATTTCTTTGCTTTAGAGGTACTATAAGTGTGATATTTTTGATGATGGATGTCTATATTATAGCGCTTAAAAATTCTTCAAATGTTTTGTCGGTATAATCAAGTACATATCCGCCCTGCATATCTAATAATTTTTCGAAATATCGTTTTTCGTTGTCTGTGAGTATACTCAATATATGGCTTTCTTTTCGGTGGTTTTCCTGAGGAGTAGTTTTGATAATCTGAAATCAAATTGTAAAATAAGTAAATTTTAACCGCAAGACGCTTTGGATAAGTATGGATTATGATCATTTGTTACTTGGAATGTACAAATTGGTCTAGCGTAAATATTTTTAGTTTAAGGGTTGTCAGTTTTATATAAAGCATCGTTTGAAACAGTTTTTTAAAATTGAAGACACTAAGATTTAACGCGGCCAAGGCGAGATAGGATGATGACTGGTAATATTCCAATAACCACAATAAGGAGTGCGGCGATAGACGCTTCTTCGTAGGTGCCGCGCGCGGCTTCACCATAAAGGTGGGTGGCCAAGGTTTCAAAATTTAAAGGGCGCAATAATAGGGTTGCGGGCAATTCTTTCATACAATCAACAAAAACCAAAAGTCCAGCGGAAGCAAGAGCGGCTTTGGAGAGCGGCATATAAATGCGCACAAAGACACCGGTTGCACTTTGGCCAAGCATGCGCGCCGCATGGTCAAGTGAGGGGGAAATACGACTAAACCCAGCCTCGACTCCGCCGGTTGATATCGCCATAAACCGAACGCTATAAGCAAAAATAAGTGCGGCGCCCGAGCCAAGTAGTAATAAAGATGTTGTGCCGCCCAATAGGCTATCCATCATATCCGCCCAGAAATGATCAAATAGGGCAATTGGCGTTAAAAGCCCAATTGCTAATACCGTTCCAGGGATTGCATAGCCAATGGCGGATAATCTTGCGCAAAAGGCAGTGAGCTGTCCATGATAGGCACGTGAAGCATAGGCAACGAATATGCCACATAAAAGTACCACAATAGTTGCACAAGTAGCAACAAAAACCGTATTGCCGATCTCGCCCCAAATGCGAGGGGAAATTCCTGCAAATTTTATTCGTTTAAAGGCTTCTTGCCCAAGATAAATGGCAGGGGTAATAAAGCCCAATATAATCGGTAAAAAACAATAAATAAACAAAAGAGCCGAGCGCCAACCTTTTATGGTTGTTGGTGTCATAATTCGTGGTCGCTGGGCGGCGGTAGCAAAGCGTTGATGGCGGCGGGCATATCGCTCCACTAAGACCAACGCCAAGACGATGACCAACATAGCCAATGAGATTTGGGCCGCGCCCGGCATGTCAGAGCGGCCAATCCATGCGGTGTAAATCGAAATGGTTATGGTTTGTACGCCTAAAAATTCAGATGCGCCAATATCGTTTAATGTTTCCATCAATGCCAAGGACACACCAACGGCAATGGCAGGGCGAGCAAGGGGAAAAGCAACCCGCCAAAATATCGCACTTCGTTTGGTACCCAATGTGCGCGAAACCTCGATAAGATTGGCTGCTTGGGTTAAAAACATTGCTCTTGTGGTCAAATAGACATAGGGATAAAGCACCAAGCCCAATAGTAAAATGCAGCCAATCATTGAGCGTATATCAGGCAAACGAAAATCGCGTGGGCTGCTATAACCCAAAATCCCTCGTATAAAACCTTGGACAGACCCAACGGGGTGCAGAATATCCAAATAGGCATAGGCAATAATATAGGTAGGTACTGCTAGCGGCAGTAATAAGGCCCATTCCAAATAACGCCGCCCAAAAAAATCATAAGCGGTTACAAACCACGCGGTTGTTGTGCCAATTAAGGTAACAAGACAGCCAACACCAATCAGAAGAATAAGTGTATTACCAAATGCAACCGGTAAGACATTGGCAAACATATGCGCCCAGAGACCTTCACTGCCTTGAAAAGCAATGATGATAAGCGAAATAACTGGAATACATACCAAAATAGCAATAAGGAGCGAACTTAACCGCCAAAATAATCCAGAACGAACCATTGCTATATATTCCTTTAAACATTGTTCACATCAGTTATTATCAATGACGGATCAATGCGTTTTTGATATCAACGCCATTGATCATTCTTGCTCAAGATCATCATAAACTAGACAATCATGCGACATTATTTTTGCTATCTTTGCGGAAATAGCCGTCATGTCAAAATCATCGCCATCAGTTTGCTTGTTTAAATGAAGAGCCATGACATTGCCCAAACCGCCGCCACTATTTGGATAAAAATGCCAGTTAATTTTTTGATAGAGCCGCGGTAATAAAACTGCAAACGGGTTATGCGCTATTTTCTCAATGTCATTGATAGTTGCCATTTCACCTGCTTTTATTGGCAACTTATCGCCGATTTGTTTAACCCATAGATTTAATGGCTGAGCCGTTTTTTTGTCAAAAAGTTCCGTAATCGAGGTTGGCTTTTTAAAAATCATTACTTCAATTGCGGTACAATCAAGCAGCACCTTAAACAAATTGCTGTTTAATAAAAAAAATTCTCTAAACTGACGCAAGGTCATATAGTCTTGATGGGTATTATCACCGGCAGTGATATGTTTTTGGCAATGAAGGCTGAATAATTGCTTAATATCTGATGTGATAGACAAATTACTGTCATCATCAATTTTTAATTGGCAAATATCACTATTTTTAAAACATAAGAATAAAATTTTTAAAAAAGCTTGATATAAATCCCCCGCAAAGCAAAAATTAGCGCCATCAATTCTTATCTCATTGCCTTTGCTGATTGGCTTACTAGACCCCTGTTTTGTTTTATCTTTTGCCATAGACATGCACTCTACTTTGATTGCCATTATTATCGGTAACAATAATATCGGAGATGTCTTTAGATAAAATATCATCTACTTTTTTGATGATTTTTTTAATCTGATAATCATTCGATTTACCAATTCTGATCCGATAGATTGATATAAGACTTGGCTTTTTTTCAGAACTGGAGAGATAAAATTTCGCATGCCATTTCCAATTATACCGAAACAGACTGTTATTACGATAATTCTCAACGAAATAATGCTCACAAGAAGAATTTTTTAAAACACCATGTTGTAACTCAAATGCAAGAACATTAAAATAATTAAGAGTTAAGCTAACATGCTCAGATTTAGATCTATCACGATGATATTTTTCTATATCAGCCGGATTTTTGTATATCTTAATTTCCATTTCAAAATTTTCGATAAGAAGCCGGAATAGATTGCTTTCCTTTAAAAAAAATTTCTTGAAGTTTTTTACTGTCATATATTCGTGGTAATCATATTCAATATCATCGCCATGATAAATTCTTTGGCATTTGGCGCTAAATAAATCTTCGACTTTAACAGCTAATTTATCTGTCATGGTCGATTGGATAATGATGTAGCAAATATCACTATCCTCAAAACACAAGAATAGCGTTTTAAAGCAAATATCATACAAATTACTATTGGAAATGAACTCGCAACCTTTATAAACTTCTTCTAACTTCGTATTTTTCTTCTTCTTTTTTTTCTTATCTGCCATAATAAGCTGATCTTTCACCAAATATATTTTTATATTAATTAATGTAATTCAATGTGTTAAATATGTTAAGTTTATTCATTGATGAAAATTGGATATTTCAAAAAAAGGCAAGGCGGCAGTAAATCTGCCACCTTACAGGATGATAAGCATTTTGCTTAAATTGATGAGGCTTAATTATCAAAGCCTACTTTTTCAGCAAGTTCACTGGCCTTTTTGCGGAAGCTAACGCCTTCCAAAAGGCTAATCGTATCGGGCTTTAAAACACCATATTCGGCGATAAGCGGATCAACCTTGGCATTGGCATTAACTGGATATTCAAAATTTGCCTTGGCATAGATAGTCTGCGCTTCATCTGACACCAAATATTCAAGGAATTTTACAGCTTCGTCCTTGTTTGGCGCATGGCGGGCAACGGCAGCGCCAGAAATATTCACTTGCGTACCGCCATTTTCAAAGGTTGGTAGCACCATTTTAACTGCACTTACCCATTCTTGTTGCTCTGGACCACCGCGGCCACTGCGCATCAAACCAATATAATAGGAATTGGCAATGCCAATTTCACAAAGGCCGCCCTTGATATCACGGGCAACATCACGATCACCGCCGCCAGCTTTACGGGCTAGATTAGCTTTAACGCCTGTCAACCACTTTTCGGCCGCTTCTTCCCCATGATGGGCGATATAAGAACCGGTTAATGCGATATTATAAGGATGCTGAGCTGAACGAATACAAACTTTTTCTTTCCACTTAGGATCAGCCAATTGTTCATAAGTAAATGAAGTTATATCAAGGTCTTTATTGACATATAATGCCCGTGCACGCATGGAAAGCGCATACCAATGACCGTTTTTATCCCGCAAGGTATCAGGAATGGTTTTATCAAGGACATCTGATTTTATGCTTTGGGTCAAACCTTTTTCAACAAGATCAACCAAAACGCCAGCATCAACCGTCATCAAAACATCTGCCGGTGAACGCTCTCCCTCGGCGGTGACGCGCTCGCTTAAACCATCTTTAAGAAAAATGGTATTTATTTTGGTGCCACTTGTTGCCGTATAGGCATCAAGCAAAGGTTGGATTAGCCCCGGTTCACGGGTTGTGTAAATATTAAGCTCTGCGGCTTGCACCATGGGAGCGCCTAAAACAACGGCTAAAGCCGCGCCAAAAATAAACTTCTTAAAGCTTGTTTTTTCCATTGTAATCGTTTTCCTGACAATAAATACAAAAACCATTAAGGGTTGATGAGTGATAGAAAAAAGTTTCAAGTTTAGGTGATATACATGAATAAATTAGTCAAGTTTATGAGCTTGATGCAACCCTTTATTTGTATCAAGCTTGATTTACACAGGTGAAAATTAACATCATCACAATAAAGACTGCAATAACTTGCAATTTTATTATTCTAAAATACAAAGACATCGTCGCTATTAATGCGGATATGAACTTTGTTGCCAGCCTTTAGCTTTTTATGATGGGTTGAACGCATGCGCAGCGGTACATCAATATTTTCGACCTTTAGTATAACCTGTTCAATTTCCCCCATAAGTGTTGAGCTTATAATATTGGCTTCTATCCCTTTGCCATCTGGAGATAAAAAAATGGCTTGGGGGCGGATATAGGCGGTTGCCTTGTCACCATGGTTAAAGCCATCGGCTTTGTAATGCCCCAAGGGGGTGTTCAAAAAGCCATTACTAAAAATAGCTTGCACTTTATTAAAGCTGCAAAAAAACTCTGCTGCATAGACAGAGTTTGGGTGCTGATAAAGATCTTCACCACTACCAGCTTGAATAATTTTGCCATTTCGCATCAATATGACGCGATCTCCGCTTGAAAGTGCCTCTTCTGGATCATGGGTTACCATAATGATGGTTGTGCCAAGTTCACGCAGTAAAGCAATAGTTTCAAGGCGTATGTCATCGCGCAAACCGCGATCGAGATTAGAAAATGGTTCATCCATCAATAAAATGTCAGGCTCTGGTGCAAGGGCGCGCGCCAAAGCAACACGCTGCTGCTCGCCGCCAGACAACATATGGGGAAAACGGTCAACAAGTTTGCTAAGGCCAAGTCGTTCAATAAGCTTTTTACAACGCTGCCGTGCAATGCTTTTATCCACGCGCTTTAGCCCAAACAAGATATTATCTGTGACGGTTTGATGAGGAAATAAAGCATAGTCCTGAAACATAAAACCAATGCCACGCATTTCCGGCTCAATAAAGCAGTTTGGCCCCGACATTTCTTGACCATTAATGATAATATGACCGTTATCTGGGCGCTCAATTCCAGCAATAGCGCGTAGTAGGCTGGATTTACCACATCCTGATTGGCCGGCAAGACAAATAACCTCGCCTCTATTGGCCGTAAAAGAAACTTTCTCTAGTGCATTCACTTTACCAAAGCGGCGCGATATATTTGATACTTCCAAAAACTCTTGGGTCATTTATCGGCATCTTTCTTATAAAGCGTTGCTAAATTTTTAGGCTTAATTCTTTGTTTTTATCTACTATTTGTTACAGCTATTTTGCAGTATATTTATGCAAATTTACAAGTTTTAATTTAATAATAGCACCATATTTATTGAAAAATTAGTTTGGTTATTTTTAAACCATTGCTTACCTAGCTATTTTTTCACGGTTAAAAATAAATACGCTCGCCCAAGTATTTTCCGTAAGGTTCACCACATTTCCATTCATCGCTTAGCAGGTAATAGCCGGTCAAGATATCTGCATATCCCTTTGCCTCCAATTCAGTAAAGCTTGAAGGATAAAACAATTTATTAAATACATCCAAATCAATGAGACAGGAGGGGGTATAATTTACACATTCATCAAGCGATGCAAAGGATACGGAAAATTCGCTATCCCAACCGATTAAACCAATCTTTTCTAATGTCCAAAATTCTATTTCAGCGTTATCAATATTAAAGTAGTAAAAATAGAGTTTCACTATAAAATCCATTTAATGAATAGATGAATTTAATAAAATTGCACCACTTCATCTTTGCTTAGCGGTTTAAGCACAGTTGTAGCTAACTGCTTTTGTAATAAGATTAAAGAAAAATGAAAAAAAGTTTAACAATGCGATGAAAAATTTGCTTTATTGCGCTTCGATTGCGCTATTGCTCTCATTTTCTTTGGCAAGAAAAGCATCAACATTTTTAATGACCTGCCGTGTTACTGCATCACGTTTGCCGCGTGTGCTCATCACTGAAAGATGGGCTTTGGCATAAATTGGATAACGTTCCGCAATTAACCGCTCCATGACGGCGCGGGGATTATCATTTTGCAAAAGTGGCCGATGACTACGGCGTGAAACGCGATCCATCAAAGTATCAAGATCAGCATCAAGCCAAATCGCCAGTGCTTGATCATGAATAGCCTCGCGAGTTTGTTCATTAATATAAGCACCACCACCTGTTGCAAGAACAATTGGCCCTTTATTTAACAAACGCAAGATAACACGTTTTTCAAGATCTCTAAATTCTTGTTCGCCATATTGAGCAAAAATTTCACTAATGCTCATTTGTGAAGCGTGCTCTATTTCGTGGTCAGCATCATAAAAATCAAGATTAAGCAATTGGGCAAGCCTTTTGCCGATTGTTGTCTTGCCTGCGCCCATCAAACCAACAAGCACCAAAGAGCGCTCGCCAATATTGCTGCGCAGTCGATGGATAGCTTTGTGGATCGAAATATTTTTACTCATTTAAAATCTTTCGACATTTATCGCACATCAAGTCAAGAGGGTAGAGGCATTTCTTATGGATTTTAGCCACTGGAAGAGCAGTTTTTTGTGAAAATCTTTAAAATCAGCACGCTCTATTGTTATTTACTTGCCTTTTATCAAAAAATGAAATTTATAAATTGCAAGTCTTAAAACAGATTAGCCTAAGCAAAGATTAGGCGGTTATTGGCTTTAATGGTAAAACATGTTTGACCCGCCAATTTTTAATTGCATTATGGCTAGATGCTGTTGATAATACCAACTGATCAAAAGCCATTGACTTACCGGCAAATATTTTTTGTATTTTTTCAATTTCTTGACGTTTTAACAGGCTATCTTCTACACCATAAGCTAAGGATAGATGCGGCATAAAGCTATCAAAATCATCGGTTTTTAAATAATCAGCAGCTCGCTGTTTTAGAGCTGCCAAATTTTCTACCAGATCAAATGCAAGATAGAAAGAACGGAAGAAAACATCTTCTTGGCGCACATCAATAATTGGTGCAGAAAAAATCGATATATCCTTGGCAATTGCTTCCATTAGCGCAATGAGGCTTGCTTCTCCCTTTTCAATATCCACACTGATATCGCCTGCAAGGGTCATATGTGGCTCAAAATTCTCGCTATTAAAAAGCTGCGAAAAATGTGCGATAGAATCGCTCAAGGATGTAAAATCAACTGATATTGGACGCAGCCAAATAGAATAATAGGATTTTTGCAACGTATTCCCCTTTGTTGAGATCTTTACTGGATTGCTTATAATGAGTGGCGGCTCTAAGCAATAGTTTTAAGCTGCTTGATGAATAATAATTGCTTGGTGATCGCTCGATATTCGATAAGCGATTTTTGCTATAATGATTTAAAAACCATTTATTTACGCTTTCAATAAAAGTTGAAAGCCTTTGTGTTTACGGGTGTTGAGAGTAGCTAAAATTTGCCATGATTGGGTGCAACTATCAAATTTTAAGAACACATTTTTAAACAATGGCAGAATGGGATTTAAAATGACCAACCATTATAAACAAATTTCAAAAAAGGCTCTTGGCAAGGTTCTTGCGCTTGCAGTTTTTGCAAGCCTTGTATCAAGCACAAATGTTTTTGCAGCGCCAAATGACCATATGACGCAGCGCATTGAACAAAGAAATGGGCCGATCAATCAAGGACTTTATAATGGCTATAAGGGCTATCGCCATCATCGCCCAGGTTATCAGCGCCATAGTGATGGTTGGTGGTATCCAGAGGCGGCATTTAGGCATATTCGCCCTGCGCCACCAATTTATGACGGCCCTCATAATAGCGATCGTGGTCCGCGCCCACCGCTTTCTAACCACTTGGATCAACCGCGTCCCAACCATCCAAGTATCAATAGACCGATGCCGCAACGCCCAGTTTTGAACCAACGCCATATTAAGTGGTGTGCGCAACAATATCGCACTTACCGCCCATCCGATAATAGCTTTGCTGTTAGAAGAGGCGAGCGCCGCATCTGTGTATCGCCATTTTCACGCTAAAGCCTATATTTCAATTTTGAAATTCAAAGTTAGCTAATTTTAGTTGTAATTTAAATTTCATTGAAACCGTAATAAGATCCTTTCTTATTACGGTTTTTTATTTCGTTGGTATAAAAACATTCAATGGCAATGGCCAGTTTTGAAAGCATGGTTCTTAGCCAAAAATGCAATAATAAGTGCAATAAATATAAGTAGAAGAGAAAGCGTAGGTAAAGATTTGGCGCTTGTCCAGTCTAATAGATAGCCACCAATACGACCACCACCCGCTACTCCAAGGTTAAACAGCGTTACAAAGAAAAATTGTGCCATATCGGCTTCATTACCAGCGGCATCGGCAAGGGCGGTTTGTAGCAAAGTTAGCGCCCCCCCAAAAAAGTTAGTCCCCAAAGCGCAACACTTATATAAACCAGTGCCAAATGGTTAAAGACAAATGTTAATAAAACCATAGCGGTGGCAAAACGAGTAAGCAAAAAAACGACGAGACTGAAAAGGGGGAGCGATAACGGTTGATGACCGCGCTTATATTGTTCACTTGGTTGATTTAGGTGATGCACCTTTGATTTTATGGTCTTGTTTGACACATCATGTCCCTTATTTGCATTTGCCAAATTGCATTCTTTATTGATCACTAAAGAATGAAAACTTGTTTTATTTTATCAATCGACAAAGAATGGCGTGGGAATTGAAATGCGAGATTGAAAAATGGCAGGTAGACCAAGGGAATTTGATAGAGATGAGGCTTTGAAAGAAGCACGTAATCTTTTTTGGCAATATGGCTTCGAGGGAACCTCTATGGTGGATCTGGCGCAAGCGTTTAATATTGCATCGGCTCGTATTTATGCAGCCTTTGGCTTTAAAGAAGCGCTTTTTCGTGAAGCTGTCGAGCAATATCAGCTTGAAAAAGGCTCCTTCGCGAGTGTAGCGCTTGCGCAAAATAGTGATGCACGTGCCGCAATCGAGCAAGTTTTACGTGGGGCAATAGATGTTTACACCGATAAGTTTATGGGTTGTATGGTTATATCTTCCGCCGTTAATTACTCGCAAAACCATCATAATATCGCACAATGGCTCACCGTTATGCGCAATGAACGCACTGATCTGATTAAATCCTACCTTAAGCAGGCTAAATGTGATGGTACAATTGCGCCAAACTTTAATGAAACTGCTTTTGCTGATTTTTGTTGCACTGCCCTTTGCGGCTTTTCAGTACAGGCACGCGATGGGGTTGATACTAAGCGTTTAAATGCTATTGTTGAGCTGATCATGAAAGCCTATGACAGTGAAGCGCAGCCTAAGATTTAAAAATTCATCAAAATAGCTTATTTTTATTTGGTAAAATAACCCAATATGCAATAAAGCCATTTTCAGCGTGTTTATTCTGTTTTATAAACCAAATGCCCCAAAACTCTGCATTGGAAAAAATAGTGCTTTTTATACGATCGATATTATTCATTTTTGCTTTTTATACCGCATCGATATTGCAGGTTTTTCTTTATACGCCGTTTTATTTTTTCTTGCCGCGAAAAAAAGCATGGATAGTGCCTAAAATATGGGGCCGCGTTACCATGTTTTTATTTAGGCATATTGTTGGCACCAATTATCGCCTTGAAGGCATGGAGAATATACCAAAAGGTGCTTGTATTATCGCACCCAAGCATCAATCCATGTGGGAAACAATCATGCTATGTATGTGCCTTGAAGATCCAAGTCTTGTGCTCAAACGCGAATTAATGCGCTTGCCAATTTTTGGGTGGTTTATGTGGAAAATTGGCATGATTCCTATTGATCGTGGCTCCCCAATCAAGGCGATGAAAGCGGTGATTAATGGGGCGCGTGAAAAGGCTGCCGATGGCCGGCAAATCGTTATTTTTCCTGAAGGCACGCGTCAAGAGCCGGGTGCGGAACCGAGCTATAAGCCGGGAATTATACCAATTTATAGTGAATTATCCTTGCCCGTTATTCCTATTGCGCTTAATGCTGGGCTTTTTTGGCCGCGATCAACTGTCATGCGCTATCCTGGCACCGTTATTATGCGGGTTTTACCTGCCATTGAGCCAGGTCTTAATAAACGTGAATTTTTAAAAAAACTGGAAGAGGTTACTGAAAAAGCCTGCGATGATTTATTGATTGAAGCAGCAAATAGCAAAAATCCACCAGCTATGCCCCAAACAGCTGTTAAAAGACTGGCGGAACTTGGCATTGATTGGCAGGGGCAAATACGGTGAAAATTGCAACTGCCACGGCTTTAGCTAGTCCCACTTGCGATAAGCATATACAGTTGGAAGATGTCACATTAAAGCTTGGCAATAAGACCATCTTACAATCGATAAATGTAACATTACAACAACAGCGCATTGGTGTTATTGGCGCTAATGGTTCGGGTAAAAGTAGTTTTGCAAGATTGTTAAATGGGCTTTTGCTACCTAGTACTGGCACGGTTTTTATCGACGGTTTAGATACGAAAAAGGACGGTAAAAATATACGTCGCAAAGTTGGGTTTATTTTTCAAAATCCCGACAATCAAATCATTATGCCAACAATTGAGGAAGATATTGCTTTTGGGCTTAAAAATATGAAGCTCACAAAGGCGGAAATCCAAAGGCGCAGTGATGATGTTTTACAGCTCTATAATCTTGATGCGATTAAAACATCATCTGCCCATAATTTAAGTGGTGGACAAAAGCAATTATTGGCGATTTGCGGTGTTTTGGTTATGCAGCCTGAAATTATGGTTTTTGATGAACCAACAACCATGCTCGATTTGCGCAATAAAAAGCGCATTGCCGCCCTCATCAACAATCTGCCGCAACGAGTTGTCTTGGTAAGTCACGACCTTGAATTATTGAAGGATTTCGATCGTGTGCTCGTGATCGATGAAGGCAAAATAGCCTATGATGGCAGCGCCTATGATGCAATTGAATTTTATAAAAATTTAATGCAATGATGAGCAATTTTGAAAACAATGAGTCCGCACGTTTATGGGCGAAAAAAACACCTATTTGGGTGAAAATTATTTTCCTTTTTGCCCTTGGCTTATTTGTATTTTTTTTCACGCGCATCGATATTATGGCAATTGCCTTCCTATTGGCGCTGCTTGCTTATCCAATAGTTGGATTTAGCTTAACACTGCCAATTAAAAATCTTGTAAAATTATGGTGGCTGTTGCTTGGATTATTTTTGGTGCAATGGCTAACTATTCCATGGGCAGCTAGTTTAGCAATTACTTTGCGTCTTGCAATTTTATTACTTGCCGCAAATTTGATTAATGCAACGACCAAAGCAAGCGATATGCTTGACGCATTTGAGCGATTCTTTATGCTCTTTAAACCGCTTGGCGCTAACCCCAAAAAAATTGCATTGGCCTTGTCGTTGACCTTGCGATTTGTACCAGTTGTGAAAACGATTGCCGATGATATTTATGAAGCACAAAAGGCTCGCGGTTTAGAGCGTAGCTTTTTAGCACTCTTTATCCCTTTGCTTATTCGCATTATAAAAATGGGTGATGATGTTGCGCAAGCAATTTTGTCGCGCAGCTATGACAATGAATGACTCGATCAAGACATTTTTAAGCTTGAGCATAAGACTTAGCAAAGCCAAAAATACCCAATAAAATATATAAAAAATGGCAAAGAAAGAAAGCGAAAAAATATGCGCCATGCTTTAGCCGTAATGCAAACCATTTTTTATCAGATTGCGGCAAAATTAGGCCTTTATGAAAGAAATATGACTAAAAAAGGCGCTTTTTGCATGCTCTTCGCAGATCAGCTATGCAAAGTTAATACTACTCAAATTATCGTGAAAAACCTATATTGATTTTAACAAAACAATAAAACGTAACAAACAATATCTAGGTGATTAAAATGAATTTGGTTCGCTCTTTCAATAACTGGCGTCGTTACCGTACAACGGTTAATGAGTTAAATAGCCTTTCTGCTCGTGAGCTTAATGATCTTGGCATTAACCGTGCTGAAATTCCATCAATTGCTCGTCGCGCAACACGTTAATATTCAAAATTGATCATAAAATTTGATCTAGGCGCTTGCTGCTTAGTTGAGAGCTTTTAAATTGAAATTTAAATTTTTAGGGTAAATCTCCTCCTCCTATACCCTGAAAATTTTGGAAGACCGACATCTCCTCCTCCCAGTCGGTTTTCAATTCAAACACCTGCTGCATTTCCTCCCGCAGCAGGTGTTTTTTTATGGCAAAACGCATTGCCTAAAGAGCTATTTAATAAAGCCTATATTAGGAATTTTTTTAGAAATCTTTGTGAAATGGCTAGGGCAGCTATGCAAACTTGGCACTACTCAAATAAATGTGAACAGCCTATATTCAGGTTAACAAAGCAATAAAGCTTAACAAACAAAATCTAGGTGATTAAAATGAATTTGGTTCGCTCTTTCAACAACTGGCGTCGTTATCGCACAACAGTTAACGAGCTTAGCCGTCTTTCCTCTCGTGAGCTCAATGATCTTGGCATTAATCGTGCTGAAATCCCAACAATTGCTCGTCGCGCAACACGTTAATAAATTATTCATAGGCGCTCTCCAAAAATGGGTTGAGAGCTTTTGAGTTAGAAATTAGTATTATTACAGTTTTTTCAGGGGTCTCCTCCTCCTATACCCTGAAAATTTTGGAAGACCGACATCTCCTCCTCCTCCCAGTCGGTTTTCAATTCAAGCGCCTGCTGCACCTCCTCCCGCAGCAGGCGTTTTTTTATGCGTAAAATTTAGTGTTAAGCAAAGCCACGCATAAAAAAAACGCATATAATATGCGGCTTTTTGATCAAAAATTACGAAATATCAGTATATTAAAAAGGTGAGATATTTAAACCAACTCTTATCCTGATATATGTTTGCTATTCCATTTCTTCGCGCAGCATTTCAAGCTCCAACCATTCTTCTTCTTTTTCCATTAGCGATGTTTGCTTTTGCTCAAGCTTTTTAGAAAGGTCATGGAAACGGTCGGCATTTTTGCTATAAAGATTAGGATCAGATAATTCTTTTTCAAGAATCGCTATTTCACCATTGAGCTTTTCCATCTCAATCGGCAAATTATCAAGCGCGTATTTTTGTTTAAAAGAAAGTTTCCGTTTTTGTTCCTTTGCCGGCGCATTATCGTTTTTTTGTCCAGCATTTGCCGTGTCATTATTTTTGGTTGCTTTTTGCTCTTTGCGTATGCTTAGCGCCTTATCTTTACGCTGTGCTAACATATCACTATAGCCACCGGCATATTCCAACCAATCGCCATCACCTTCTGGCGCAATAACCGATGTGACGGTGCGATCAAGAAAGTCGCGATCATGACTTACAAGAATTACAGTGCCGGGGAAGCCGGCAACGAGTTCTTGCAAGAGGTCGAGGGTTTCCATATCAAGATCATTGGTGGGCTCATCGAGGATAAGCAAATTTGCAGGGCGTGCCAAAAGCCGTGCTAGCATTAATCTTGCGCGTTCACCACCCGAAAGCTCGCGAATTGGCGTGCGTGCTTGCTCGGTTTGAAAGAGAAAATCTTTCATATAGGATACAACGTGTTTTTGTTCGCCATTAACAATAACGCTATCGCCGCGCCCGTCAGTCAAATAATCTTTAAGGCTTTCATCAAGATTAAGGCTGCGTTTTTGGTCAAGCATTGCCACTTCAAGATTAACCCCAAGGCGCACACTGCCTTTATCAGGCTCTATAAGGCCGGTTAAAATTGAAAGCAGCGTGGTTTTGCCGGCACCATTAGGGCCAACAAGTCCAATACGATCACCACGATTAATACGGGTAGAAAAATCTTTAATCAAAACACGCTCGCCATAGGCTTTAGCAATATGTTTGGCTTCAACCACTAATTTACCCGAATCGCGGCTATCGGCGGCTTGCAATTGCACAACGCCTTGTGGTCCTTGATGGCTACGATGGCGGGCGCGTAAATTATGCAATTCATCAAGACGGCGAACATTTCTCTTACGCCGCGCTGTCACACCATAGCGCAGCCAATGCTCCTCACGCTCGATCTGGCGGCCAAGCTTATGCTGATCGCGTTCTTCTTCTTCTAAAACCTTATCGCGCCATTCTTCAAAAAATTTAAAGCCTTGATCCAAGCGACGGGTAACACCGCGATCAAGCCATACGGTTGAGCGGCTCACGGTTTCAAGAAAACGCCGATCATGGGAAATAATTACCAATGCCGAGCGAATTTGCGCAAGTTCATTTTCAAGCCATTCAATGGTGGTAAGATCAAGGTGGTTGGTTGGCTCATCTAATAATAAAACATCGGGTGAGGGCGCAAGTACACGGGCAAGGGCTGCACGGCGAGCCTCACCACCAGATAAATCACGCGGATTAGCTTCACCACTTAAACCCAAATGATCCAATAAATAACCAACCCGGTAATGGTCATCAGCTGGCCCAAGTCCTGCCTCAACATAGGCCTCCACCGTGTCAAAACCATCCATATCAGGACTTTGTGGCAAATAGCGAATGGTCGCACCTGGATGACGGAAAATTTCGCCATCAGTTGGCTCAACAAGACCAGCTGCTATTTTTAAAAGGGTGGATTTACCAGACCCATTGCGGCCAACTAATGCAATGCGCTCCCCCTCGCTAACACTTAAATTGGCATTGGTTAATAAAGGAGTGCCCCCGAAGGTAAGCGATAATTGATCAAGGGTTAAAAGAGGAGGATTGGCCATAATATCTCATATTGTTAAGCAGCTTTAAAACTTTAATAGCGGTGTATAGCATTTTAGCTCTAAGTGGAAACCGCTTTTATAGGAACTAGCAAAATAAAAGCAAAAAACCGGCTTTTTAAAAACCGGCTTTAAAGCAGTGAAGTAAATTAAGCTTTATTGTGCATCAAGTTCTTTGACCTTGTCGATGAACTTCATAGCATCTGCATCGCCCCAAGGAGCAGAGCCGATAAGGCTAGCCGTCAAACAACCATCCTTGTCAATAATCAATGTGGTTGGAAGCCCGAGTGCCAAACCTTCACGGCGTAATTTATAAAAAATTGCCATTGAAGTATCGCGATAAAACGGCAAATTATCAGCTTTATATTCTTTTAAGAAGTCATGCACATAGCTATCTTCTTGCTTATCAACATTGACTGCAACAACAGCAAGAGAATCATCTGCTTTTTCGTCTTGCACCTTGGCAATATCGGGCATTTCCTCACGGCATGGCCCACACCACGTTGCCCAAAGGTTTAAGAAAACTGTTTGTCCCTTAAAATCAGAAACTTTAACTTCTTTACCATCCGCGTTTTTAAAGGTTAAATCACCGGCATAA
This sequence comes from Bartonella sp. HY038, assembly GCF_014117425.1. Lineage (NCBI taxonomy): Bacteria > Pseudomonadati > Pseudomonadota > Alphaproteobacteria > Hyphomicrobiales > Bartonellaceae > Bartonella > Bartonella sp. HY038. The sequence goes on from NZ_CP059725.1 coordinate 3,326,112, forward strand.
AACGGATCTTGCGCCATAATAACATTGGTAAACTCGCCAGAACGACTTTTTTTCAACGAGCTTAATTTTTGTTCATTTAACGCACAAGACTTATTTTCTGCCATTGAGGGGGCGGGGAAAATCGCGTATAGCAAAAATGGTAGAAGGGCAAAAATATACGAGCTTTTAGGTTTAAAAATAGTTTTTATTGCTGTTTTAATCCTTTTGCCATAAGGTTTTTCTTCAAGCATTTTATTATTCCTTTAATTCAGGGCCAAGATTATGACTGAGACCGATAAAAGCAACCAGATGTGGGGTGGACGTTTTGCCTCTGGCCCCGACGCTATTATGGAAGAAATTAATGCTTCCATTGATTATGACCGCAAACTTTATAAACAAGATATCAAAGGTTCCCTTGCTCATGCAGCGATGCTTGCTAAACAAGGTATTATTTCTGCTCATGATATGCAAGAGATAGAGCGCGGATTGCATATTATTTTGAAAGAAATTGAAAGCGGTAGCTTTGTTTTTTCACGCCGCCTTGAAGATATTCATATGAATATTGAAGCGCGTCTTAAGGATCTTATTGGCGAACCGGCAGGGCGTTTGCATACCGCGCGTTCGCGTAATGATCAGGTGGCGGTTGATTTTCGTCTCTGGGTTAAGGATGAAACGCAAAAGACCGCTGCTAGCCTTCATAAATTAATTGTTCTTTTAGTAAAGCGTGCGGAACAATTTGCTGGAAATTATATGCCGGGCTTTACTCACTTACAAACGGCGCAGCCAGTTACCTATGGTCACCACCTTATGGCCTATGTTGAAATGTTTGGCCGTGATTTGTCGCGTATGCAAGATGCGGTCAATCGCATGGACGAGTCACCCCTTGGTGCCGCAGCCCTTGCCGGTACGGGCTTTCCAACCGATCGTTTCATGACCGCTAAATTATTAGGCTTTCGTGAACCAACCCGCAATTCGATTGATAGCGTATCTGATCGTGACTATGCGCTGGAGTTTTTAAGTGCAGCCTCGATTTGCGCCACCCATCTATCCCGTATGGCTGAGGAAATTGTTATTTGGTCAACACCACAATTTAATTTTGTGCGCTTGTCTGACAGTTTTTCAACCGGCTCATCAATTATGCCACAAAAGAAAAACCCTGATGCCGCAGAGCTTATCCGTGCAAAAACGGGCCGTATCAATGGTGCATTAATCACATTGCTGACCGTGATGAAAGGCTTACCGCTTGCCTATTCTAAAGACATGCAAGAAGATAAGGAAGCAGTATTTGACGCGGCTGAAACCTTAGAGCTGTGCATTGCTGCTATGACGGGTATGATGAGCGATATTCACATTAATACCGATGCTATGGCAAAAGCTGCAGGCTCTGGTTTTTCCACTGCTACCGATCTTGCTGATTGGCTAGTGCGCGTGCTTGGCTTACCCTTTAGGGAGGCTCACCACGTTACTGGACGTGCGGTTGCACTAGCTGAAGAAAAGAAAGTGGAACTTGGTGCGCTAACCTTGCAAGACTTACAATCTATCCATAAGGATATTACCAGTGATGTATTTGGTTACCTCACCGTAGAAAAGTCGGTTGAAAGCCGTCAATCTTACGGTGGTACAGCGCCAAATCAAGTGCGCCAACAAATCGAAAATTGGAAAAAGCGCTTATCATAAAATTGCAATCTACTTTTTTAAGATTGCATGGTGCAACAGCATGGCGGACTCACATTTTAAGTCCGCCTGACTTAGCCTTTTTGATAAAAATCAATTTTAAAATACCTCATTTTATCAATCGCGTGTAAAATTAATATGCGTGTGAAATATATTAGTAAAATAGATGCGATGCAGTTTGATTTTTTGTCGCGAAACTTTGTTGAAATTGATTAAAGTATTTACAAATAATTAAAATTGAGGTTATCTATTTACTCAAGTAACCTGTTTAATCAGTATTCAAATACAACTTAAGCGCGATTTAGAGAATTATAAATATATTTAATCAAAAAATAATGGCTCGAAATGGAGCTAGTTTATATTTTCTAATATTAATTTCTTGGAAATTATGTAATTTTTAGTTGTATTTTTCTTGAGAATTTAAAACAAAACAGTTTTCCACCACATTCTAGCCATAAACTAATTAGCCGGTTAATTTTATTTGACATGAATCAAAATACACCATATAGTTGTATTGCTATCATATGATATCCTGCATGTGTTAGCGGCAGAACGGTGCCCCGCAATTAGCCGTCTGTCATCCCGGCCTCAGGACGTAATCCGGATGCTTCTGCATCCGGATTATTATTTTATAGAGATATTGGTTAGCAAGAAATTATTGCCGTTGCTGAGTAGTTGTATTTAAACCAACATAGCCGTATCTCTTGCCAGTATTTTCGCAAAAATATTAGTTTAATCCAAAATATCCAAAAATCTTTCGTAATACCGACTATAAGCTTTTAAAAAAATCTAAAATTTATTCAACAAAATCGAACTAAAAACTAATTTAGCAGTTTGTGTAGAGTTTTACTTGAGTTGGTTTGGCAAAAATTCAGATTAGTTAATATTATGGACATAGAACTTCTGCAGTTATAATAAGTCTTTCGTAAAATGCTTATGACAAAATATTCTATTAAGTGTTTGCTGCGACATTCATGCTATTTAAAGCGCCAAGGATATCAATATGGGCTTTGATGGGTAGGTGATCTGATGCAATGCGGGCCAAAGCACTTTTGTGCACCTCAACAGAATTTATTAGATTTTTAGGATAAGCAAACACGCGATCCAAAGCTAAGACGGGAAAACGCGCAGGAAAACTTGGTAAAGTTCCCATTGCAAGGTCAAAAAGCGGTGATAGGCTGGTGAGAGATGAACCTTTACCAATACGCCATTCATTCAGATCACCAATTAATAAAGTTGGCATGTCTGGGCGCGTTTCAAGATAGCTTAAAATAGTTTTTGCTTGCTGTATACGCGAACGGTGTAATAAACCAAAATGCGCACCAATAACTCGTAGGGGGCCATAAATTAACTCAAATTCAACAATGACAGCGCCGCGGGGCTCTAATCCTGGCAATTTTATTTGATGTACATCACGCACTTCGCCATTACGAAAAAATAGCCCATTGCCGTGCCAACCGTGACCAAGCGATGACATGGCTTGTATTGGTACCGGCTTTAATCCGGTGCGCTCATTTAAATAATCCAGATCCAAAAGGCCTATGCGCTCCCCAAAGCGTTTATCGATTTCTTGCAAACCAATAATATCAGCATTAAGTTCGGAAATAACATTAACAATTCTTTCAGGATTAAATATCTTGTCAAGGCCCACACATTTATGAACATTATAGGATGCGATAACCGTATCGCCACCCTCCCTATCTGCTGATAGTGGCCGATGTCCGCGACGATTTCTAATCGCAGAATCGACATTCTGGCGTAGTGTTTTATTGTTGAGCTTAGGAAAGGAAAATCGCTTTTTCTTTTTATCCATTTTTCACTTCCTCATAGATCATTTTTAGCAACTAATTTTCGTCACCGTTATTTTATCCATTATGATCCCAAAAAACATCAATTTACTGTTCGTATTGTTAAAAAAATAATCAATTATCTGTGTAACATTGTCGTTTTGCAATTTGTCATTTTGACATTACAATTTTATGAAAGGTTAAAGGCCGTCTAAAATGTTTCATTGTAAGGCAAATTCTAGCAACTTAAATCAGTTGCCTTTATTCAATTTATAAAGGTTTCTTTGACCCGTTTGGAGCAATATATATAAATTAATAAAATTATATCTATGAATAAAATCAAAAGAATCTCAAAATAAAATTTAAAAAATAATTCAAATATTCAAAATTTGGTATTTGCTTTATATAAGCTGCATTATAAAGAAAATTACTTATTAAAAATAATATAAACATAGTGGGGAAATAATAGTATTTTTTGAAATATCCAATTGCAATGATAAAGAGCATCACAAATTGGAATAAAAATAATGGAAACAAAAAGCTAGTATTTAATAGCTTCGCTACAACGAAATTATTTGAAAAAGCAGCGTTAAAGAAATAAGTTGAAAAATCACTATTAAAAATTGCAATAATGTCGCGTATACATGAAATTGTAAATAAACTAAGATAAAGGGCAACCAAGTAAAGCGCGCCGCCAATTTTAGTATTTTTTACAATTTTTCCCTTCTTTGCGGTGATATTGCTACTTGTATTTATACCATTCATAACGGTTCCAAACTCAATCTAAGAATTGAAATAACTATATTTAAAAAACAATTAATTAACGAAGGTGTTTTTTACTCGCTTAGAAAAAATAATATAGAATAGAAAAATAACAGCTATAAAACAGCCTAGCCAATAAATAGGGGACGTAAACACTTCATCTTTTTTAAATCTATATTTAAAAAATAAGGCATAACCAACATCCAAGCAAATTCGATAGATCAAAAATGCAATAAATACATATGGGAAGGTTCGTTTTTCCTTAAGTAACCCTATGAAAGCCATTGTCATTAAGACTAAATCAAATAAGAATGGAGCAGAAAGAAATGAGACTAAAACTTGGGTGAAGCTGTCAAAATCGTAAATAAATTGAACCTTATTTAAAATATAGCTTACATTATAAACCACGTGATATGTTAAGTATATTGCAACGAAATAAAGCAATCCACCAATTTTAAGGTCACTTTTTTTAAATTTATTTTTCACTACTAAATTACTTGAAGCGTTCAATATGTTTTCCTCGATTGGAAGCCAATTATAAATAAGTTCGATATAGTTAAAATATTAGAATTTTTTTAAGATATGACTTAGGCGGGATTTTATAGTCAACACCGTTACTATAAACAATGTAATGGCGATTATTCAAGTACTGGTTATTATATATATTATAAAATCATTATTTAGCTTTAATATCTGCTAAGGTGGATGTTGTTTAATATGATTATGCTGATGGTTAGACAAAGAAAACTATCACAAATTTTGATAAATTCATTCAATTTATTTGCTGTTGCTAGTGAGCACTTTTGGCTCGTACGCTTAATGTAAATACAAGACGCCAGCCATTAGCTTGTATTCTGGCAAAAATTGAGCGCTACAAATGAGCTCTTTATGATTTTTCAATATACTAGCTTGGCTTTGCTTGGAAATGGTGTGGCGTTTTCAGTATCAAAATAGCGTTTAGCGCTTCAATATCGGTATTTGGATAATTTGTTCAGGTTATTTTTCTTGCAAGAAATAGGTGCTAAACATGGTTGATGTTAAATAGGCTGCTATAAAGTTTACCGCCTGATTTAGTCATAAAAATACGCAAATGAGTGATCCGCGAGGATATTAGCGATTGGGTTCGGGTAATATCGAAACTCAAACGAATTCTCGCACTTCGCGTTGATGGAAAAGCTCATAAATGGTTTAGCAGGCGTGAAATTATTAAAATTTTACGGCAGATTAAAAAACTGTTTAGATGAAAAAATATGAAATCTCATTGCACATTATTGAGTGAGATTATTGTGAATATGTAAATGCATCAAGCTCTCAGTTAGATAATTAAAAATCTATGTTTTTTTTATCGCTCCCTTAATTGCCAGATGGATAAGAGTAAAAAGGCTAATGAGGGCAGCAGCATAGATCAGATAAATAGAAATGCCAAAGGTTTGATTAATGTCAACGCCGTTTTTGGCAAGGCATGAATTAAATGCTGTATCGACACGTTTTGCTATCACGAAGAATATGCCAAATAATGAAGCAAAGCTGCAAACTATGTATGCGAAAATAGTGCTTAAAATTTCGTAGGCCGACATGATGATAAAAATAATGCCAAGGAGGATGCTTGCCCACATCATCGAATAGGAGCCAATACGCCACATCTTATACTGGTTGCGAAAAAGAAAACTAACACTGAGCACCAGTGGCAAGGCGACAAAAAGCAGCCAAATAATTGGACCAAATGTTGTTGCCCAAAGTGGGGTGCCGCCCCAAATAGTCAATTCGGGTTGGTTTTTTGGGTAATGATAGGTGGTGAATGCTGAGGCTATTATACAGATGATGACTGCAAAGCTTGCTACATTAAAAAAACGTTGTGATGGATTGTTCTCGGCTTTAAGAGTTTCAAGATCGTTTTTTTCTTGCATTTTCGCCTCCTTTAATATATTTGAACATAATTCAATGTTGAACGATGTTCAATATGAAAGAGAAATAAAGCAAATTTATGATATTATAATTTGAAATGTGTTGTGGAGTATTTAAAATTTTACATAATAAACAATTTGTTATATTTTTTAAGGAAATTAAGTGATTGTTTTGTGTTAAATGGAATCAAATAGGCGGATTGTTTACTTGGCGCTCGTCACTTGGTAAAAACCACTTATCATCTACGGATAAAGCGTGAATGCATATTAAGTCGAGGCAAGCACTCTAATCTTTTTTTAAATGCTATTGGCAGCAAAATTTAGGAATAAATTTTAACCCTTTGGAAACCATAAAATAGAAGAAAGCATTTTTGGGCTCAAAATATAAAACTTGATTTCATTGTTTAAATCAAATTTTACACTTATTGCCGACAATGATGCTGTTTTCTTTTAAACTTTCAGGTAATATGGTTAATCTTGACCACTGGAAATGTGAAAACAAGGCGGGGTTTATATTGGAGTTTTATAACGTGTTTTTAGGTCATTACATACGAAGCGGCACAAAAAAAATAATTACTGCTGCACTTTTATCAGCCGCATCATTTGCTGCGCTACCCGCTATGGCTGCCGATTATAATAGTGGCAATGGCTATAATAATAATGGCAGTGGCTATAATGATGGCATTGCTATGCCGCAAGAAAAAGCACATTTTTGGTCTGGTAACTGGTCGCTCACCTTAGGCGGTTCTGCTTATAGTGCGCCGAGCTATGAAGGTGATTCTAAAAACGAACTTAAGTTTGCGCCCATTTTTTCGATCGGTCGTACTGGTTCTGAAGCACGCTTTTCTTCACGAAATGATAATCCTTCCTTTGGTCTCATTTCCTCTGGCCCATTTAATGCCGGTATTGTTGGCAAGATTATTTGGCAACGCGATGGTGGCACATCCGACGATCTTAAAGGCATGAAGCGCGTAAAACTTGGCGGCGAAGCAGGTCTTTTTGCTGAACTTTATCCAGTTGATTGGATGCGCGCCCGTGTTGAAGTGCGCCATGGTATCCGCTCTCACCAGGGTGTTGTTGCCGATATTGCTGTTGATGCTTTCCACGATGTTACGCCAACCGTTCGCGTGTCGGCAGGCCCAAGAATGTTTGTTGCTTCAAAGGATTATTATAAAGCCTTCTATGGTGTCGATGAAATTCGTGCACCATTAACCGGCCTCAAGCCCTATAATCCAAAAGGCGGCATTGGTTCTGTTGGTGCTGGCGGTGCTGTGACTTGGAAAACCACTGATAAGATTACCACCAGTCTTTTTGCTGAATATGATCGCTTAACTGGCCCTTCTGCTGATTCTAGCCTAGTTAAGCAACGCGGCTCTAAAAATCAATTCACCGTTGGTGTATCAGGCAGCTACCGTTTTGACTTCACTCTTGATTAAGAGTTAAACATTAAGGCATAAATAAAGCGCTTGTGTTTGTTGAACACAAGCGCTTTATTTATTTTTGAGATATGATTACCGCGATTATTAGACTTAATGGGCGGTATTTTTTTCTCTATAGGCATCAATGGCTGTTTTAATCGCTATACGAGCAGCTCTCGCATCCTCAAAGCCATTTAACTCGACTTTTTTGCGCCCTTCGGGTAAATTTTTGTAAATGGCGAAAAATTGCTCAAGCCGCAAAACTTCTATTTTTGGCAAGTCTTTAAGGTCTTTTATATTGTCATAGGTTGGATCAATTTTTGATGTTGGTACGGCAACAATTTTATCATCGGCTTCACCGCCATCAATCATTTTTAATATGCCTATGGGGCGTACTTTAATCGCTGCACCTGGCATAATTGGGCTGCGAGTATAAACAATGACGTCAAGAGGATCGCCATCACCTGCAAGACTGCTTGGCACCGAACCATAATTGGCAGGATAAACCACAGGCATAGATTGGAAGCGGTCAACAAAAATAAGCCCGCTTTCCTTATCAATTTCATATTTTACATTACTGCCTTGCGGTATTTCAATGACGGCGACAAATTCGTCTGGAACCTTGTCACTTTGCGGTAAGCGGTCAAGATGTACTTGTGCAAAAGCAGATAAAGCAGACATAGACAGCAGCGCCCCAATTGCGCAAATACGAAAAATTTTTAACATAATAACCTCGACATTCGAAATACAGTCAAGTGTTATCGTTACGACATTGCAGTTTCATGACAAAACTAGGTGGCGATGGGGCAAGCTTGTTTATATGGAGCTGTTGTGACAACTATTGCAGCGTGATTATTATCATAATAGTCAGATTTTCAGCCTGTTTAGCTTCTTCCTCTTGAAAATTTATTTAACCAACGACGTATGAGATAATTAGCAATAGAGCCTGTAGGAGGAAGACTAAAGTTCTGCGGATGCTCTTCAAGCAGCATGGTCTTCACTTCACTGCGGTCAAACCATTGGGCCTGCTCAATTTCACTATCGTCAATTATAATATTATTATCAAGGGCATCAGCAAAACTACCAAGCATTAAGGCTTGGGGAAAAGGCCATGGTTGGCTTGCAATATAAGTGACTTCACCAATTTTAATCTGCACTTCTTCAAATACTTCGCGGCGTACCGCTGCTTCAAATGTTTCACCCTGTTCAATAAACCCTGCAAGACAGGAAAAGCGCTTTTCAGTAAAATTATGATTATGGGCCAAAAGGCATTTATCGCGTCGTGTTACCAACATGATGGCAATAGGATCAACCCGTGGGAAATGCTCCGCTCCGCAACGGCTACAACTGCGACGATTGCCGCCACAACGCATCAAGGTTTCATTGCCGCAACTCGCACAAAAGCCATTATTATCATGCCAATTTAAAAGCGATGAAGCTTGCGCCAAAGCACCCACCAATGGTGGTGCAATTTTTGTATCAGTATAAAGACTGCGCAAATTACTGGCAGTAAACGGCTCGGTTAAATCATCAATCTTGATATCACTATGGGCCGCGAGAATCGAACGGCCACGATATTGCCCGAGATAAACGGCACTTTTCCAATTGGGATCAAATTGCTGGACTTCGCCAAGAGTAAGTAATGGCGTATCTTCCTTTTGTACAGCAAGACCATTTATAAACAATATTACTAAGCTTTCGTCAGATTTTAGCGCAAGCTCCACACAATCATCGCTGCGCTTTTCACTATCGCGGATAATTGGATTGCCAGTAAAAGCAATATTTGAAAAAGAAATTGGTGCTGGCATATCATTCCCCCGAAAACTGCGATATCACAAATAAAAGAATGCCTCGATGTTGACAGGCCAACTTGAAAAAGCCTACTTGGTCCGAAGCAAAGATGAACAGATTTTACAGAGCAAAGCATCTTGTGTTCGCTCGTTCTATTCTACATATGGCAGCATTTAAAAATTTCATCAGCAAAGACAAAATTTTTAAAATGATCGATATTTAAATGTTATTAAATAGGTTAGTTGTTTTTTTTGGCTATAAATTAACATCTTGTAAATTATATTTAAAATCATATAATCTTTGCTTCTCATAGCTATGCTGCAACTTTATTTTTCTTTTTTAATTAAGCACATCTTTGCCTAAAGCATGTTTGATTTTATCCATTATAGTAAAGGCAGCCTCATCATCATAAGCTATTTTTCCTGCAACGCCCCAAACTGGTCCTGGCCAATTTACATCATTTTCATGGCGGGCAATAATATGAATATGCAATTGGCGCACAATATTGCCAAGCGCACCGGTGTTGATTTTTGCATCGGGGAAAATATTATGCAAGGCTTGCGATACACTCATCATCTCAGCAAATATCGCGCTTTGGCTGGTTTGATCTAGCATGTGTAATTCAACCACATTAGCGATTCTTGGAATAAGAACTAACCAAGGCCAACGGCTATCATCAAGCAGGCGTAAATCACAAATTTTTAAGGAACATATTAGTTTTGTGTCGTTTTCTAAGCGTTTATCAAGGGAAAATTGGCTATTCATTGTATTTTCTTACCATTTTTTAAAAATCAATACTTGCTTTTTGCGCCCAAATTGACGATATGACAAGTGGGAAGCTGGTGGTGGACGAACCACTCGCCAATCGGGTCAGGTCCGGAAGGAAGCAGCCCTAACGAATCTGGGTCGGGTCACCGTGCCAGTTTCCCACCTTTGTAAGGTTTGCAGCAAATCAAATATTCTTTAGGATATCGATATTTCAGCTGTGTAAAGCGCATTTTTTTTGCAAATAAATAAATTGCAAAGCTGTTGGCAAAATGCCATAAATCTAGAAATATTTTAGCCAACCTTTTTTCAGATATTTGGATTGATAGCATGGACAATAATACGGCAGAACAAGCTTATCGCGTTCTTGCCCGCAAATATCGTCCGCAAGATTTTTCTGATCTTATCGGTCAAGAGCCGATGGTGCGTACCCTAACCAATGCCTTTGAGGCGGGGCGCATTGCGCAAGCATGGATGCTGACTGGTGTACGCGGTGTGGGTAAAACCACTACAGCTCGTATTTTGGCGCGCGCTCTTAATTATAAGACCGATACTATCGACCGCCCAACCATTGACCTATCAGTGATGGGTGAACATTGCCAAGCAATTATGGAAGGGCGCCATGTCGATGTGGTAGAAATGGATGCTGCCTCCCATACCGGTATTGATGATATTCGTGAAATTATTGAGCAAGTGCGTTATCGCCCTGTTTCAGCACGCTATAAAGTCTATATCATCGATGAGGTGCATATGCTTTCAACGCAGGCCTTTAATGGTCTGCTTAAAACATTGGAAGAACCGCCACCCCATGTGAAGTTTATTTTTGCAACCACCGAAATTCGTAAAGTTCCAATTACAGTATTAAGTCGGTGTCAGCGCTTTGATTTGCGCCGCATTGATTCTGCTACCTTGACGCAGCATTTGCAAAAAATTTCGAGTGCCGAGAATATCACTGTTGATAGTGAAGCTTTGGCGATGATTGCGCGCGCTGGTGAGGGATCGGTGCGCGATGCCTTGTCTATTCTGGATCAAGCTATTGCTCACGGTGCTGGCAGTGTTCATATTGAAGCGGTTCGCTCAATGCTTGGCCTTGCTGATCGCGCTCGTATTATCGATTTATTCGAGCTTATTATGAGCGGTAATATTGCCAGTGCTTTGCAAGAATTTAAAGGCCAATATGATGCAGGTGCTGATCCGGTAGTGATTTTAACCGAGCTTGCGGACTTCAATCACTTGGTAACCCGCTTGCGCTTTACCCCGCAATTGATTGATGATGTATCGCTTTCCGAAGAAGAGCGCCGCCGCGGTGCAGATTTTGCAAGCAAGCTTTCTATCCGCACTTTGTCACGTAATTGGCAAATGTTGCTAAAAGGCATTAGCGAAGCTGACAACGCGCCGCGCCCATTGCAAGCGGCAGAAATGCTGCTTATTCGGCTGGCTCATGCTGCCGATTTGCCAACAATTGATGAAGCTTTAAAAGCTATTACTGACGGTAAAACCCCTGATATTGCATTGAGCCAAATGGCTGTCGCCATGCAAAAGGCAGCGCCCCAACAACTAGCTGCACCACAAAGCGCAAACGTAATAAGTCCAAATGGGCAAAGCAAAATTGAGCAAAATCCCGCTCTACAACCCTTACCAGCTGTTGATAATGCTGCAAATGTAGTCATAGAGGCAACCACTCAATTAGATAATACTGGCTTAGATAATAAAAATCATGAGCAAGCACCGGTGGATAAGCAATCGGCTTTAATCCCACCAGTAGAAGACAAGGTTGAAGAAAAGAAGCAAGTTGCTGACGCAGTGAAAGATGAAGGCGTTGCACCGCTTTCCACCGTTGATGAAGTAGACAGCTCTTTATCAATTGAAGCAACCGCGCCTTTAAGCGACAAGCAACAAGCTGAAAGTCAAGCGCCTGATGTTGACGTTTTAAAGCAAGCTGAAAATCAACAGCCTGAAAGTCAAAAGCCTGAAAATCAACAAATTGAAAGTAAAGCGCAGGGCGAAGATGAAGCCTCTATTGATGGGCAAGTAAAAAGCGAAAAAAAAAAGCCTGAAATTAAACGCTTCAATGATTTAATCGCGCTTGCTGATGAAAATCGCGATCTACATTTTAAATTTTATTTAAAAGAATATGTTCGCCCAATAACCGTTAAGCAAGGCGTGTTGGAATATGTACCAACCGATGATGCACCACGTAATCTCTCAACCATTATTACCAAAACATTATTGGAATGGACGGGAGAGCGTTGGGCGGTAACCGCCTTGCGTGATGGTGGTGGCATGACAATTGCCGAAGCCGAACAAGCTCACCGCGATGAGCTTTTATCAGATGCCGAGGCTGATCCCGATGTTGGTCGGATTTTATCACATTTTCCTGGTGCTAAAATTGTTGATGTGCGTTTAAATAATATCGAGCCGGAAGATGAAAGCGATGACGATATTGATTTAAGCGATGAACATGCCGATATGGAAGAGGAATAAGCTTTAGCGTTAAGCTATGGTTCGTTGATTATTTTAAGGAGTTATTAATGCGCGATATGATGGGCATGATGAAAAAGGCCAAAGAAATGCAGGCCAAAATGCAAGAAATGCAAGACGAAATGGCCAATATGGAAGTAACCGCCACATCTGGCGGTGGCATGGTCAGTGTCACATTATCTGGTCAAGGGCTGATTAAGGGCATTAAAATCGATCCTTCGCTTAATAAGCCTGAAGATACCGAAATTTTGGAAGATCTTATCATGGCTGCCCACAATGAAGCCAAAGGCAAGATCGAAGCTGCAATGGCGCAAAAAACACAAGAAATGACAGCAGGTTTGCCAATTCCTCCAGGTTTTAAATTGCCATTTTGATTTTTCAATCAAATAATTTTTACAAAGCCCATCTATTGCTAAGCAATTGGTGGGCTTTTTTATAATAAAGGCAGTTGTTTGTGCAGCGCATAAAAAATGCCATTGATTGAATGGACCGATGATGGCACAGTTGATGGAGTAGAAAAAAGCGTTTTCAATTTGTACTTTAGGCTTCAGTGAAGGGATAAATCACCGGCATTATAGCTCTATGGTAATCATTATCGTTTTTTTAGAAAAGAGTGTTTATGTCTCAGTTTCAAACTTCTTTGCCCAGTTCATCTGTTGTCATTGCATCGGCTGCACGCACGCCGGTGGGGTCATTTAATGGAGCTTTGTCGTCTCTGCCAGCCCATGAATTAGGTAAGGTGGTGATTGAAGCTGTGTTGGAGCGCGCCAAGATTGCCGCTGAGGCAGTTGATGAGGTTATCCTTGGGCAAGTTTTAACCACTCTTGGGGGGCAAAATCCCGCACGTCAAGCGGCGCTTTTGGCAGGACTTCGCCAAGAAAGTACGGCTTTTGGCATGAATCAGCTTTGTGGATCGGGGCTTCGCGCCATTATTCTTGGCATGCAACAAATTGTAACAGGGGCGGCCGATATTATTATTGCTGGCGGTCAAGAATCTATGTCTCAAGCACCCCATGCAGCCTATTTGCGCCAAGGTATAAAAATGGGCGATGGTTCCTTTGTTGATACAATGATTTATGATGGCTTGCGTGATGCTTTCCACAATTATCATATGGGCATCACTGCAGAAAATATTGCTCGGAAATTGAATATTAGTCGTGAAGAGCAAGATCAATTTGCGCTCCACTCCCAACATAAGGCAGAAGCTGCCCAAAAGGCTGGACGCTTTGACGCGGAAATCACACCCGTTGTGATTAAGGGGCGTAATGGCGATATAGTTGTTAGTAAAGATGAATATATTCGTCAGGGAGCAGTAATTGAACAATTGCAAAGATTGCGTCCCGCTTTTGATAAAGAGGGCAGCGTAACTGCCGGCAATGCATCTGGCATTAATGACGGGGCGGCAGCGGTTTTATTGATGAGTGCCAATGAGGCGCAGCGCCGTAATATTGAGCCACTTGCCCGCATTGTATCATGGGCAAGCGTTGGGGTCGATCCAGCGATTATGGGCATGGGACCAATTCCAGCTACAAAAAAAGCTTTACAGCGCGCTGGTTGGAGAATTAATGATCTTGATTTGATTGAGGCGAATGAGGCTTTTGCATCGCAAGCTTTGAGTGTATGCCGCGGTCTTAACTTTGATCACTCTAAGGTTAATGTCAATGGCGGTGCAATTGCGCTTGGCCACCCAATTGGTGCATCTGGCGCACGTATATTGAATACTTTATTGTTTGAAATGCAGCGACGCGATGCCAAAAAGGGCTTAGTCACTTTGTGTATTGGCGGCGGCATGGGTATTGCTTTATGTGTTGAGCGTTAAATAATTATTTTGGCTCAATGATCACTATTTTAAAAAATTGATAGGCGGATAGATGAGCGTTGTAAATGCTTTTTCATCGCTTTCATTGCAGCACTACTATCACTTTCAATAATCGCCTTAACTATGGCATCATGTTCGCCCTCAGCTGCTATAAAAGTGCCTTTGACTTTGCTGGCATTATCATGGGCAAGATATAAAAATTGCGTAAAAAGCGGATAGAGATTTTCAATGACCGATGCAAAAAGCGGATTTTTACTGGCTGTTGCAATGGCTGTATGAAAACGCATATCGGCTTGTGTGCGCTCATGAAGTATATCGCCAGCATTTTTCATAATGGCAATTTCTTTTTCTAAGGCTTCAATATCGCTTTCATTACGCCTTAATGCGGCAAGCCCAGCAATTTCAGGCTCTATAATCCGTCTTAGCTCCATTATATTGGCAGGGGAAATGGAAGGCTGCAAAGACGAAGCCAATATATCAATTGTGGTTTTTTGCTCGACCACAAAAGCTCCGCGCCCTTGTTGGGTTTCTATATTGCCAGTTTGTTTAAGGCGGGCAATTGCTTCGCGGATGACAGATCTACTCACTTTAAACGCTGCAGATAGCTGCTGTTCGGTTGGTAGTTGATCGCCGGGGCGCAGACTTCCCGTGGTAATGCGTTCTAGTAATACATCGCAAATCTGCCCTGCCAAACTTTGTTTGCGTTTGACAGGAGCAATATCAAGGCCATTGGTTGTTGGCTGGTTTTCTTGCGTCAATGATATATTATTTTTCTTTGCCATTGCCTATGCTCCCATGCCATAGAAACATACACTATCTGAAAAAAATAATTCAATGAAAGAATTCAAAGGTCTTATTTCATTGATCGCTTTTGCACCATTTATTGTAATTTTTCTAAATTTCAGATCTCATATTCTAGTTTTGATCATTAATGAGAGAGATAATATGACGACCAATGGGTAGTGATGCGGTGGCAGCCGGCGATGGCGCATTGCAAATATGGATACTGCGCGCCGTCTGCTTGATAAGAAAATCATGCACAAGGTCGCCATTTGCCAAAACTGCTTGTGCACGAATGCCACAAGGATAGGGTTGCAGATCAGAAAGTTTTAAGCTTGGGCAATATTTTTGGCATAGTTTTAAATATTGGCTACGCATAAAGGCGCTTTTTAATTCAGATATTGCTGATTTGCGATTCTTCCACACCACATGCCAAAGCCCCGAAAAGCCAATCATGGTGGCAAAATCTTTAAGGCTAAAGCCAAAGCGGCTATATTTTTCACGTGCTAAGGCAAGACAGGCATTAGGACCAACAGTTATAGATCCGTCAATCATGCGGGTTAAATGCACACCCAAAAACGGTAGATCAGGGTCAGGAACAGGATAAATTAAATGCTGGGTGATATTGTTGCAAGAAGCTGGCAGACGGTAATAATCGCCGCGAAAGGGAACAATTTGAAAATCAACATCAAGGCCAGCCATTTTAGCGAGCCGGTCAGCTTGTAATCCAGCACATACAATCAATTTTTTGCAACAAATTTCAAGCTTATCAGTGGTAACGGTGACATTTTCAGTGGTTTCTTTAATGTCAATACATTGATTGGCAAAGGCAATCTTACCACCAAGGCGGGTAATTTCCTTAACCATGGCTCTTGACATGCCCGGATAATCAACAATACCGGTATCCTTAACCAATAGGCCACCAAGTCCAGTAATATGGGGTTCACGCTCGCGCAATGCCGCGCTGTCAAGCCTTTCTAAATCAAGACCATTTTGCTCGGCGCGTTTTTCCAAGGCATCAAGGCGCTCTAGCTCTAAAGGCGAAGTTGCAACGATTAGTTTGCCGCATTGATCATAGGCAACATTATGAGTTTTGCAAAATTCAATTGTGTCGGCAAGTCCCTCGCGGCAAAATTTAGCTTTCATACTGCCCGGCGCATAATAAACACCAGCATGGATGACACCGCTATTATGGCCGGTTTGATGAAAAGCGGGCGTTGCCTCTTTCTCAATAACAATCAATGATGCATTTGGCTTGGTTTGCAAAAGTTGCATGGCTGTTGATAGGCCAACAATGCCGGCGCCAATAATACAAAAATCAAAATTTTCCAAAATATCCTCCCAATACCGCCCATAATCTTTATATTTTTGTGATGTCAAAACAAAAATGCCCAAAGGTGATTTTCGTTATAAATCGAAATGCTGATCTATCTTAATGCAAATTATCGAACTTGCATGTTATCAGACAACATGATAACTAGTCAAATAATTCTTTGCATCAGCGTTGAGAATGATTTCAATAAAATTATTGTAATATACTGTTTTTACATGGCTATTTTTTCTCATTGAGGGTGAGTTAAACAATATGCAATGTGCTGATGCAATATTGGTTTAAATTTTTTGTAGGTTTTACGACAAATTTTTAAACAAAGCACATAGTGGAGTGTTAGGAGGAGGAAGTAATATGGGTGCAATAAATCAGCCCGAAACAGCGCATGAAGAGCGCAAACGTATTCGCAAAGTTGCAGTTGCAACTATTGTTGGCTCAATGTTGGAATGGTATGATTTTTATCTTTATGCGACCATGGCATCAATTGTTTTTGGCCGTATCTTTTTTGATAATACTGATTCCAAAACAGCAACATTGAAAGCCTTTGCCACTTTTGCCATTGGTTTTATAGCCCGCCCATTTGGTGGCATTTTCTTTGGTTATCTTGGTGATCGTTATGGACGTAAAAAAATGCTCATGGTGACTTTTTGTCTTATGGGTGTTTGTACGGCATTAATTGGTGTTATCCCCGGTTATGAAGTTATTGGTATTTGGGGCGCGGTTTTTCTTGTTATTATACGTATCTTCCAAGGTTTGGGCGCAGGTGCAGAACTTGCCGCTGCCGCTGTCACATCTTATGAACATGCAAATAGCAAAAGGCGCGGTCGTCAAGGGGCTTGGCCGGCCTTGGGATTAAATCTTGGCTTGTTACTATCTTCAGCGACTGTTTATCTGTTGACGATCAATGGTGATGAATTCTTATTGTCTGGTGGTTGGCGTATTCCATTTCTTTTGTCGATTGCTTTAGTGTTTGTTGGTTTGTGGGTGCGCAAAAGCTTGCCTGAAACACCTGATTTCGTGAAGCTAGAGCAAACCAAAAAGGAAAATAAAACGGCAATCCTAGATGTTTTCAAGTATAATCTTAAAGGTTTGCTCGTGGTGTTCGCCATTGCTATCGGTTACAATGCTTTGAGTTATATTTTCAAAACATTTTCCCTTGCTTATTTAACCCAATTTCAAAATGTTAGTGCGTCTGTCACCTCGTTATCGGTAACGATTGCCAGTTTTGTCGCAATCTTTGCAGTACCGGCACTTGGTTGGTTATGTGACCGTTGGAGCTCTAAAAAAGTGCTTATAATGGGTGGTGTGCTTTCTATATTCTTCGCCTATCCATTTATGGCTCTTTTGCAAACGGGGCAAGCGCATTTAATTTATCTCGCTCTTGCTATTGCAACTGGTGTTTTAGCGCCAATGATGTTTGCACCGCAAGGATCATTTTTAAGTCGGCAATTTCCTGTAAATACCAGATCAACAGGCTTTGGCATGGGGCGTGAAATTGGAACGGCGATTGCTGGTGGTTTAGCACCCTTATTAGCATTGGGGTTGGTTACGGCTTCGCCCACTAATTCGGTAACAGGGGTTATAGTAATATTGGTAATCTCTGCAATTATCCTTGTTGTTGCTGCCTTGTTTGACCAAGGTGGGCGCTATTCAGGCGATAAGAACTAAAGCATTTGTTTATTATGCACCTTCAGCAAAAGTTGTATCGACTTTTGTGTTCGAAGAATGCGAAATAATAGGAAATTTAGAGTACGGCTAAGCTTTACCAATAAATAGATGTGCTCTAAAAACGCTAATTTACATAAAATATTTATATTGAAGCTTAGCCCTATTTACTTACGGCTAAGCTTTGTTGTTATTTTATCATTTAAATATATAAATCTTTATTGTTGATTTTTGCAAATAATTATGTTAGCCGTTTGCCATCAAAGGAACGGGATAATGTAATAGATATTTTTTTGCCACATAATTAATAATAAAGAAAAGAAATCAGCTTTGATTTCTCAATGAATTATTGTTGGCACATTTCTCACAAAATATGAATATTGGTTGTCAAAGAATGTGATCTTTGTCAGGAACCTTTTTGCTTGAGTTTTATGCAAACATGCATGAGACAATGGTAAATTGTGTTTTTGGTAAAAATCAGTTTATTGAAGACAGATTAACTTCCCTTAAATATTGGGGCGATTAGGCACTTGCCATCATGCTTGGCAAGGATTGGTTTATTGCGTCTTTATGCGCGTAACTGATGGTGCTTTTGCTTGTCTTTATAATAGTTTTCTTTGCGCAACTCTTAGAGCATTTTTAACTAAGGCCGTTTTCACGCTTTTAGCTAGCAATACTCTGTGTTTAAAAGAGTTATCTATTATGTCTCATTTATTCAATTCCATCCGCAAATATCCCTCGACACCGCATCTTGATGGATCAGGCTTGCAAAAAGGCGATAAACAAGCGGATATTATACCATTTTCAGCGCTTTTGGGGCGCAATGTGATTTATGAAGAAAAACTGGATGGTGCTAATACCGGCTTTGGTTTTCATGATGATGCAACGCTTTTTGGTCAAAGCCGTGGGCATTATCTGGATTTAGCAAAGCGCGGTGGCCGTGAACGACACTTCAACCGCTTCAAGGATTTATTGCTTGCAATAGAAGACGCGCTTTTTGATCGTTTGGCTGGCCGTTATATTGTCTATGGTGAGTGGCTTTTTGCAGCTCATACTTTGTATTATGACCGTTTGCCGCATTATTTTCATGAATTTGATGTGTTTGATACGCAAAACCAAGTCTTTCTTGATACGCCCTCGCGCCATCAATTATTACAGGATTTGCCATTTTGCCATGTGCCGGTTTTATATCAAGGGCCAGCTCTAAGTCTTGACCATCTTAAAAGCTTTATCCAGCCATCGCTTTATCGCAGTTTAAATTGGCAAGACCATTTGGTTGCAACTCTAAAACGCGAGGGGCTTGATGAGGCACGCAATATGTCGCGTTTTGAAGCCAGTGAGTTGTCGGAAGGTATTTACGGCAAGGTGGAAGAAAATGGCATTGTCACCATGCGCTTTAAGTTTGTGCGGCCAAATTTTGTGCAAACGATCATTGACAATAATAGCCATTGGCATTCGCGACCGATTGTACCAAACGGCCTCATTAAGAATGATGCACTTTATCAAATGAAAGGAGATGAGTGATGAAATCTTGGCTTAAAAGCATTTTTGATGGTGATATCCAATTAGCAAAAGACATATTTCCCTTTGCTGATCTTCTTGCTAACTGCCCTCATGATCCAGTCTATCATGGTGAAGGCGATGTTTGGATTCATACGCAAATGGTGGTTGATTGTATGATCAATCACCAAGGTTTTCAAAAGAGTGACAAAGAGCAACAAATTATTTTGCTGCTTGCTGCCTTTTTGCATGACCTTGCCAAACCGCGCACAACGGTTGAATTGTGGGATCCGATTGAAAAACGTATTCGCATCAGCCAGCCGGGGCATGCACTTAAAGGCGCTCATCGGGTACTTGATCTTTTATGGCATAATGGCGTTGCTTGGCCAATTATTGAAAAGGTCTATTGGCTGATTGCTTGGCATCAAAAGCCGTTCCATATTTGGAAAAGCGATAGGATGAAGCGTCAAGCAATTGAGTTTTCATGGATTTATGATTGGCGGCCGCTACTTATTTTAGCAGAGGCTGATAATCTTGGTCGCATTTCGCCACAGGTCGAACAAACCGCATTTGAGCTTGAACTTTTGCGGCAATTTTTGAATGAAGAATCTATGCTTCATGCGCCATATCCTTTTGCTAATGATGAAAGTCGGATTTCATATTTTGAAAAGCCTGACCGCTATGAGGGCTATCAAGAATATCAAAAGCCAACGGCAACTACTCATATATTAAGTGGTTTGCCGGGGGCGGGCAAAGACACCTATATTGGCAAGCATTTGCAAGAATTGCCAGTCCTATCGCTTGATGCTATCAGGGAAGAAATGGGAATTCTTCCAACCAAAAATCAAGGGAGAGTGGTGCAAGCAGCGCTTGAGCAAGCAAGGGAATATTTGCGGCGTGAACAAAGCTTTGTTTGGAATGCTGTTCATATTAGCGAGCTTAATCGCGGCCGCGCCATCAAGCTTTGCCGCGACTATGGTTTCCGTGTTGAAATTCATGGGCTTGTGACCAATAGTGTTCAGCTTTATAGCCAAAACAAAAAGCGTGAAGCTAGGGTGCCAGAAAACATCATTGCTGGTCTTGCTGCCAAATGGGAGCCGGCAACATTGCTTGAGGCGCATCACGTCCATTGGATCATTCAGTGATTGACCATAATAGCCGAGTGTTTTTAAAAAATGCTCGGCTATTTAATTGAGTTTTGCAGCAAATATTATATGCTTGTTAAAAATTTTATTATTGGGTGTCAAATGAAGCACATTAAAGCAAGTGATTATAAAGTAATGCCATGGAAAAATGGCGGTGGTGAAACCCGTGAAGTGGCATTCGGCAATAGTGAAAAAAGTACCCAACAAGCTCCAGATTGGCGGGTGAGCATTGCTACCATTTCAAAGTCTGGTCCATTTTCCACCTTTTTTGATATTGATCGCACCATTGCTTTAATAAAAGGCGATGACGTTGTTCTAACCATTGATGATACGGATAAGGTTGTCCTTAATCAAAATGGCGATTGTTATTCATTTAAAGGTGAAGCCAAGGTTTATGCAGAGGTTAGCGGCGGCGCATCGACTGATCTTAATATTATGACCAATCGTCATTATTTCCAGCATCATATGCAGCGTTTAAGCCAGCCTTTACCATCACTTAATGCGGCTCAAATTATCAAAATATTTCTTATAGCAACCGCTGCCACAGATTTAACCATTGGTGAAAAATTAGTAGCTTTAGGCGAGTTAGATACGCTTATTTGGGATGGTGGCGATGTGCTTGATAATTTGCCACAAAATGCCAATGTCATTGCCATATTTGTTATGAACAAGGCCTAAAATATAGGCTTAAAATTTATCTGCCAAAACTTAATGCAACGCGCCTTACTTCATTCATAAAAAATTCAACGGCAGGGGATATCGCCCCTTCCGCTCTCAAGGTCATGCCAACTGGCCCCAAGGTTGATGAGGTATCAATCGGCAAAGCGGCTAATGCACCGCTCGCAATATCTTCTAAAACAACGCCTTCCGATATCACCCAAACCGTATCACTTGCCCGCACATATGAACGGCTAAAGGCAGTTGAAACTGTCTCGGTAATGATGTTAAGGCGCGGTAAATTGGCAATCAAAATTAATTTATCCACTGCAGGGCGAATAATTGATTGCTCGGATGGCATGATGAAATCATATTGGGCAATTTTAGCCATATCAAAAGTTTTAAGGGCTAAAAGTGGGTGATCGGGGCGCACCGCAAAGCATATTTTTTCCGAATAAAGATGCTCGAAATGTAAACCCATCATTTCTGTTGGTTCCCCCATGCGGCCAAGGACAATATCTACCTTACCTTCGCGCAAGTCGCGGATAAGATAGCCATTAGAGCCAGTTACAATCACTGGCTTACCCCCAAGTTTCTTGGTGTTGTAGCGCAAAATTGCCCTTGGTAATAGCCGAGCTGATACGGTTGGCAAAGCCCCAATTTTTAAAGGAAGTGCATTGCGTTCTTTAGCTTCTTGTATTTCTTCAATACCTTGGTTTAATGCCAGCATCGAATTTTCAATATGGGTTAAAAATCGTTTGCCAATTGGGGTTAGCCGCAAAGTGCGGTGGCTACGGTCAAATAATTCGGCATTTAATATGGTTTCCAGCTCTTTAATGGTTTTAGATACGCCAGGCTGGGTAATGGCTAGCACATTAGCCGCGCCGCTAATACTTTTTTGCCGAGCAACTTCTTGAAATGTTTTTAAATGACGGAGCCGAATAAGATCGCTGGGTAGCATTGTATCACCGTTATTGAATAACCTATAAGTTATATTTCTTGTATAATTTATCATTTTACATAATCTGTCAATTCATTTAGAACAATTATTAGGAGGACAGACCAATGCAATTTACCATCGCCAATGATATAGTCATGCATTACCAAACTGCTGGTCGTCAAGACGGCCAGCGCCTTGTCTTTATCAATTCGTTGGGAACAGATTTTCGTATCTGGAATGATGTAATTGCTGGTCTTGAAAAAGATTATGCTTGTCTTTGCTATGATAAACGCGGGCATGGTCTGACAGATCTTGGTTTAGTTTTGCAAGATGACAGTTACTCGATTGATCTTTTAACTGATGATTTGCATGCTTTGTTGCAAAATATTGGTTGGGATAGCGATATAACGCTTATCGGCCTATCGGTCGGTGGTCTTATTGCTCAAAATTATGCCTATCGTTTTAAGGATAAGGTTAGCCGTTTGGTGCTTATGGATACGGCGGCAAAAATTGGTACTGAGCAATCTTGGAATGAGCGGATCACTACCATAAAGGCGCATAGTATTGCAGCTATTGGCGAACAAATCATGGCGCGCTGGTTAACCGATGATTTTAAGAATAATCAGCAAGCTGCCTATCAAGCCTATCGCAATATGTTGGAGCGTACACCAAAAGTCGCCTATTGCGCGACCTGCGTGGCTTTGCGCGATAGCGATTTACGTGAGCAAACGGCTAAATTATCGCTTCCTGCTCTTGTTATTGCTGGTGCACAAGATGGTTCGACACCGCCAGAATTGGTGAAAGAAACCGCACGATTGATTAAGGGCGCGCGGTTTGAACTTATTGACGCATGTGGCCATTTACCGTGCATCGAACAGCCGCAAGCAACAATAGAATTATTAAAAAGTTTTCTTTCGGAGGAAGTCCATGGGTGATAATGAGCATAGTGAACGCTATCAAAATGGCTTGAAAACACGCCGGCTTGTGCTTGGCAATGCTCATGTTGATAAGGCTTTGGCAAGTGCCACACCGTTTGATGACGCTTTTCAAACCTTTATTACTGAAGGCGCATGGGGAAGCCTTTGGTCGCGCGATCATTTTTCTAAGCGCGAGCGTTCAATCGTGACACTTGCCTTGCTTGCCGCCCTTGGCCATGAAGAAGAATTTGCCATGCATGTGCGGGCAACGCGTAATACGGGTGCAAGTCCTGAAGATATTCTTGAAGCTTTAATGCATGTCGCAGTTTATGCCGGTGTTCCTGCCGCCAATAGCGCTATAAAAATCGCTAAAAAAGAATTGCAGGAAGTGGAGGAAAATCAGGAAGTGGAGGAAAATAATGACGAATAATTTTTTTGAACGGGGTGGAAATTATTTTCAACGCGATAGAGAATGGCACCCAGCCGCCTATACGCCAGATTATAAAACCAGTATTTTACGCTCGCCGCGTAATGCACTTTTATCCTTGCCTGCCACCATATCTGAAATAACCGGCCCAGTTTTTGGTCATGATATATTGGGGCAATATGATAATGACCTTATTCGCAATTACGCCAAGGATGGCGATCCAATTGGTCAACGTATTGTAGTCTATGGTCGTATTTTGGATGAAAATGGCAAGCCGCTACCCAATACTTTGCTTGAATTTTGGCAGGCAAATGCTGGTGGACGTTATCGTCATAAAAAAGAAACTTATCTTGCTGCAATTGATCCCAATTTCGGTGGTTGTGGGCGTACCATTACCGATGAAGAGGGACGCTATATGTTTCGCACCATTAAACCTGGTGCTTACCCTTGGCCAAATGGCGTTAATGATTGGCGCCCCGCACATATCCACTTTTCGCTATTTGGCCATGCCTTTGCTCAACGTCTTATTACCCAAATGTATTTTGAAGGTGATCCGATGATTTGGCAGTGCCCGATTGTTAAGACAATTCCTGATCCCGCGGCTATTGATCGGCTTATTGCAGCTCTTGACCGTAGTGCCACTATTCCAATGGATAGCCTTGCCTACAAGTTTGATATTGTCTTGCGTGGACGACGTTCAACCATGTTTGAAAACCGTATGGAGGGCAATTAAAATGGCACAAGAATTAAACTATTTAAAAGAAAGCCCTTCGCAAACGGTTGGCCCTTATATCCATATTGGTGCAACGCCTAATTATGTTGGTATTCATGGCGTTTATCCTGAAGATTTAGGCAATAAAATGATTAATGCGCACACCAAAGGCGAGCGTATTATTATTGAGGGGCAAGTTTTTGACGGGGGCGGCGAGCTTATCAAAGATGCTTTAATCGAGATCTGGCAAGCCGATGCGGATGGTCTTTATAATTCGGTTAATGAAACGCGTGGCGCAGCTGATAGCAATTTTACTGGTTGGGGACGTCAACCAGCGTCAAGCGACGCAGCTTTCTTCCAGTTTGAAACCATCCGCCCAGGTGCGACGCCCTATCCTGATGGGCGCAAACAAGCGCCGCATATTACCTTTTGGATTGGTGCGCGCGGTATTAATATGGCGCTCCATACCCGTGCGTATTTTTCTGATATGAGCGAGCAAAATGAGCAAGATCCGCTCTTAAACCGTATTGATGCCAAAAAACGCCGTGAAACATTAATTGCGCAAAAATCGATGCGTGATGGCGTGCCTGTTTTTACCTTTAATATTATTGTTCAAGGTGAAGGCGAAACTGTGTTTCTAGATATGTAAAATCTTGCCCTTGCAAAGTATAAGTATTTGTAAATTTTAAGTTTTTCAAGACTTGAATTTTGTAAGGGCAAAAATAACGGGAGATGAGGCGCTTAAGCCTTTTGGGTAGATTTTTGCCCCTATCAAAATTGGGAGGTTTTGATGACAAAATTAGATGGATCAACACGGCTTTATTTTGTGGTTGGTGATCCAATAGCACAAGTACAAGCGCCAGTTGGCGTCACCGCAACTTTGCAAGATTTGGGGCTTAATGCGGTTTGCGTTCCAACCAATGTTGCAAGTCAAGATATAGCAACATTTTTTAATTCCGCCAAAACGATTAAAAATCTTGATGGTATTTTAGTCACCATTCCTCATAAAATTTCAGGTTCGCAATTTTGCGACCATTTAAGCGATAGGTCGAAATTTTTACATGCGGTTAATGTTGTGCGGAAAGATGGAAACGGTCTTTCAGGCGATATGGTTGATGGCCTTGGCTACATTGCTGCTTTAAATGCCAAGGGTTGTGAGTTTGTTGGTAAGCGCGTTTTATTATGCGGCTTGGGCGGTGCAGGCAGTGCTATTGCTCATGCCCTTGTTACCAATGGCGTTGGCGAACTTGCAATTTTTGACATGGATGAAAACCGTCAAAATGATAATATCGCACGTTTAAATGCTTTGGGGCTTTGCCGTGTTGTTAAAGGTAGCCGCGATGTGAGTGGTTTTGATGGCGCCATTAATGCAAGCCCAGCCGGCATGCGTGAGGATGATCCGCTACCCTTTGATGTAACAACCCTTAGCGCTCATACTTGGGCTGGCGATGTGATTGCAAAACCAGTTGAAACAGCTTGGATTATTGAGGCTAAAAAGCGCGGTTCAACAACTGTGCTTGGTGTTGATATGTTTGCCAAAGTGCGTGATCTTGTTGTCAATTTCCTATTGTCAAAAGATAAAAACGCGTAAATTGAAAATGCATTGCTCATTTAAGGATGCAATAAAATGCCCCATTATTTTTCGCTTGCTTTTCTAACTGTTGGTAATATTTCACCGGTTGAAACTATTAAAATTGCTGCTCAATATGGCTATAAAGCGGTTGGTTTGCGCATGTTACCTGCTGCTCCAACCGAGCCTGCCTATCCATTATTAACTGATAAGCAATTGCTAAATGATACAAAACAAGCATTGCTTGATTATAATATGGCCGTTGGCGATGTCGAAATTATTCGCCTTAAGGACAAAACCAATATTGCTGATTTTAAACCCTTTATCGAACGCGCTTATGAATTGGGTGCAAAAAATATTTTGGTTGCTGGCGATGATTTTGATGTCGCACGCCTTAGCGATAATTTTGCCGAATTTTGCCAGCTTGCTGCAACCGCCAATCTTACCGCAGACCTTGAATTTATGCCATGGACGGCGGTTAAATCTTTAAACGAGGCTCGTAATATTGTTGAAAACGCGGGCGAAAAAAATGGCGGAGTGCTGATTGATGCCTTGCATTTTGACCGCAGCACGTCAAGCCTTGATGATGTGGTGGCGCTTCCCCCAGCAATGATTCATTATGTGCAATTATGTGATGGGCCTGTGCCTTATGGCAAAAGCGATGAAGAGTTAATTGCCATTGCAAGGAGCGCACGGCTTATGCCCGGCGATGGTGGCATTGATTTACCAGCTTTGATGCAGGTTGTGCCGCAAAATACCCCAATTAGCATCGAAGTTGCTAGCCATGAAATTATCAATGCTTTTGGCGTTGAAAACTGCGCGCGTATGGCGATTGAATCTGCACGCAAGATTTTAGACCTTGCACAGCCAGACTATGTCTAAAACGCGTCTTTGGGAGGCAAAAGGGAGAGAGAAATGGGAAGTAAAATTCGCGTGGCAGTTATGGGCGCAGGTCTTATTGGCAAACGCCATGTCACTATTATTGCACAAGATAAAAATGTGGAATTATCGGCAATTATTGATCCTGTTGATGCTGCAAAAGACTATGCGATAAGCCTTAATGTTCCGTGGTATCCCGATATTAAAACCATGCTATTAAGTGACCGCCCTGATCGCATTATTATTGCAACCCCTAATCAATTTCATGTGGCCAATGGGCTTGAAGCAATAGAAGCCAAAATTCCAGTTTTAATGGAAAAGCCGATTGCAGATAATGTCGATGAGGGCTTAAAACTGGTTGAAGCGGCAGAAAAAAATAATGTACCGCTTATGGTTGGCCATCACCGCCGCCATAATCCCATGCTGCAAACGGCTAAAAATATTATTGACTCTGGTAAGTTAGGCCAAGTCCTTGCTGCTCATTGCATGTTTTGGATTTTAAAGCCTGATGATTATTTTAATGCGCAATGGCGGCAGATAAAAGGGGCAGGGCCAGTTTTTGTCAATATGATCCATGATATTGATTGTTTGCGTTATCTTTTTGGCGATGTCAAAACCGTACAAGCGGTTGAAACAAAGCAAATTCGTGGTTTTGAAAATGAAGAAAGCTGCGGTGCATTATTGCATTTTAAAAATGGTACTATTGTCACCCTTTCCATTTCTGATGCGATTAGCGCGCCTTGGAGCTGGGAACTTACCGCACGTGAAAATCCTGACTTCCCCCCAACGCAGCAAAATAGCTATTATATTGGTGGCACCCATGGTTCTCTTGCACTGCCAAGCCTTGAATTATGGAGTTATACCAATGAGCGCACTTGGCTTAAACCAATTGATAAAAGCGACAATGACCGCCCATTGATTGATCCATTCATTTTACAATTGGAAAATTTCCGCGAGGTTATTTTAAAAAAAGCGCAACCTTTGGTGTCTGGACGTGAGGGATTGGAAACTTTGCGGGTTACTTTTGCGGTTAAACAAGCAGCACAAAGCGGCCAAACCATTCATCTTGAGTAGAGCACGTCTGTTTATTGTTCAAGCAACATCGTGCTTTAAATTCTTCAATTTGACGCATTATCCGTACGCTAAAGTTGACCCAACTTTAGTTGGAAATGCTCAAGTTATTAGTTTTTGCAGATCAGCAGAAAAGAGCAGTTATAATGCAACACCATCCTTCTAGCGATATGGAACAGATAGAATGTGACCTACTGGTTATCGGTTCTGGCGCTGGTGGTTTATCAGCAGCAGTTACTGCCGCTTATCACGGACTTGATGTCTTGGTGGTGGAGAAAGACGCCTATTTTGGTGGTACTACGGCTTTTTCTGGTGGGTGGCTATGGATACCACAAACATCGCATGCCAAAAAAGCTGGTATTATTGAGGGTGATGATGCGCCAAGGCTTTATTTGAAAAATATTATGGGCAATCGCTATGATGATGTGATGGTGGATACTTATTTGAAAAAAGCACCTGAAATGGTGGATTTTTTTGAAACAAAAACCGATGTTGCTTTTAATGGCGGCAATGCCGTTCCTGATTTTCATGGCAAGATAGATGGCGCAGTCATTGGCGGTCGTTCGGTGGTTGCAGCACCTTTTGATGGTCGAAAATTAGGAGATCTTCTTTATAAATTGCGCAAACCCATTCCGCAAATGACGCTTATGGGCATGGCCATCGCATCAGGCGCTGATATGCGGGCATTTTTAACAACTTTACGCTCAATATCGTCCTTTAGCCATGTAACAAAGCGGCTTATGCGCCATTTTTATGATTTGGCGTTTTATCGCCGTTCAACGCAAATTGTTAATGGCAATGCGCTGGTGGCACGTTTGTTAAAGTCGGCCCAGCATTATAATGTCAGGCTTTTATCTGATACACCAGCTTTATCCTTGATAAAAAATAATGATGATATTTGTGGCGCAATTATTGAGAAAAATGGCGTAAAAAAACAAGTCTTTGCTAAATATGGCACGGTGCTCGCAACGGGCGGCTTCCCTCACGACCAATTAAGAAAGAAACGGCTTTTTGACCATGTGCAAAATGGCTCGCCGCATGAAAGTGCCGCACCTTTAAGCGTTGATGGTGATGGCTTAAAAATGGCTGAAAATATTGGCGCCTTGGTTGATGAAACATTGATATCATCAGGGGCTTGGGCGCCGGTGTCCTTAGTATCTAACCGGCAAGGTGGCTTTAACCGTTTTCCCCATTTGGTGGAGCGTGGTAAGCCAGGGCTTATTGCCGTCCGACAAGATGGCAAACGTTTTGTTGCAGAGGATATATCTTATCATGATTTTATGGTCGGGCTACTTAATGCAACCCCAAAGGGCGAGCCGGTAACAGCTTGGCTGCTTGCTGACCATAGGTTTATCCGCCGTTACGGGCTTGGTGCGGTCAAGCCTTTTCCGGTGCCTTTTACTAAATGGCTTAAAAATGGCTATTTAAAACGCGCTAATAGTGTGGCAGAACTTGCCCAAAAATGCGGTATTGATGAAGGTGCCTTACAAAAAACCATTGCCAATTATAACCGCGACGCCGCGCAAGGCATAGATAATGAATTTCACCGTGGCACAACGCCTTATCAACTAGCGCAAGGCGATAAGGATCATTTACCCAATCCATGTATTGCGCCCATAGTGAAAGCTCCATTTTTTGCCGTTGAAATTACTGCTGGCAGTTTGGGAACTTTTGCTGGGCTTATTTGTGACGATAAAGCGCGGGTACTTGATGGGCATGGCGAGCCAATTAATGGGCTATTTGCAGCAGGAAATGATATGAATAGCATTTTTGCCGGAACCTATCCAAGCGGGGGCATAACCCTTGGGCCTGCAATGACTTTTGGTTACATTATTGGTGAAAGCGTTGCAGCTGCACGCAATAAGGTCCAAGAAAATAAGATATAAGGGAGGATTAGCAATGTTAGCAAGTGAGCCAAATGCGCCTTTATCTCAAAACACCATTGAGGAAGTAGATGTTTTGATTTTTGGTGCTGGTGCTGGTGGCATGAGCGCAGCGTTAATTGCTAAGATTGAAGGGCTTGAGGTTTTGCTATGCGAAAAAACAAGCCAAGTTGGCGGCATTACTGCAACATCAGGCGGTACAACATGGGTGCCGGGTACTAGTTTAAGTATCGCGGCGGGTGTCGCTGATAGCGCCAAAGACGCTGAAAAATTTTTAAAAGCCATTATTGGTAATCGTGGTGGTGAAGCTAAGCGATTAGCTTTCTTGCGCTCTGGCGCTAGCGCCATTGACGATTTTACGCAAAAGACTGAAGTGCAATTTGTGGCTTCTAAAGCCCATCCTGATTATCTTGATGGTGACGGTGCTGCCTTTGGTGGTCGTGCTTTATCGCCTTTGCCGTTTGATGGCCGCTTGCTTGGCAAGGATTTTGAGCGGGTGCGACAACCGCGTCCTGAATTTATGGGGCTTGGCGGCATGATGGTTGGCCGCGATGAATTGGATATCATCTTAAATCGCTTTAAAAGCCTTGCCAATTTAAAAACAACATTAAAAATTGTTAGTCGTTATTTTAAAGATCGTTTGCGTTTTTCACGCGGTACTCGCGTATTAATGGGTAATGCGTTGGTTGCACGGCTATTTTTTAGCCTTAAACAGCAAGGCTGCATGCCAGAATTTGAGCATAGCCTTAAAGAACTTATACAAGAAAACGGCCGCATCATTGGTGCTAAAGTCGCAACGCCCAACGGCATACGCATTATTCATGCGCGTAAAGGCGTTGTTTTAGCAACCGGTGGCATTGCTAATAATAAGGAGTTGCGCCAATCGCTTTATCCTGAAGGGACAAGGGAGCAGTGCCTTGCACCTTTAAGCAATAATGGTGATGGTGTTGAAAATGCGATTAAAATTGGCGCGCGGCTTGATGATGGCTGCGATAGCCCTGCTTTATGGATGCCATGTTCATCTTATAAAAATCCAAATGGTGAAATGGCGGTTTGGCCGCATATTATTCTAGATCGCGCTAAGCCTGGGCTTTTGGCTGTAAACCAAAAGGGCGAGCGGTTTGTAAATGAATCCAATAGTTATCATGATTTTTGTATGGGAGCGTTGCAACGAAACAAAATGGTGTCAACTATACCAGCCTATTTGATTGTTGATGATGCTTTTATCCACCAATATGGTTTAGGCCTTGTATTGCCGGGTGGGGTTGGTCTTAATCGACTTATCCAATCGGGTTACATCATTAAGGCCGATACATTGGCGGCTTTGGCGCAGAAAATCGATGTCGATCCTCAAGGGCTCATCAATACCGTAAAGCAATATGATGACGATGCATTAACCGGCGTCGATCAAGCTTTTGGGCGTGGAAGCAGTGTTATGAACCGCTTTAACGGCGATAAGGACAATAAGCCAAATCCTTGTATGCGCGTTTTAGGTAAAGGGCCATTTTATGCGGTGAGCGTTCGCCCCTATGATCTTGCTAGCAGTGGCGGCATTGATTGCGATGAATTTGGCCGCGTTGTTGATAATGATCAAAAGCCGATAGAAGGACTTTTTGCTTGCGGCAATGATGCAACCTCAATATTTCGTGGCACCTATCCAGGCCCTGGCACAACCCTTGGGCCAGCGATGGTTTTTGGGTGGCGCATTGCCAAATATCTTGCCGGTTCACTTAAAAACTAAAGTCAGTTTTACGGCCGGCTTATCGTGATAAGTCGCTTTAATTTATACAAACCAAAAAAGAATTTATATAACCCAAGAAAGGTCAATTATTATGGAACGTTATGAAATTGCAACATTGCAGCTTGCCATGGGCGGCGCTGCCAAGGCCGCCCCTGCGATTGAAGAATTTTGCTCGCAATCAGGGGCAAGGGGTAAGCTTTTAGGAGCTTTTGCCACTGAAGTTGGGCCATTAAACCAAGTTATTTTATTGCGTGGTTTTGATAGCGAAGATGATTTTAATAGTGAGCGTCAGCGCACCTTAAATGCCGCTAATCCTTTTGGCGCTTCAGAATGGATGAGCAATTTGGTTTTGGATAGCTACATTCCTTTTCCATTTTTAAAGCCAGTTGAAGCGGGTGAGTTTGGCCCAATTTATGAAATGCGCAGCTATGTCTATAAGCATGGCGGTTTACCGCATATTCTAAAAGCTTGGGAAAATGCCGTGCCAGCGCGTGAAAAAATATCGCCCCTCACTATTGCGCTTTATAGCATTGATGGCGAGCCAAGGATTACCCATATTTGGCCATTTAAAAATGCGAGTGAGCGTTTTGATTTACGCAGTGAATCGGTCAAGCAAGGTGTTTGGCCACCAGTTGGTGGGCCTCAATGGCTAACGAGCGATATGCGCTCGCTTCTTGCTGTACCGCTTAGCATTTCCCCCTTACGCTAAACTATATTAAGTGCAAAATTAAAAGCATGAAAAAAGCAGCCATTATATCAATGGCTGCTTTTTTAAATTTTAAAAAAACTATTAGAAGCGGAACTGGGTTGAAATGAGGAATGTTCTACCCTGACCGGAATTCGCCGAGCTTAAGAATGGCGTATAAGTTTTGTTAAAGAGGTTGTTGACCTTGAAGGATAATTCAATATCTTCTTTGAATTTATAGGTGGTGAAGATATCAACAAGGCCATAGCTGCCATCTGATTTATCAACGCCTGTATAGGTTGAAACCTTGCCTGATGATACATACCGATAACGACCACCAACAGTGAGTTTACGCTCGAATAGACGTGCACCACCGCCGATTGAAAAGACATTATCTGGCAAATATTGGCTAGCACCAAGGCCAGGTAATATGCCGGGAAGATCGGATTTTGTATGGGTATAGCTTAAATTGGCAAAGGCAAAGCCAGCATCATAAAGTGCTTCAGCTTCAAAGCCGCGGACGCGGGACGTACCGGGCACATTATTATACCAAGTTTGGCAGCGACGGTTTGCCAATGGATCACAACCATCACGCCCTTCACTGACGATATAATCTTTAATATCCATGTCATAATAAGCAGCTCTTGCACGGAAGAAATCGCCTGCAGTAAAGACATCAGCCTTTTTGACATTTACACCAAGTTCCCAACCTTTTTGCTTTTCTGGCTCAAGATTAGGATTGGCAATAAAGCCAAAGGTTGTGCTGCCTGGATGAATGCCGCCAACCATAGTTTCTTGTAAAGTGGGGCTGCGCATGGATTGTGAATAGGTAACATAAGGTTGCAACCAGTCGGTAACATTAACCGCTAAGGTAATACGCGGGTCAACCGAATTATGCGATTGGTCAACAAGGGACGTACCATCTTTTGCATCACCATTCATTTTATAGAAATTATAACGCAAACCAGCAGTTAGATCGACAATCTTATAGGAGAAGGTTGCATCAGAAAAAACGCCGCCACTGCTTGCTGTACCATTACTTGGATTAACGCCAGAATTAGCTCCTTCAATCTTATCGCGGAAATACTCAACGCCATAAAGCCATTTGACGCCAACCTCTCCAAGATTAAAGCGCGATGTATTGGAAATATCAAAGCCAACACCACGATCTTCAATTTCACGGCCGCTAGAGCCTCCCCATACACCGCGTAAATTTTCAAAATATTCCATTTTTAAGCGGTTATAATAAGCATTGACATGCAAATCGACCCAATCATTATCCGCAGGATTATAAGAATAATTGGCGGTTAATGTAGTATTTTTGACATTTTGATTATAGGAATTTGCACCAAAATCATTATTATAGAAAACGCCACCAAGATTAAGACGATGATCGGTACCATAGCCAAATTCGGCTTTAACCAAACCCGAAGTCAATTCTTGGCCGGTATTGCTTTGACGGTTGCCATCACCATCCTTAAAATCGCGTGAATCTCGGCGGCTGATTGCTGCTGCAACACCAGCAATATCATTGCGCGCACCGCCAGCAATCATCTCAGAAAAGCCAACACCGTTGCTGCCCCATGATGCCTTGCCAAGAACGCCATAATTTTGACCGGGCTTGATAATATCTTCAACGCTTAAAGTACGCAAGTTAACGCTACCAGCCAAAGCACCGCCGCCAGCGCCAACAACGGCACCGCGCTCTACATCTATTTCAGTTAATAGGTTTGAATCAACATAGGAATAGCCCGAAGCATCATGGCCGGTAAAGCGGAAGTTTTGACGCACGCCGTCAATCATGGTGTTAACGCGGCCAGAGCCTTCAAAGCCACGAATATTAATTGCAAGGCCGGGCTGGCTAGGATTATCCCAAGTGAAAGTACCAGGAATATCACGGATAACATCCTGTAAATTGCCACTACCATAGCGGTTAATGTCTTCAGCCGTAACAACACTTACGCCAGCTGGTGTCATTGCTCCATTGCTGCCGGTAACCGTTACGGTTTGCAATGTATCACTATTTTCGCCGCTATGACTATCTTGGGCATGGGCAATATTGGCCACCAAAAGCATGACCGAATTAAGTGCTATACCAGCCATTAAAAGATGCTTTTTCATTTTAAAAGCAACGCGCATAAGTATTCTCCAAAAATAGAAAAAATTTTAATTGAACCATTTTTATTAAATGAACAAATGCACCAATCATAAAAATCGAAATTATTTTTAGAATCATTCAATTTAAAGGAAGTTAATACTTGCCTTTAAATTTTAATAATAGGATTTAATATTTTAAGATGGTGCAGATATAATATGGCTGGCTATTTTTTTAAATTTTTGCTGGCTTTATACTGTATTATACCTATGTTCTACATAAACAGATTTTTTCTATCAAACATGACTATAATAATCAAGTATTAATTCACGGAAAATTTATCTTAAGTGTATAATTTGGAATAATTGGAAAATTGGCGCCAATAAGGGGGCTTCTGCTTGCAAAAATTTTTAAAATTACAAACGCAATTGGAGCATTGGCAAGCATGGATTTATTTTGCCAGTGTCTTGGTGGCACTTCTCATTGTTTGGGGTAATCCCAATAGTCAAAAATTTACACCATTTTTGGAAAATCTTATCAATCCAGCCCTTGCTCTCATGCTTTTTGTCACATTTTTGCAAGTACCGCTTGCGGCTCTTGGTGGGGTGTTCAAAGATTTACGCTTTTTGTCAGTTTTGCTATTTGGCAATTTTATAGTCATTCCATGCCTTGTTTTTGGTTTAAGTCAGATTTTCCCTTTGGATTTTTTAATGAAGCTTGGCGTTTTAATGGTATTATTATCACCTTGCATCGATTATGTGGTGACTTTCACTCATATGGGTAAAGGTGATGCGCGCGCGCTGCTTGGTGCAACGGCACTTTTATTATTATTGCAAATGATGTTTTTACCGCTTTATTTATCACTTTTTTTGAGTAAAGAAGCAGCAAATTATATCCAAATTACTCCCTTCATAGATGCATTTTTATGGCTGATCATTATGCCCTTATGTCTTGCAATTCTTGTGCAGATTTGGGCAAAAAGGCAAAAATTCGGCTTTCGTTTAAAACAGTATTTTGATTGCCTTCCTGTTCCTGCTACCGCCATGGTGCTATTTATTGTCATTTTAGCTATTGCACCCCAACTAGGCTTGGCTGGCAAAGCGCTGCTTACTGTTTTACCTATTTATATCAGCTTTGCAATTTTGGCGCCAATTCTGGGGTTAATTCTTGGCAAAATTTGCAAGCTAAATAAACCACAAAAACGCAGTATTGCCTTTAGCATGGCAACACGTAATTCTTTGGTGATTATGCCGCTTGCCTTAACAATTCCCAACGCCGTGCCATTATTACCGGCGATTATTGTTACGCAAACCCTCATCGAATTAATATGCCAATTGATTTATGTTGAGATAAGCAAACGTCTTTAGTGTGCAAAATATAGGTTTTATTTCTTATAAATATCATTATTTATTCGTGTTATTTTTCTGACATAAATATGTCATTTATCTGTAACATCGCTACTGCATTAGCACCCTTAATAATTAACTTTGGCAACATTGGATATTGAGGGCAGCTTTGATGCTAAAAACGACACAGAAATTTTTTTCCTATCTTTTATTGAGTTCGGCTTTAGTGACGATTGCAGGGGTGCAAGCACAAGCGCAAACCAATACAAATATTAAAGCGACAGAATTGCTTATGGGTTTTAGTCAGCTAAATTCAACCGAAGCTGGCCGCAATGCCTTACGTGAAAACTTGGAAACAACGTTGCGCATTAATAATCAGGCAACAGCAGCAGAGCGCCAACAGGCAATTTATGATGATACTACCGGCTATCTTGTCGGCTCGCTCTATAATGGTCTTTTAGCAGCAGATGCGTTGGGGCCGCAGCTTGCACAAGTCTATAAGGACAATAATTCCGTTACTGAGCGCTTTCAGGTAACGACTTTTTCACCAAACTTTTCCAAATATATGAGCGCAATGAGCGCGATTGTTGTTGGCGGCGATTCTGCAGTGGCAAAAAATTATTTTGCCAATGGTAGTTATGATGGTAATCCCGATCATCCGCTAACCGGCATCACAATGCCAAGTGATGGCATATTTAATACCTATGATGTTGCTTATAATCCATTGCCAGAAAACGCCAATAGCGTTGGTGACAGCCGACCATTGCAAGTTGCACCAGACCGGGTTGTGGCTTTTGATGGCGTTAATTATTTTGGCAAGCCAGTTAATACCGCAACCAATATTTTCCCCGGTGTAAGCCATAATGCCGCGTTTCCTAGTGGCCATTCGGCAACTGGTTTTGTGACAACGATGAGCATGGCAATGATGGTGCCAGAGCGTTATAAGGAAATGATGCTGCGAGGTAGCGAATATGGCAATAGCCGTATCGTGCTTGGCGTGCATTATGCGTTTGACGTGATTGGTGCGCGTATTCATACGCTTTATGCTTTGACGCAAGCGCTCAATAATAATCCAGATTATTTAAATAGCGAAGTTCCTGGTATTTTGGGCGGTCGTTTTGCCTTGCCATCAGATTTTAAAGCGCTTTTTGATGCTGCCCAGCAAGATTTGCGTAATCTTTTAAACGAAGGTTGTGCGGGAGATCTGACGCTTTGCACCAAAACCACCGATGGTTTTGCCCAATCATTAAAAGATAAGGAAGTTTATCGCTACCGTTTAACTTACGGCTTGCCAACTGTTGGTGCCACCAATCTTGATGCCGTTGTGCCAGAAGGCGCGGAAGTTTTAATTGCCAACCGCTTTCCTTATATGAGCAAGGAACAATTGCGCGAAGTTTTGGCAACAACTGAAATTCAATCAGGCCACGCTTTAGATAATGGTAGTGGTTATGCACGTTTAAACCTTTATGATGCAGCAGATGGTTATGGTGCTTTTAATGGTCTTGTTACCATTAATATGGATAGCACCAAGGGCGGCTTTAATGCCTATGATACATGGGGCAATAATATCGGCGATTATGTTGCGCCATCAACAGGCATTACAACTCAAGGCTCATTTACCAAAAATGGCACGGGCATGCTCGAGCTCTATGGCGATAATAGCTGGAGCGGCACAACAACTATTAATGGCGGCTCGCTAATCTTTACCGGCAATTCACGCCTTAGTGGTGCAATGATCAATAATAGCACCTTGTCGCTTACTTCAATTAATCGCCCATTGCCGGGGCATCAATTAACCGTTGGTTCCTATCACGGCGGCGCAGGCAGTGTGCTTGAAATGGCAACCAGCTTTGGTGGCGATCAATCAGCTACCGATATGTTGCATGTGACCGGAGACACAAGTGGTACAACCGCATTGCGTGTTATGCGCACTGGCGGCGAAGGCGCAGAAACTTTAAATGGCATTAAACTGATTGAAGTTAATGGCGCATCAAATGCACATTTCACTCTTGCTAATGGTGACTACATCACTCCCGAGGGCAAGCAGTCAATTATTCACGGCATTTATGGCTATTCCCTGCATAATAGTGGCGGTATTACTGGTAATGATGGCAATTGGTATTTGCGCTCGCATTATCAGCCTGCTGTGCCAGTCTATGAAACTTATGGCCAAGCCTTGCTAGATTTAAATGCTGTTTCTACCTATCGCGAACGCGCTGGTGGTCGCTATTTCTTTGATCCATATAGTGCTGCCAATAATACAGCCGAGGCAGGCAAAGCTGGCTCATTATTTTGGGGCCGCGTTGAAGGTGGGCATAGTAAATTTGATCCTAGCCGCAGTACAAGCGGTGCCGATCATTCGACCAATATGGTTAAGTTGGAAGCTGGACTTGATCTATTGCTCAGCGAAAATAGCAATGGCAAATTGCTTGGCGGCATTTTCGTGAATTATACCAATGGCTCCACCAAAATTGACGCCAATGTAGGTGATGGCAAGATTAAAACTGACGGCTATGGTTTTGGTGCTAATCTAACTTGGATCGGCGAAAACGGTTTTTATGTCGATGGTCTTGCCAAGATGAATTGGTATAATAGCGACCTTGATTCAAACATTTTACAAGGCTTGCGCTCAGATAATGATGGCACAGGCTATGCATTGTCTATTGAAGCTGGTCGCCGTTTTGGTTTGGATAATGGCTGGATCATTACCCCACAAGCGCAGTTAAGTTGGTCATCGGTTGATTTTGATGATTTCACCGGCCCTTATAATGTACGTGTATCATTGGATAAAGCCGAAAGCTTAACCGCCCGTATTGGTCTTGGTTTTGAACGCGAAACCATCATCAAACAGCAAGATGGCAGCCAGAATAAAAGCAATATTTATGCAATTGCCAATATCTATCAAGATTTTGCCGATGGTGTAAAAGTTAAGCTTAATGACAAAGCCTTTGAAAACCGCAATCAACGCACTTGGGGCGGTGTAACTATTGGTGCTAATTATAGCTGGAATGATGATAAATATGCGCTTTTTGGTGAAGGTACGGTTAAAACCAGCCTACAAGATTTTTCAGACAGCTATGCACTAAAGGGAAGTGTTGGCTTTAAAGTAAAGTGGTAGTTTTTGCACTTATGATAAAAAGAAAACGGCTGCCTTGGGCAGCCGTTGTTTTAAAATAGCTATGAATTAATCTTGTTTTATAAGACAGCATATAGCTTCGGTGCGGCGTGAAACCAAATATGTCTATTTGTCTTCATTTGGACAAAGTTGCAACGCCTTTTTCAACTCTTTTTCTGTGAAAAGTGAATGATATTGAGGGGTGTTAACAATAAAATACTCCATGGTGAGGTCAAGTCGTCCCAGTTGAAGTAATTTGATATAACCTTCTTCTTGCTTATTAGATCCCAATAAGTTCTTGGCTGTTCCTACGCCACCATGTTCCTTTATCAAATTTTTGAATCTTTTTGGATTATAATTTGTCTCAGCATATGTTCTTTCAGCTAAAGCAAACAGTTCTTCCTCAAATTGTTTTTTTAAATCCTTCACAATATCCCCCAATGTTAAAAATGAAGTTTTAAAATTAGGCTAATCTATAAGAAAGTCAATTTTAAAAGAATGGGAATGGTTTTGGGTGAAAAAATTTGCTTTTCAGTTATAAAATAAAGATATCTCAAAAGCTTAGGGAAATTAAAGAAGCTTGCTATGACTGGCGGAGAGGGAGGGATTTGAACCCCCGATAGAGTCGCCCCTATGCCGCATTTCGAGTGCGGTGCTTTCAACCACTCAGCCACCTCTCCAATCATGCGCTTTGTTGGTTGCGGTTTGCAAAAAAAAGCGCAAAGATAGTGCATATCATGCTAATCGGCTTAATAGCTGTGAATTTAATCGCTGACAAGTGTTATTTTATCAAATTCAGCAAAAAATCTTGACATTGCAGCAAAAATTCGCAATAGAAAAACTTGCATGAATTGGGTTTGGGATTCTATGCCTTAAAATTTGTGCAATTTTGATGAAAAACAAGTTGGTCGCATGGTTTTAGCTTAAAGCTATAAATGGGATACAAACTATAAAAAGACTAGCCACTGTTAAAATAACGGCAATTGCCTTTATGTTTGAAATCTTTCATTTTTGAAAGTTTTATAATTGCAGTGAGATCTGGTGTGTATGAAAGGCTTATAAATGTTTGCAGTTATCAAGACCGGAGGCAAGCAGTATCGCGTTGCTGCTAATGATCTCCTTAAAGTAGAAAAAGTTGCTGGTGAAGCTGGTAGCGTTGTAGAATTTACCGATGTCATGATGGTTGGCGTTGGTGCAGATGCCAAGATCGGCCTTCCTTTTGTTAAGGGTGCTGTGGTTAAGGCAACTGTTGTCGAGCAGGGCCGTGCCCGTAAGGTTATCGCTTTTAAGAAGCGTCGCCGTCAAAATTCAAAGCGCACACGTGGCCATCGTCAAGAATTGACAACAATCCGCATTTCCGAGATTGTTGCTGGTTAATTAAAAGATTTAAAAACCATCACTGGTTTTTATAAAAGTTAAAACCGCTGATACATGCGCCAAAACTGGCAGCAGTAAATTTCAGCAAAATGTTAAATTATTTGCAATAGCAATAAAGTTTTTAGGAGAACACCTATGGCACACAAAAAAGCTGGTGGTTCGTCACGCAACGGTCGCGATTCAGAATCAAAACGCCTCGGCGTGAAAAAATTTGGTGGTGAATCTGTCATTCCTGGCAATATCATTCTTCGTCAACGTGGCACCCAGTGGCACCCTGGCGACAATGTAGGCATTGGTAAAGATCACACTATTTTTGCACTTGTTAACGGCACTGTTTCGTTCCGTACGAAAGCCAATGGCCGCAGCTTTGTATCTGTCGTGAAAATGGCAGAAGCAGCAGAGTAAGCCGGAGCTCTTAAAACAGTCCGGCGTCCCATTGGACCCCGGTACTGTTAATCCAGACCAAAATATAAGGGAAAGATGGGACACCATC
Source organism: Bartonella sp. HY038 (assembly GCF_014117425.1). NCBI lineage: Bacteria > Pseudomonadati > Pseudomonadota > Alphaproteobacteria > Hyphomicrobiales > Bartonellaceae > Bartonella > Bartonella sp. HY038. The sequence continues at coordinate 3,366,820 of NZ_CP059725.1, forward strand.
TTTCCCTTTTTTCTTTTGCTCTGGAGGTTATAATGAGCAACGACCCCTTGGATAATAATGAGCCGTTAAGCAATAACGGCATCAGCAATAATGAGCGGCGGCGGCAGTTACATTGCCCTGTTTTAGTAACTGAACGATTGGTATTGCGATTACCCCATATTGAAGACATGGACGCCATTGCCGATCTCGCCAATAATCGCCGTGTCTCTGCAATGCTTAGCGCTATGCCTTATCCGTTTACGCGAAAACATGCGGCCGACTTTATTCTACGTGCGGTTGCGGGCGAGATGGGCCATTGTGTCTATGCTATTACGTTGGGTGATACAGGCGAATTTATTGGCTCTTGTAGCGTTCGAGAACGCCATGACGATCCAAATGGTGTTGAGATCGGCTATTGGCTTGGTGAACCCTATTGGAAAAAGGGCTATGCAAGCGAAGCCACTAACGCATTAATCGATACTATTTTTCGCGCAACCGACCTTGATAGCATTTATGTCACCTGTTTTGCTGCCAATACCCCTTCGCGGCGAGTTATCCAAAAATTAGGATTTCGTTATGAAGGTGTTAGTGAGCAACAATCGATCGTATCAGGATTATTAATAGCTGATAATTTCAGCTTAAGCCGTGAGGATTGGATTGAGCAACGCCGCATTGCTCAAGGTGCTGCTTCTTCACGCATCCAAACATTGCAAAATGCTGCCTGATGAGATTGGACGCATTGTCGTCGCCACATAAGCGGCTATGCAAAAACCATAAACTTGTTTTTTAAAAATTTTATCTTTGAAAACGCTTTGCATCTTTTGATGTAAAGCGTTTTTGCATTTACCTCCCTTTGTCTCATGTAAGTTTCTGGTGAAAACAATTTTTGTGGCTGCCCAATCCGTATTTATTACTCTAAGGATCGCATTACGGTCTACTCAATGATAGAATCAAAGGCTTGGTTATATAAAATTTTAGGCTGAAACATTTGGGACTAAAGAGACGATCAGCTTTTTTAAATAAGCACCTTATTTTTTAGCTTTTGCCTTAATGGTTAACAAATTTTCTAAAAACGTGGATCAATCGCGCCACCAATTAGCAGTAAATTTTATGCGTTATTTTGATAATGGTTAATTTTTTATATAAATATATGTTTATAACCTAATTTTGATTCTTGTTTTTAAAGACTCACTCATTCACAAGCTTGATCGGCTTAAAATGAGTCTCTTTATAACAATGTGAGTCTTATCAACACCCATTCAATATTGCCTTGTTTTTGTTAAGTTTTTTAACGTTCCTATCTTGGATAATTCAAAATTTTA